>CAYWNO010000001.1:0-18399 GCA_964459665.1 uncultured Methanosarcinales archaeon
CCGTATTTGCGCCTTCTGCCTGCCCGATATAGTTGAGGATTATCCTGTGCCTTAGCACATCGAATGCAACATCCTTTACGTGCTGCGGCGTTATGTAAGCGTCTCCTTTTAGCAGGGCATCTGCTTTGGCAGCTATGAAAAGGTTTATGGAAGCGCGAGGCGATGCGCCGAGCTCTATGAATCCGCCCGTCTTTATGTTGTATTTTTTTGGGTTTCTTGTCGAATTGACTATATTTACTATGTAATCCTTGATTTTATCAGTGTGGCTTATTTTTTTCGTGATGCCCTGCAGCCTTATTATCTCATTGGGAGACATAACTCGCTTTATTTCATACTCCTCAAATGCCTTGATTGATATATTATTCTCTATAATCTTTTTCTCATCTTCCCTTGAGGGATACGTCATCAGCAGCTTGAACAGGAACCTGTCGATCTGCGCCTCAGGAAGCGAATAAGCTCCCAATGTCTCTATGGAATTTTGGGTTGCTAGGACCAAAAAAGGATTGTCCAGATGAAAAGTCTGCTTTCCAATGGTAACCTGCTTTTCCTGCATAGACTCTAGCAATGCGGACTGGACTTTTGGAGGTGCCCTGTTGATTTCATCAGCCAGCACAAAGTTGCTGAATATCGGCCCTTTTACAACATAAAAGCCTTTTTTGCTGTCATAAGAAGTTAGGCCGACAATGTCCGTCGGCAAGAGATCCGGGGTGAACTGTATCCTGCTGAATTTGCAGTTTACTGAGTGCGCCAGCGTTTTTACCAGCAATGTTTTTGCAATCCCGGGGATTCCCTCGACTAAAACATGGCCATTTGCGAGTAAGGCCCTTAAAAGCCCATTTACAACATTTTCCTGCCCCACTACTACCTTGGCAATCTCATTCCTTACCTTATCAATGCTTTTCTTGCAATTAGCTATTGTGCTTTTGTCGAGTTCTTTCATTTTTTACCTCTCTATTATGGTTAATGACTTGGCTTGAAATATCATTGTAAAGCTTCAATAAAATCGGGTAAACCTCTTTTTTTTCTTTCTGTTTTAGTTTTGTGTAGCTATTTATCGCGCGAGTATATAATGATTTAGCCCTTGAAATCCTGTTTTTGCCAAGGGCTTTGTTGGCTCTTAGAATTCTTATTTTAACCATAAGATGATGACAACTGCCCGGAAGCGCTTTTTTTATTTTAATATAATTATCTCTAATCCTCTTTTTCGACTCCTCAATTAGCCTTTGCCTTTCTTTTTTCTGCTGTTCTGTTACCTTGAGATTTTTAAGCTCTTCCTCCCTCTTTATCTTTAACGCTTCCCTCTCCTCCTGAATAACTTTTATTTTCCTTTTTTCCTTTTCTTCTAACCTAACCCTTTCCAACTCTTTTCTTTCCAATTCACTTTTGCTTCTTTGCTCTGTTATTTTTATCTTCCATTCTTTTATGGCATTTTTTAGCTTATTGCGGCTTGCGCCCATTGAATGTAAAATTTTAATATAATTATTTCTAAACTTCTTTTTCGACTCCTCAATTAGCCTTTGCCTTTCTTTTTTCTGCTGTTCTGTTACCTTGAGATTTTTAAGCTCTTCCTCCCTCTTTATCTTTAACGCTTCCCTCTCCTCCTGAATAACTTTTATTTTCCTTTTTTCCTTTTCTTCTAACCTAACCCTTTCCAACTCTTTTCTTTCCAATTCACTTTTGCTTCTTTGCTCTGTTATTTTTATCTTCCATTCTTTTATGGCATTTTTTAGCTTATTGCGGCTTGCGCCCATTGAATGTAAAATTTTAATATAATTATTTCTAAACTTCTTTTTCGACTCCTCAATTAGCCTTTGCCTTTCTTTTTTCTGCTGTTCTGTTGCCCTTAAATTTCTGGACTCTTCCTCTCTTTTTCTCTTTAATGCTTCCCTCTCCTCCTGAATAACTTTTATTTTCCTTTTTTCCTTTTCTTCTAATCTAATTCTTTCCAACTCTTTTCTTTTTAATTTCTTTTTGCGCCCTTGCTCTATGATTCTTTTCTTCCATCCTCTTGCAGCGCCTTTTAGCCTGTTCGAAACGCCATCCATAGAATGCACGATTTTAAATAATCCGTCCCTGAGCTTCTTTTTCGACTCCTCAATTAGCCTTTGCCTTTCTTTTTTCTGCTCATGCTCTTTCTCAATTTTCTCATCTACCTTGTGCGTGGCGGCCATTATTATTTTGATTCCCTCGTCAAGCATGGCATTAAATTCTATCTTTGTTACCTTCTTTCCTTCATATTTTATTTCGGCAAGAAGGTTGGCAATGCGCATTATGCCCTCTTTTAATTCATTGTTTACTCTTCTTTTTTCAAGCTCTTTAGAAAGCTCTTGCTCTGTAAATTCGTAATCAAGATGTAAAAATTTTAGAAGAAATACCCTAAATGCCAAGCTGAATCTGTCAATTGATTTCTCTTCGAATCTTTTCCTCTTTATGGAGGTTAGCTTCGTAAGTATTATTTTTCTGATTAATTCTAATTCGCCGATGTCCACCTCTTTTTTTGCAACAGCCATTTGTACTGTAAAAATTACAGCCTGATTCTTTTTTTGCTAGTGACTGTATTTATATCTTTCTTTTCTTAAACAACCTTCTAATCTCCTCTTCCTCGCTGCGCGTAGGTCCAAGCCTTCTCTCTTTCCTGGATTTTTTCGGAAATCTTATTCTTAGCCGATTCAAGCTTCCCTTTTTTCCAAAGTAGTAAGACAACAAAGCAAGAATTATCAATACCAAGGCTATTATGAGAGGAACGTTCAGTTTGAGCTTTACGGCACTTTTCGGCTTTTCCGCAACAATCCTTTTTGCCTTATATGAAAGAAGCTGCCTGCAGGAGCTTATTGCAGTTTCCGTAAGTGTCCTTGATTTCTCAAATTCGCCTTTTTTGGAGGATTCTTCTGCCTGCTTTAATAACTCATTTAGCTCAAGGCATTCGGGATTGTTGTTGAACAGGTCAGCCAAAAACTTTATTTTTTCAGAAAATACGCTCTTGTTCTCTTTTAGCCGATCTATCACGTCAATGTAAATTCTGCCCTGAGCCGTAACCAAAGGATACTTGCCGTTTGCAGTAAACGTAGCTTCCGTCTTTCCGCTTTGGTTTGCAAAGCTGGTAAAGATTGCATTTACTGTTGCAATCTCATTTACCCCGAGTTTTTTGATGTATGTATTATTTAGCCATACCGTTAAATATTGGGAGGTGATGTTGGTATCAAGGCTTATGTTTTGTATGCCAACCTCGCCGCTGTTTCTTATTATTATAGGAACAGTCAGGCTATCATTTAGGTAAATGCTAAGGGCATGCGGCATTAGCATCTCAAGCTTTACGATTTTTGGAACTTCAACTGTGCTTATTCCGCCCCCGCCTCCTCCGCCTGAGCTTGGCGTGCTGACAGTTACCGTATTAGTAACTGTTGTAGTTGTCGTCGTAGTTGTCGTAGCCGTTTCCGCAACCAAAAATACAGAAAGGCTGCTAACGCTCGCAGAAATCACATTTGCTTTGTTGTCAAGTGTCGTGTTTAACAAGTTCCATCCGTTTGAAATGCAGTCAGCCTGGGTTGGGCACTTGTACATCGCAAGATTATTCTCATTGTCAAGGGCGGATTCCAAAGATGAATAATTATAAGAAACATTGATGCTGTCAAACTGCGAAAGGTTTGTTTTTATCTCAAACTCCGTAACAATCCTCTTGCCCGACGGCGCGCTTATGTTCTTTTCTATGTCGGTGTAATTCAATAGCTTCGTCGTGTTCGTAAGGTTTGCATTGCTTATGACTATGGTTGGCTTTGCAGTAATTATCTCAACCTTGCTTAATGCATTCTCTGCAAGGGTAACTGAAAGCTGCGTGCCGTTTGAGATGACATCATTAGAGCATATATCCCTTATTTTGATGCTGGTTATGTTAAATCCCGATACATTCACGCTTTTTGCGCCTGATGCCGCAAAGAACGTGAAGTTCTTGGCAGCTGTCTTGTTTTCTATATCCCTTACGGTTGCCGTAAGGGTGTAGTTTCCCGTCTCGTTAATCGTGTAGTTAAACCCGTATGTATAAACTAAATCCTGATCCATAAAAGAGTTCTGGGTTAGGTTTGAAACAATCCCTGAAGGCAAAGTAAGGCTTACATTGCTTGCATTAATCAGCGTATCAAGGCTCGCCTTGAGCTTTATCGTGATATTCGAGCCGTTCCTTGAATATGTTTCATTAGCGCATACATAATCAATCGCAGGAGAGGAGTTTACTTTCGACAATAAAACTGTAATGTAAGCTGTTGCCGTAAGGTTTGCCGTTGAGTTATACGCGTATGCCGTAATGTTTAGGTACCTTGCCGTAAGCTGCGGGAATGTTAAATTTACAGTCCAGCCGCCCGACGAATTTGACAATGTGTAATTGGTTCCGTTTAAAGTTACAAACGAATTATTGACCCAGTCAGAGCCGTTTAGCACATTTATTGTTATTGCCGTCGTATTTCCCGGATAGAAAACCGAATTATTCAAGGGAGACGTGATGTTTAGTATTGCAACAATGCTTCTTAGCTGCATGTAAGCCGAATAATCAGAGAAATTAGCCCCGTCATAAGCTCTTACACGCCAATACCTTACCCCTCTGCTTAATGCGCTTGCGTTTTGCAAAAGAGAGTAGTATGTTGCGCCTATTCCGGTTACATTAAGGTCAACCTGCGTAAATGAAGTGTCTTTGGCGACAATAAGTTCATAGTTGATATTATCATTGTCCGCATCAGTTGAAGCATTCCATGTAAAGTTTATGTTGTTATAGATTTGCTCCGTATTATTCGCAGGAGATGTTAAATTTGGAACTGTCGGGGGAGTATTGACGAATGTTTCGTATCTGAATTGGTTTAGTGATAGTCTCGAATTATTAGACTTGTCATAAGCAGTTACTCTCCATGTCCAATTAATGCCCGGAGTCAATGCAGTCGTTACGGTAAATGAGGAATTGCTTGCATTGCCTCCTGCCTTATAGCTGAAGTTTACGAATGAAAAAGAATTGCTGCTGCTCAAATCAATCGTGTAATTATTAAAATCAGGCTCCACAGTATCCTGCCATGTTAATGTAGGATTTAGCACGTTGCTTCTTGTCCCGTCTGCAGGCGTTAAAAGGCCGAATGCAGACGGGGGAGTCGTGTCCCTCACTTTTAATTGCGTAGATGCCGTGTTGAAGTTTCCTGCGCTGTCATTTGCAAAAAGTGTTATCGTGTAGTTGCCTATAACAGTCAAGTTCGTAGTTGTCAGCGTAAAATTATTTGTATAAGTTGAAAGCAGTGAGCCATTCGGATAGCTTACATTCACAATAGATGAATTTAAGTTAGCGTCGGATGCAGTCCAGTTCACAGTTACATTATCAAATGTAAACTCTGCGGGATTTGGCGTTACATTAAGTATTGCAACGCTCGGGCTTGTGGTGTCAGTCACGTACCTAAAGAAGCCCGACGTAAAGTTGTTTACAGCCTGATCGAATGCTATAGCCCTCCAATACCATGTCCTGTCAGTTGCAACAGTCACTGTTACATTAGCCTCTGTCCTTGCAGCAGAGATTGCCGTATAGTTAATCGTTGAGAAATCCGTCCCGTTGCTAACCTGCAAAGTGTAGTTTGCAAAGTTAGCTTCTACTGTCAAATTCCATGTAAAAGTTGGAGTTAAATTATTGCTTAACGTATTGTTTGCAGGAGAAGTTAAATTAAATGCAGTCGGCGATGCGGTGTCAATCCTCGCAGTAAAGTTGCTGCCGTTGAATGCGCTGTTTCCAGCAAGATCATTGCAGCTAACGTCCCAGACGAACAGGCTGTCATTAACTGTGATTGCCGCAAAAGAATTTGAAGAGTCGCTTACAGCACTAACCACTGTAACATTTGACTGCCATACACCGGTAAAGTTATGATACAATGTGCAGTTCCCCAAGTTTGCATCGCTTGGGGTAAAGCTTGCAGTGAATGCAGATCCGCTCCATGTGTAGTTTGCAGGCGAGTCTAATCTTACAGCAGGATTTTTGGTGTCAGTCGTATAATTAAAGTACCCCGACGTAAAGTTGTTTCCCGCCTGGTCAAATGCTATTGCCCTCCAGAACCATGTTTTGTCCGTTGCAACTGTAACAGTGGCATTTGCCTCTGTCCTTACCGCAGAGATTGCAGTGTAGTTTATCGTCTCAAAATTGCTTCCGTTGCTAATCTGCAATGTGTAGTTTGCAAAGTTAGCCTCTATCGTTCTATTCCAGTTAAACGTCGGAGTTAAATTACTGCTTAACGTATTATTCGCAGGAGAAGTTAAATTAAATGCAGTCGGCGATGCGGTGTCAATCCTCGCAGTAAAGTTGCTGCCGTTGAATGCGCTGTTTCCAGCAAGATCATTGCAGCTAACGTCCCACACAAACAGGCTGTCATTTACCGTGATTGCTGAAAAAGAATTTGAAGCCCCGCTCACTGCATTAACCACAGTAACATTCGACTGCCACACGCCTGTAAAGTTATGGTACAGCGTGCAGTTCCCCAAGTTTGCATCGCTTGGGGTAAAGCTTGCTGTAAAAGATGCGGTGCTCCATGTGTAGTTTGCAGGACTATCTAATCTTACAGCAGGATTTTTAGTGTCAATAGTAAAATTAACTGTTGCATTTGCCGAAACAGAAGAAGCGTCAGCAGCGCTGACGTTTAAAATATAAGTCCCGTCAGAAGCGTTCAACGTCGTATTGAAAAGCGAAGTCTGGTTCAACTTGCCGTTTATGTAATAGCTTATGTTAATCACATCGCTATCAACATCATTTCCACTAATGTTTAATGGCAACGGCTGCCTGCTCGTGTACATGTTGTTTGCAGGGAAAGTAATCACAGGCGTGTCAGGCGGAGTGTTTGTTATTGTAATCAAAGTATCATTCGTCCTAAAGTTATTTACAGTATCATTAACCCTTGCAGTAAAGTTAATCACGCAGCCCCTGCCGCAGCTTACGGTTATGTTTTGGGAGAATGTGTCTGCTGTTCCGCTTAAACTAAAATTAAAGAATCTTACCGCTCCCGTGTCATTAACAATAATCTGCCCGATGCTCAGCGCTATGTTATCGGTTACATTTACGGATAGGTTAACAACGCTGTTTCTTCTTGGAGAGGTGTTGTTGATTGAGGTGTTTACAGTTGGAGGCGTTGCATCAACTGTCAGTGCAGTTAATTGTTCTCCGGGAATGCCAGTATCCGTTGATGTATTTATTTTGATGGTATAAGTTCCGGTCGAAGACGGAGAAGTAAATGTGTAGTTGTAATTTCCAAAAGAATCTGTTGCTAAATTTGTGTAGTTAATTGTTACATTATACAAAACCGGAGTTAAATTAAGACCAGATGAGTTAAAGTCAAACCTGTACTGGAAGTATCTATTGATTGGCGTTATTGTAGTGTTAAGCTTTATTCCGGATGAGTTTGTAAAGTAATCGCTAAATGATTCTCCACTGCAAGCAGAGTCATCGCAGCTTCTAACGCTTAAGTTTAATTTTAATGCACCTCGTTTGTATAGGTTTAAGATTTCTTGCGCAGATAATGAGCGGTTCCAGATTGCGACTTCGTCTATGGAGCCGTTGAGCAACCGACCAGCATTTAGTCCATCTTCCTCAGCACCGATTGTTCCGTTACTACTAGTATTTCTTTCGACGCTGAAAGACGCAAGCGAACCAATCTGCAACCCATCTTTATACATAGTCGCGACTGCTGAAGCCGTATCAAGCGTCACACACAGGTGATACCATTGATTAGCGTTAATAGTGGTTCCAACGGCCAGATTTGACCCCCCTATATGTACATATGAAATTTCATTAGCGACTCCGTCTGGACCAAATAGGAATCCTCCATCCACCCCTGTAAATGGCCTTGTAGTAACCAATCCTTGCCTACGCGACGGATCTGCTATACTAGTCCATAAACAAATAGTCCTCGATGATCCCACTGGAGAAATAATTTTTGGGAATTTTCCCACAAAATCATCTACCCCATCAAACTGCGCAGCCCCGCCACCAAATTTATAATTTGTTTTATTAATACTTGTACCATTAAGTAACGTTCCATTATTATTTGCGCTTGCGCTTCTTTCGCCATTCACATCAACACTCCAATCTTTAACTAAACTATTATTTTCTCCCTGACTGCTTTCATTGTTAAAGTGCATCAGCAAAACCAATCCGGAAGTGTTTATTCCGCCTAAATTGGGAGGGTTTTTATCGGCGTTTGTGTTGTGCGCAATTATGTCATTGGCAATAAAGTTATGCGTGCCTTCTATTTCCAGATCATAGACTTGTTGTTTATCCAATACTTTTATGGATGTGATTTTTTCGAAGGTTATGTCGGAATTTTCAGAAAAGTTTAAATAGCCATTTTCCTTGTTTTCTTTTGGTGATTGTAAAATGGGAACAATAACAATATCAGTGCCTGATGAGTTAGAGAAAACTATTAAGGAAATTAAGCTGGACTGGTCCGAAGTGGCTACTAAGGCTATATTTGACAAGGCAGATAAGTTGAGAAGGCTTAAGGAATTTTCATCTAAGATTAAGGTCTCTGGCAGGGAAGCTAAGGAGTTCACTGATAAGATTTCTGAAGCAGTGGCAAAGAGGTTTCGCGAGGCCAAATAAATGGAGCTTGTTGTTGATGCCAATGTTTTGTTTGCGGCCATCATTGGCAAAGGCAAAACCAATGAATTATTCTTTGCTGATAAATTAAAGTTGGTTGCAATTCCGTATTTAATAGACGAGTTTAATAAAAATATCGGAACATTGGCTAAGATTTGCGGCGCTGGCGAAGATGAAGTCAAGGACGCGTTTGAAATTCTTAGAGAAAGGATTGAAATATTCCCAATATACAAATTTTCTGCTGCAACGCAGTCTAATGCGGAGAAATTAGCCCCGCATAGCAAAGATGTGCCGTACTTTGCGCTTGCATTACAGCTTGGATGCGCAATCTGGTCAAGAGAGAAGGATTTTAAAAAGCAGGGTGAAATTAAAGTATATTCTACCCCGGAATTAGTTGATATGTTTTTGAAAGAATAACTTTCTTTTATTTTCGGCACAGCAACTTCCATTCCCTCTTTCAATTTGCTTACTTCAACCCATCTTGTGCAATAATCTACAAAAAAATTCATATCCGAGGATGAATTTTTTTGATAATCCTTATTCCATACATCATCAATGTATTTGTAACAATCTTCCTTACTATGCAACTTAACCAAATACGGATGATTGCTTGTTGTGTTGATTGCCCTTCCACTTTCTGTCATTACTTCAAATACAGTTCTGTTGCCCATATCCAATAAAGCATTAACTTTATTAGCAACAATCTTTCCTGTTTTCTCGTCTAGAGATTGAACATACTCTCCTTCCTTAATGTCTTTTATCTTCTTCTTTGAGCCATTAGCTAAAGTTATCAAGCTGTCTTTGGCAACGCATCTTCCAATCTCGGCTTGATAAGACACTTCTTGTGTCCATGATATGAAAGTAAAGTTGCTCACAGTTAAAGTATCAATCACTTGAGAATTAAAGTTTCCGCTTTGGTTAGGATATTGGTTAGAGCCATTTACCTGCAAAGTAATATTATTGGCATTAACAGTCACATTGATTGTAGTTCCACTTAAGAAGTTAGTTGCATTTTCAATAACTGAATTATTCAAGTTAATTTTGCCATTATCTATAAACAGATTAATATTTGTGCTGCTCACGTTGCTTCCATTGCTAAGATTAATATGCCCGTAAACAGCAATAGGAGCAGATGCAGGAATCAATGTAGCATTCAGGCTTTCTGTTATCTGCATCAGAATAATCTGTCCAGTTGTGCTGTTTATTATCCTTCCATCGATGTCAAATGCGCTTACATTCCAGAGCCACGTACCGTAAGAAGTTAGATTAACGCTTGAGCTGTTCCAAAAGTCACCGGTTGAGCCGTCTTGTGTTCCATTCCTATAAGCCAATAAGAAAGTGCCATTTGGAGCAATTAAAGTAAAGTTAACAGATTTAATATCCGTATTGCCATCAGCATCAGTAACATTTGCCTGTATTGTAACGTTCCTTCCAAACTGAGGATAAGTCGGAATAGTAACATTTCTATTTATGATTGGCGGATTGGGAGGTGGAATATTGAAGTTAACGCTTGCAGTGCCTGAAATAATATTCAAGCTTGAGTTCACAGTTAATGTATAAGTTCCCGATGCCAATGAATCCGGAATCGTGATGTTGTATCTAAATCCGCCTGTGTTTGTGCCTCCGCTTGTGTCGTTTGTTTTTGGATTGTTTGATGTCGTTATATTCTTCAATGCATATTCCGAGTCGTTAATGAAATACTGGAGATTGCCGACGAAAACACTTATTGTATAATTCGTAAGGTTATAGGCGGACACTGTGAAGTTGCCGTAGATTGTGAGATTCTTTCCTGCCACGACTTGTGTTGTCTGGTTTAATGTCAGCTGAACATTGATTAAGCTCGCTGAAAAGTTCGTGCCGTTGGCGCCGGCGTTGGCATTAGGTGTAGCATTGCCACCGCTTACATTTAAAATTAGATTTGTTGGTCCGGTTTTATAATAAACTGCAATCCTGCCGCCTGCGCCGCCGCCTCCATCAGCAGTGCTTGCATCTAAACCTACACCGCCTTTAGCGGTAATATTTCCTGCTGCTTGAAATGAATTGGCGATTATATAGATGCTACCGCCGCTTCCTCCGCCGCCTGAGATGGTACTCACACCAATTCCTCCAATCCCTCCATCAGCTGTTATTGTTCCATTGACTATCAAAGTGTTTGTAACATTTATCTTTATCGCACCGCCGCCGGAGCCGCCTGGACCCGTTCCACCATTACCATCACCGCCGCCACTTCCCATGCCTGTTGGCGCTAATGCATTGCCATAATTTGAACCGCCTGTTCCTCCAGAACCTTGTCCATTACCGCCAACACCACCATAACCTGCTCCACCACCCCCACCATCAGCAGGACCATCGCCATTTGCACCTGCTCCTGTCCCTCCACTACCAGCAAACCCAGTCCCCGTCGCATTTATCATCCCTCCAGAAAGTATAGTCAGATTTGCCGCCGTTATGTTTACATTCCCCTCAATTCTGCCGCCGCTTTCTATGATTATGCTGCTGGCATTAATCGCAAATTGCGCCGTCGGACTTTGGTTTCTTAAAGCCCCTCCATTCAATATACGCAGGATGTTGTACTACAGGTAAGAGCCGTTTGTGATTCCGATTATCGAGCTTACGTTGCATTCCGTCAGGTTATCTCCGGCGCTGCAGGTTGTATTCGCAACCGTGTTAAACGCATCGGCAATCTGCCCGGAAAAGTTGAATTGCTGGTGATGCCCGCCCGTGCTTAATTCCTTCACGGTGTGGTAAGCAGTTTTGTTGTCGCAGTTGAAGTTCTCATAATAAACCCCAATTGTTTTGTAAGAATGCCCGGACACTTGCTCTTTTGTGAGCAAAGCGTATTGCCTGCCTTCTATGGTTATTGTGCTGTAAGAGCCTGTGCCGATATGCAGGGCATAAGCTGATGGTATTATGGTGAAGAAGTCCGTAAAAAAATTCTTTATGGAAGAATTTTTTGAATAATGACCCTTATTTGACGCTGGGGGCGGGAGATCCATCTCATTGCTGAGAGAATTTGAACCCGCGGATCCGTGATGGAAACCAGATCCTGAGTCTGGCGCAATGAGGCGGTTCGGGGTGGGCGGGAGGAGTTGATATTCTGAGCGTAGCGAAGAAAATTTATTTTTATGCGACCCCAGCTCTGTCAAGATGCTTACATTAACCGAAAGGTATTTATATAAGTTTTGTTTTACCTGTTGTATTCGTGATGGAATCAGATTGAGTCTGGGTGCTATGGCTTGACTATGGAACCCGTTTTTTTCTTTTTCTTCTTTATTTGTTGAATATTGATTATTTTTATTGAGTTTTTCGTTTAATGGATTTGTGGACGGTAGGGCTGGGACACCCACTTCCGCAGAAGCTTTGAACCCAGACAGGCGTGAACCCACTCGATTGATAGTCGAGCGCATTACCAGATTCTGCCACCCTACCGCTCTCCACTCTTCTCCGAAAACTTTATATACTTGCTCATCTAAACTACTCGATAGGCGTGAACTAACTTTGGGTTCAATTACCAGATTCTGTGAACCCTTTTTATTTTTTTCTGTAAAATTTTGATTGCTATTATTTTCAACGGATTCCGCATTTTGTACCAGACTTGGGAACTCAGTTTTTATTTCTTTTTTATTTTCTGCAAAAAATTTAAATATATCAACACATTTGCGTTTATTAACACATGAGATGGATGTATTTAAAATGAAAAGATTCACTGTATCTGTGCCGAAAAAGTTAAAAGAGAGGTTAGACTCTATGTCAGATATAAATTGGCCGGAAGTTATTAAGGAAGGCATCAAAGAAAAATTATTGAAGCTTGAAAGATTTAAAGAGCTTGAAGGGATGGGTGAATTATAAATGGTAAGCATAACAGTTCCGTTGGAGGATGAAATAATCAAAGGCATGAATTGTTTTCCATGGGTAAACTGGTCTGAGGTGGTTAGAGAGAAATTAATAAAGCGTGAAATATTTGAAGAATTTATCCGAACTGGCGATCTCTCAAAAGAAGCGCAAAAATTTTGTGATAATATTGATTGGTACCCTATTGACGAATTACAGCTAAAGGAAGAATACGTTGAGAAGTTAAGATCGAGGATAACAAAGCCTTCCGGCAAATCAATGACTGTAGCTGAGTTTAAGAAATGGCGTGAAGAATTATGAATATTGATATTTCTAATATTGAAAAAAGCCTTAAGAAGCTCAAGAGTAAAAATCCTGCTTTGTTCATCGCTGTTAACAAAAAGATAACTCAAATTGCCAGTATGGATATTAAAGGCATCATGCACTTCAAAAATCTTAGACATGATTTGAGTCATCTCAAAAGAGTCCAAATCGGGAGTTTCGTTCTCACTTTCAGTGTTAAGGGGAACATTATTATTTTCGAATGCCTTGAGCATCATGACAGAATTTACATCAAATGATGGTAAATTAATTAAGAATTTTATATTTGACGCTGGGGGCGGGAGATTCATCTCATCGCTGAGAGAATTTGAACCCGCGGATCCTTGTGAGAAACCGGATCCTCGGTCCGGCGCAATGAGGCGGTTCGGGGTGGGCGGGAGGAGTTGATATTCTGAGCGTAGCGAATCAACCGAAAGGTATTTATATATGTATTGTTTTATAAGCACATCCTTGTGAGAAATCAGATACGGTCCGGGTGCAATAGCTTGGCTATGGAACCCGTTTTTTTCTTTTTCTTCCAAATAAATTGTGCTTCCTGAATCTGCATTTTCTATAAAATCACCGCTAATTGCGCTTAATCCTTCAAGCGACAAATTCCCCAAGTCAACAATATATAGGGGATCTAATACATTATTAGCGCATCTTAATTCCAAAATATCCAAATCATTTCTGCTGTAAGAATCATCAATCTCTTTTTCAGCATAAGTTGTTCCATTAAACCCAATTATAGTCAGATTCCCAGTCCCCGTAGTGTTGAACTGGACTGTCCAGTTCCCATACAAGCTTGGGAAGGAATGCAAATTCAAAACTGTAATCGAAACCTCAAAAGTCTGGTTGGAAAGGTGCGGAACAACCCATTCAATGTAATCAACCAGCCCATTCGAGTTGTTGTCGAAATAAGAAACGTTTTCAAACAGCTCTTTGCTTGCGTTCTTAATCCAGTAAAGCTTTATCGCCTGCCGTGAAACATCATTCAAAGCAGTTAAGGCAAGCACATTCTCATAGCTTGCATCAGACACAATCCTTACCTGCTTCGTGTAAGAATTAACCTGCTGCTCGATTGCAGCAGGCCCTTCTGTCTCATACTCAAATTCAACTTCCATGCTCCTGCTAAGATTTTCATTTACAACCAGCACAGGAGATAAATCATTCAAGGCGGGCTGCGCATTGGAAAGCTCCGTTAAAGAAACAACATTCCCTGTTATTGAAACATTCCCTGTTATTGAGCTTGGCTGTATCTGCTCAAGCCCTGATTTTTTAATGTAAAGCTCGCTTAGCTTTGAATCTATCCTCTCTTTCCCAAGTTCCTCGCCGTCAATTGCAACCCTCAATGCGTCTTTAATCTTCGCATCTTCTAAAATATTTATTTTATTCTTAACGCTGTCAAGCTCCTGCCCCGCTTCAAAATTCACCTTGTCCTTGAGCCTGCCTTCGTCTATAACCTTTATCTTATCCCAAGCCAATTCTTTTTCTGCCGACTGGTTTACTATTTTAATAGAAATATTCAAGGCAGTCTTTGGCAAAGTAAAGTTAAAAGAGCTGATGTTATTCGCATCAATTAAAACTCTCTTTTTCCATCTTACTGGCTTCCCTATCACGATTTTTGGCGCAGCATCATTTCCCATATCAGAAGTTACGTTAATCCAAAACAGGTTGGAAGTTGCAATATCCTCGCTGTCGTTCGCAATGAAAAATGTATAGAGCGTTCCGGTAAATACGGATTTCGGAGTTATGCTCGCAATACCGTTTGCAACCTTTACATAAAAATTGCCGTCCTTGTAGTAATCATAAGACAATGCATCCTCATCCTTGTCAATGAAATAATCGCTAAGGTTTATTGTTAAGCTGCCGCCCCTTCCTATCGTATAGTTGCCAATCTCTTTGGATAATTTAGGCGCAGAATTCCTTATAAGTTCCTTGGCAGTGTAGCTTATGCTGCCCAATATGATTTTTCCCTTTTCAACTTCAACTATTAATTTGTAGCTGCTCTTGTTGAATCCCGATACCGAGCATGTATTAACACAAATATTTTCGTAGCTTACAAATCCCTCTTCCCTGAAAACAGCGCTAAGATTCGACCATTCGCTATAAATAATCTCTTTTCCCGAGTCATTATAATATATGATTTGTGCGCTCACTATGTTGTTATAACCAGCCCCCAATGAATTATAAGTTAAGTACAAAGTCTCATTCCAGAAATTCTTTGAAGGCAGCAAATTAACCAAAGCGCAGCATTTATCGCTACCGTAGCAGGCGATTGTTGATTTGTCCAAATCAATGTTATAAACCTCGTATCTTGCGCACAGTTTGGAGCTGTCGGCATTCCAACTGAATGCGCTGCCTGCAACTGAAAAGTCAATCGCATTAGCTGTAAATTCAATGCCGTCGTCATCTTCGTCATACGAAGTTCCCTTATTATACGCAAATTTTATTTTTACCGACTTATTGGCTATTGTATCATTGACAGTTTTTGTTTCGTTAACAGTTCCAGTCTCATTAACCTTTTCCGTCTCATTATTCTTTGTTTCTTTTCCATTTTCTTTTTCTTCGTTCTTTCCCTTATCCTCTTTGACTGACTCGTTCACTATTGAATCATTGACGCTTTTTGTCTCATTGGAATTTTCCGTCTCATTATTCTTTGTTTCTTTTTCCTTATCTTCGCCTTTATCTTTACCTTCGTCTTTCCCTTTATCCTCTTTATCGGATTTGGCTGCAAATCCGGTAATCTTAGGAATGCCTTGCGTTGCATTAGACTTTGTTGCATTCAATATCAAATACCTAACGCCCTCATTCTCGATATAAACCCTTGCTATCGTGTTATTCTTCAGCTGTCCCGATAGCCTGATGCTTTTAATATCCGCGAGATTATTCAGCTTCCATAACATTTTAGAATCTAAAGCAAAGTCCGCATTCAAGCTGTCATTGAATGAGTATTCTTTTTCAAGGGTCAAATGCCCAACCAAAGAAGATTTCGATGTTATGAGCAATGTTATGAGAATAGCTATTGACAGCAAGGATAGCGCAGCCAGCAGCCCATACGGCTTCTTATGCACAAAAATAGAAAACTCTGGATGTAACGAAGTGAAATCTAGGGTATCCTTTAAATTTAAGGAGTTTTCTATTTTTGGCATCCTAAAAATCCGACCCGAGCCCGAAGGGCGAGCAAACTCTGGACGAAGCGGAGCGTAGTCCAGAGTGGTCGGATTTTTATGATTTGCCTGCATCCTTTTATTGCCCTTTCTTAGTCTTGTTTTTGATTTCTTCATTTTTGGAAATTAATTTTAGAATCACTTCCTCGTAAGCCTGCCGGGGATGGATTTTTAGCTTACTTAGAATCTGGACACTTTTTTTACTAAGTTTTATTGTAGTAATATCTTCCTTCATTGGTATACTTTAGTATTCTTTAATATATTATTATATAGATAGGTATACTAACTTAAATAAGGAGTATTTAAATATATGGGTTTTTCTCAAGTGTTTTTTAATGGAAAACTATTGAGAACTTTGAAAAATTCGCTTTTCAAGCGAATTTTTCAACTTATAACCTGCAATATCATAAAAATCAAAAGATTTTTAGGATGCACAAAAATCTTCGATTTTTGTGCAAGTGAAAAAATCAATTTTGGGACATGCGAGCGAATCGGGTTCGCTCGCACGCGTTCGACTAAAAAATTGATTTTTTCAAAGTTCTCTATTAATACCAATCTAAAACCACACGGGCAATGAAAAAATCAAAAGCTGCGGCTATGGCATCATTCATTTTTGGACTTACTTTCTGGATTCCGCTGCTGAACCTGATATTCGGGATTCTGGCAATAGTAATGGGATTTAGGGCATTATACGGGATTAAAAAACAGCCGGAAATCTACGGAGGCAAGTGGCTTGCCGTTGCAGGCATAGCGCTAGGAGGCTTAGTTTGCCTAATGTCCATAACCGGCTTTGGGATATGCCTTGCCGGCTATAAGGATGTATGCAAGGGCATGGGATTAAATTTCTTAAGCTGACAATAGAGAAAAAAATCAATTTTGCGACATGCGAGCGAATCGGGTTCGCTCGCACGCGTTCGACTAAAAAATTGATTTTTTCAAAGTTCTCAATAGAAATATTTAAAAACAAAATAATAAACAAATACGCAATGAAAGAATTTGTCATGCTATTATCAAGCGTGCTTTTTGCAGTGCTGTTCGTTTATATTGTTTTGATATTCCTGTTATATCTAATCTCGACATTTTTTAACAGGAAGGCAAAGGATTTTAAGCCTGATGTAAGCATTGTGGTGCCTGCCTATAACGAGGAAAAAAACATAAAGGAATGCTTAAGCTCAATATGCAGCCTCAACTACCCGAAAAACAAGCTTGAAGTAATTGTTGTTGACGACGGCTCGAAGGATAGCACGATAAGCATCATCAGAAAATTCAAAAATGTGAAACTGGTTAAGCAAAGGCACCTTGGCAAAGTCGAAGCCCTTAATTCAGGCGTTCGCAATTCTTCCTTTCCATTTATCTTTACGGTGGATTCAGACACAACTCCAGGCAAGGACTGCCTGAGGGATTTGATAAGGCCGTTCGCAGATAAAAACATCGGCGCAACCACGGGCAACAATAGAGTAAAAAATAGCAATTCATTGCTCACGTGGTTTCAGGCCATCGAGTACAGCATGGGCAACCTCATAAGAAATAGCTTTTCAACGACTTTTAACAACGGAATATGGTTTTCGGGATCACTCGCCTGCTACAGAAGATCGGTGCTTGAAAGGGTGGGCTTCTTTAAAAAAGACACCATGGCAGAAGACCAGGACATAGCCCTTGAAATCAAGAAGGCAGGGTACAAGACAATCTGCGTTTCTACCGCATGCGGCCACACAATTGTCCCGAGCACTATAATGGGCTTGTACAGGCAGCGCGTTAGGTGGTGGATTGGCGCTCTTCAGTCCATGATAAAAAACAAGGAGCTTTTTTCGATAAGCTCATCGCCGTCAATAATCTTTCTTTATGTCAACCAGTTCTGGTGGTCGTTTTACGCATTCCTCTCGCTGCCGCTTATAATATTCCAGATAAGCTATTGGCTGCCGTATAACTCCCAAAGCGCCTTTAGCCTGCTCAATTACCTTTTCAGGTGGTTTAGCCTTATGGGGCCAGCCTATGTTATTTACAAGATACCTGAATGGGGCGTGTCTTCTTACACGATTTTCGGCGTTCTGTCGGGAATAATCACGACATTGCTAAGCCTGCTTGCCCTAAGAATGTTCAAGGAGAAAATAACTTTCAAAAATATGTTTGCAATATTTTTTTACTTCCCATATACAATAGTTTTAAATATAATGATTTTAGTCACATTATTAAGGCACAAATTTTGGAAAAGCAGCTTTTACATCAAGTGAATAAACATGAGTGCAACCGTCTTATTTGGGCAATTTTTCAGCAAATACCTAGAATTGGTTAGTGCATTTTTTGTAAAGTATAACGCCACCGGAAGGCAGATACTTGATTTTTTCCATGCAATCTTTGATAATATTTTTGCTGCGCTGCTTTTTCTGGCATTTATAGTATCAGCTTTATATTACGTGTTCTCAATCTACGCGGCATTCAATAAAAAAAAGCCCATCGCGCAAAAAAACGGGAAAATTG
>CAYWNO010000001.1:18409-30049 GCA_964459665.1 uncultured Methanosarcinales archaeon
CAACGAGCCAGTGGCTATAAGATGCGCGAAAAGCTGCCTGGATTTTGATTATCCTAAAAGCAAGTACGAGATACTAATAGGCGATGACAGCAGCATTGAGCAAATATCCCAAAAGCTTTGTGATTTTGCAAAAGGGCACGAGCTTATAAAAATAATTAAGAGGGGCACAAACCAGGGATACAAGCCCGCAAACCTAAACAACATGCTCAGGCATTCAAATGGGGAGATTATAGTAATATTCGACTCTGACTTTATTCCTAAAAGCGATTTTTTGCAAAGAATAGTTGTGCCTTTCATCAATGATGCCAATACTGCCGGTGTTCAGGCAAGATGGAATCTTGTAAACTCCGGCCAAAACCTGATATCCGTGCTTGGATCTACGATTGTTTACACGTGCCACCACATAACAATACCATTCATGTACCAAAGAAGGAAAATTGCATTCCTGTGCGGCTCTGCGGAAGCCGTAAGAAAAGACGTTTTAATAGAGCTTGGCTCGTGGGAAAGCGGGAATCTTACGGAAGACATAGAGTTCTCATTAAGGCTTCTTGAAAAGGGCTACAGGATAGAATACCTCGACGACCTCGAATGCGACAGCGAAGTTCCTTTTACGCTAAAAGACCTGTACAGGCAGCAGATGAGATGGGCTTATGGGGTAATATATTCATGGAAGAAACACTTTTTCGACTTGCTAAAAAGCAAAAACCTAAACGCCGTAGACAAGATTTACATGGCAGGCATATTCTGCAGCGGCTATCTTCTTTCCGTGCTTTTGGCGGGGCTTTTTATAGCGGGGACATTAAGCTTTGTAACGCATCCTCCTGCTCCTGTTGACTGGGGCAGGTTTTTTTATGAGATGATAAGAAACATAATCCTTACAAGCGGCATTATTGTCGCAAGCATTGTTGCCCTCTCAAAAGCGAAGAAAACAAGGCTGAGCTTGCGGATGATTGCATCGTCGTTTAGCTGCGGACTCGTCGTAACTTATTATGTGAACATAGGCATATTCAAGGCGCTCTCGAAAATGCCCATGGAATGGTACATGCTAAACAAGCAGGGCAACGAATCTTAATGGGAACTTTGAAAAAATCAATTTCAAGAATGATTCTTGGATTTATATGGGGCAAAGCTATCAGGAGCGTGAATCGAAAGCAGTTGAAGCAATCAAAAATGCCATACCTTCCTCTCTAAAGCAGGATATGCTAAAGGAAAGCAAAGGAATGTTTGCAGAATTGTTCGAAAATAATGAAGTCTTTCCAGATCATTATATTGCAAGCGCAATTGACAGCGTCGGCACAAAAGTGATTCTTGCTGAGGCAATGGGGATTTACGATACAATCGGCATTGACTGCGTTGCCATGTCTGCAAATGACCTTGCTACATTGGGGGCGGTAAGCCCGTTTTTGTTCATGGACTGCATTTCATGCCAGTCTGAAATAGAGGAAAAGGCGGTAACGGGCGATATAGTAAAAGGAATGTCCAAAGGGCTTTTGCAATGCAACTCATCAGGCATCCTTAAGAATTCTATAAGGATAAATTTCGGAAAAGGAGAAACTGCATCGGTTGACGAATTATTAAGCTCGCCGAGGCCAGGCTACGGATTCGAGATTGTAGGCTCGATGATAGGATTCATGGAAAAAAGCAAATTCAACAGGCAAAAAATAAAAGCCGGCCAAAAAATCATTGCACTGGAAAGCTCGGGCCCGCATTCCAACGGGTATTGCGATCTTAGGCTCAACCTCCTGAAAGGCGATTTTGAGCCGAGGGGGCATTTTAGGAAAAAGTACAGGGGAAGGTTCTCTTTGGACGACAAATTCGACGGCTCTTCAATCGGAAAAACCCTGATTGAGCCGACAAGAATTTACATTAAAACCATGGCGCAAATATCCAAAAATTTTGACGTCATCGGCGTCAATAATACGGGCTATGGCCTAAAGAACTTCAACAGGCTCAGAGAAAAAGCCGAATTCAGGATTAACCATCCCTTAAAGCCGCAGCCGATATTTGACCTTATGCAGAAAGAATCAGGATTTAGCGACGAAGAAATGTACAAGGCTTTCAACATGGGCATGGGATTCTTCGTTATTTGCGGCAAAGACGATTCTGAAGATATCCTGGGCATTTCGAAAGATGCATCTATTGTAGGAGAGGTAAGAAAAAGCAATAAAACAATGACTGTTCTCGAGAAAAACAACAGGAAGGTGGTTTTTGAAGGGTATTGAGAACTTTGAAAAAATCAATATAAGTCGAAAAATTCGCTTTTCAAGCGAATTTTTCATCACAATATTGCATAAGGCTTCATCTTGAGCTTTATTGATTCTTCTATGTTTTTTTCTTCTTCGGTGGTTATGTAAATGTGCTTTTTCTTGTGCTTTTCATACTCTTTTATCCTTGCCTTCATGATCTTTTGGTATTCCTTTAAGTAAGAGTAAGGGTAGTGGTCTATGTAAAGCTCAAGCTTTGGCAGGTAAAACGAAGACCTGAAATCGTCCTTATCCGCCCATGTGGCAACAGAATTGTACTGGAACAGGATATTATTGTCAAAGAGGAAATTTGCAATCTCCATCTCTGCCCTCGTCCTTACAAGATGCCCTGTTTTTGTCTTAAATGCAGGCTCATTGTAACCGTCCCTGCCCAGTATTTCTGATGCCCTGACAGGTATGCCCTTCTCCCTCTTGATCTCGTCAAACAGCGTGATACCTTCCTTGTTTTCAAAATTCTTGCTAAGGCTGATTACATTGTCAAATGACTGCACGGCTTCCTTTATCTTTCCCATCAGAACTTCCATGTGCCCCTTGCTGTACCATGCTTCAACATGGCTCCTGTCAATTTCTGCCGCCCTTGCAAAGCATTCATGCGCCATCCTGATGTAGTTTTTCTTCTGGTCTTCCTTTTTGTACTCTTCAACCTTCTTGTCGCTTATCTCCCAATCGGCGTCCATGGAAATCCTGTAAGCGCCTGCCTTGTACCTTCCTTCAATTAGAAGCCTTTTTCTGTACATGCAGCTTCCCTTGCCCATGAAGGCCCTTACTTTGTTTTCATCGTCTGCCATCTCGACCTGCAGCGCATTGTCAAAATGCCTTATTGACTCGTCGAAATTGTCCAGATAGGAAAAGCACGCCGCAATATTGTAATTGCACTTAAACAAAAATTCGGCGGCATTCTTGAAAATATCAGGCTCGCTTCCCTTGTAAGGGTAGAATTCCAGAGCCTTGCCGTACTCCTCGATTGCAGTCGTGTACTGCTTTAGCTGCGCGAGCCTGTCAGCTTCCCTTTTTAGCTCCTCGGCTTTTTGCATCTCCTCGGTTTCCCTAAAGGATGCAAGCCTCTCTTTCTCTTTTCTTCTCTCTGCAAGCCTTTTGCTGTGCTTTTCAATGAAGCTCTTTATTTTGGCTATGACCATTTTGCGTAAATCCAATCTGGCGGAGATATTTAAATTTTTTGTATTTGTTTAGCTGATTTCTGAGAGTTTTTATAATGTATATACTGCATCACCGAAATCTTTAAATATAAGTTAGCTATTTTATAGCCAATAAGATGAAAAAGACAAAAATTCAATTAACTGGTTTTGAAATGCTTGAGAAGCAGGTCAATAAAAGCGGCAATAGCGGCCGTGTTTATGTACCTGTTGAATGGATTGGTAAGAAAGTAAAGATTATCCTTCTTGAAAAATGATTTACTTAATGAATAAAAATCACCTTGAGAAACTCTCAAAAGAGAAACTGATAAAAGAGTTTCTCAAAAAACAGGATGAGCTAATCAAGTTGGATAAAGAAAAAGAAGCTCTTGAGAAAGAGCTTCGCAAGTACAAAAATCCCAATACTCCGCCTTCTGCCCACCCTCATTTAAAGCCCGCTTATTCAAAAATAATAGATGTCAAACCGCATATAGATAATCCCTATGATTATGTGACATATTAACTAGATTATCTATAGAGAGTTTTGAATAACCCTATTCCATTTATAAATAAACTGCATTTACTTTATAAATACAGGGGGTTATTCAAAGTTCTCTATAGATAATACTTTCAAAAAATGTAACTTAATTAATGGGATTGTCTATAAGAGAGGCGCTCCCCTAGGCCATACAGGAACAACCAATCCAAAAAAAGAGGCGTCTAATTTTCGTCATATAAAAGGGGAAGAATGCCCGCAATGCCAGAGCAAAAGTTTTCAAGTGATTGGCCAGTAAACCTGTGCTAAAAAGCTAAACAAATACAAAAATTTCAATTTTTAAAGAATTGAAATTTTTTTACAAAAGCCAAAATTATGTATGACTTATGAAAGAGCCAAAGAGAGCCCAGGTCAGTTCCGAGTTTTTCATATTTATAGGCATGGCTTTCCTGATGTCAATTGCTTTTTCAGTATCATCCCTTGAGCATCTAAGCGATTTTAGGGCGCAAAAAGAAAGCGAAGCTGTAAAGGACCTCGCATTTAAGATGCAAAAAGAGCTTCTTGTTGCTGCAAACGTAGAAGACGGCTACGTAAGGTCATTCAAGATACCTAACAAGCTAGACAGCATAAATTATTCGCTGACAACGCAAAATTCCACAATAACGGTCGAATCAAAAAACAGCCTGTACATAGTTTCAATCCCAAAAGTAATCGGCAACCTGAGCAAGGGCGATAATATCATAAACAAGACAGGGGGCGTGATTTATTTAAATGGGTAGCTTGAACTCAAAGGCGCAGGTTTTTTTCATGGATTTTGCAATTGCTTTGCTGCTTTTCACATTCACTCTTTTAGTGTACTTCAGCTACACGGCTAATTTTCAAAACCGGGAAAACTTATACATAGATGCCATGCTATCGGACGCAAAGGCAGTATCATCCTCATTGCTCTTAAGCGGCTACCCTGCTGGCTGGGACAACACGACTGTTGTAAGGATAGGAATAGCAGATGAGCAGAAAATAAATTTAACAAAAATAAAAGCCTTCAAAAAGATGGACTATGCCGCAACAAAAAAAAAATTCGGGACAGTCTATGATTATTTTGTATTCTTTACAGACGGGCAGGGCAATGCGCTCAACTTAAACGGAATATGCGGGGCAGGCTACCCTCTTGCAAATATAAGCTACAATATCAAAAGCGCCTATTATTACCAGGATCCTTCTGACTCTTTCCTTAAGGACTTTATGAACCAAAGCTTCAATGCAGACATTTATTTTGACGATAACCCGGGCAACGCAAACGACATAGACAGCCTCATAAGCAACATAAGCAAGTACGGCTTTATCGTCTTTGAGCATCCGCTTCTTACTACTTCCAATTACAATTCGGCAAAGCCCAAAATCGAGAACTTGACTTCAAATGGTGGCATATTCATGATAAGCGGCGAGCTTACTACGGCCCAGGGAAAGAATCTTGCCGGGGCAAATTTCTATAAAAAGGCGGGGCAGTCAATAAGCGATCGGAACTCGACGGTAAACAGCACGGATGCTTACTTGTCATTTGTTCCGGGAGACTCGATTGTTTTCGCGCAGGCTTACTACATACAGAATGATTCCGGCTCGCTATCATTCAGGCAGATTGCAACATTCAACCAGGACGGCTCAAATGCATTGTCCAGATGGAATTACGGCAACGGCAGCGTTTATTTTTTCAGCGACTTTGACGTTTCTTATTTCAACGGGAATTTCACAACCCTTGTAGAAGATGCCGCTCAGGGAATTGTGGGGGGAACGTGCACTCCAATCAGCCTTGCGGGAATAAGCCCAAAAAGATTGGTAAAAACCGAGCGCTACCTGAATTATGACTCAAAAGTTGCAAGGATGAATGTTTACTTGTGGGAGTAACTATAGAAGTATCGGAGGAAAGGATAGAAACGGGCTAAAGCCCGAGGTATCCTTTGTATGTAATGAAAATAAAATTTCCGCAAATAATCTCGCTGTCTTATCTCGTTCTTGTTTTCATACTCTTAAAAAAATTTTATGCGATTCCTGTTGCATTGTTTGTTGCGGCATTGATGATTGATAGCTTCACCAAAATAAGGCCCGGAATAAAAAACCTCCTCTATGTTTTCAGCGCCTTATCGGCTTTTGCCCCTTTATTGTGGCTGTTCTTGCTTTACCTGCCTTTTGCAGCCTTCGGGACTTTATTGACAAAAAAAAGCTTCATAAGAAATTACATATTCGGGTTTGCGGTTTCATTTATTCCGGCAACTTTGATGTACCTATCTTCCACATACCTTTCCCTGAGCCTGAACCTGCCCATAATGCTTGTGATTTTTTACTTGCTGCCTGTGATATTATTCATAATGCTTCGCGGGAAATCTATTGAATTTTTCGAGGTTGGCGCAAAGGAATGCGCATCAATTCTTATCATCCTTTCATTGGTAACAATAGTTGCTTACAGCATGCTCGACCAAAAAAACCTCTTCATGGCAAACGGCGTGAGGGAATTTGCAAGGCTCCAGAACGCAGTGCAGGGACTTGGCAGGGGCGAATTTGCGCCTTACAACCCTTCAATTGCGCAGGGCGAGGCAACATTTCTTTGGAATGCCCCGTCTTTTTATTCACACATATCCTTTTCCACATTCATAACAGGGAACGAAAATCCTATATTGTCGTTTAATTACGAGACTTTCTTTATACTGCTTCTTTCGATAATCTCACTCTCCGTGCTGCTCGCATCTATTGCGGGCAGCGAGGAGCAAAGCTTTGGCGCGCTTGACATGCTCGCCGTGACAATTGTATCGCTCGCCGTGGGGCTTAACTTTTTTTTCCTTCAGCTTCTTGAAAGCTTCAAGCAGTGCTACTCATTTCCCATAGCTTACCTTTTTTTGAGCATTATCCTTGAAAACCCGAAAGCATTCAGGGAATTCATAACCTTGATGTACCTGTCAGTCGTGATTATGCTGGTTCATATCCCGTATGGGGCGGGCGTTAACATCATTGCTTTCTGCCTTTTCCTGCTTGTCAAGGGATATTATGTAAAAGATAAAAGCGAGCTAAGGCAGTTTATGAAATGGCTGCTTTGCAATAAGATAAAAATTTTAATAATAGCTTCCATAATGGTGCTCCTGCCGTTGTTCTATATTGCGCCGTCATTAATCTACAAGGATTTTTTTGCTCAAATACCGAAAGCAAACAGCACCATAGCAGGAGATGTTGTCCAGTTTTTCAGGGAATTTTTCCAAAGCAACATAAGGATACTCTCGCTGCATTACCCCGACGTCAACAGGATAGATGACCACAGGTCTGGATTCTTGCTTGCGGCATTCGGCTCGGTGTCATTCATCCTGCTGATTCTGATGTACAAGGCTAGGGGCATAAAGAATTTTAGGGTATTTGCCTTCGGCTACATACTAAACCTGACTGTTTTATCTTTCATAACTGCAAAGCTAAGCGTGCGCATAGGAGGATTTTACAGGACAGTTCCGCCTTACCTTCTTATCCTTATGGGCGCATCCATTCTTTCATTCATACTTCTGTTCAATAAAAAAATCATAAAGCTTGCCTTGATAACGGCGGTTGCTTTGGCGTTTGCCCATTCCATCCCCTATGCGCAGCAGAACTTATCCAACATCCACAGAGAGATGTTTGCAAGCGGAGAGGTTTACAAAAGCGAGCTTAACTTCATAAGGCAGCTGCCTGTCGACGGAAGGATAATGACTTACGGGCTGTTTTCCAATGCGATAGATTTCGGGGGAAGCTACCTTACTGGAAGGTACTTTTCCAGAAACGAGAGAATAGAGCTTGCAATTGAGAGGACAATATTCGAGAAAATACACGGCCAGCACTCATTCGGGCAGGAAGACCTTATATTGCCAAAGCGGGGGGCAGAGCTTTATAATTATCTTAGGCTCGGGGGCTACAAGTATCTCTTCCTCGACGCGAGATATCCTACCGGAAATCATGTTGCCTTGCAGATGTATCCTAACTTTTCGAGGGCAATATACCAGAACGGCCATCTTGTAATTTTTGAAGCAATCAACACAAGCTATGCCGAGAAAGTTGACCTGGTAAAAAACCTGGACGAGAGTGTTTATAAAGAAAGAGGCGGCTACAAATACCTAACACTAAGCACGCATTATGGATTTGATACTCGCAATATAAATTTCAAGGACGCCCCTTCTGAGCCTGTACCTTTGAAGTTTGAGAGGCTCTCGCCTGCAAAAGTTAGGATTTTCGGGAATTTCAATGACGGCGACTTTGTGGTTTTCAAGGAGCAGTATTTCACAAGATGGAAGGCTTACATGAACGGAATCCAAGTTCCTGTTTATGCAAGCAACCATGACTTGATTCTTGTTAGGGCTTTAGGCGGAAATGAAATACTGCTGGAATACTCCGTTTTAAGCGCGGAAAAGATAATTGGTATCTCGTCTCTTGCCGGCTTTTTGATGCTGGCATCATTATTTTTGTATATGGCAAATAGCAAGATTATTAAAATATATTAATTTATAGCTATTTATGGTGGAGTTTGCTGAATTTGAAAGTTTGAAAAAAGAGCCTGAAAGAATATATGACCTCATTAGCGGTAATAATATAGGTGCATTAGTCAAACTTTTGGACAGGTTAGGGAAACTAGGTTCTGATTTTGATAACAGACCTTTAATTAAACTTTTAACTCATCAAAATGAAAGGGTAAGAAGTTTGGCAGTAAAGAACTTGGCAAAATTAGAGGATGCTTCTTTACTCGAAAAATTTGTATATATAATAGAAAATGAGCAAAGTTCCATTGTTAGGAGAGAAGCAGTTTCTGCGATAGGTAGAATGAGGAATCCAGTAAATAAACAGATATTATCTAAATATTTGAGTGATTCAGACCCTGAAGTTGTTTTACAAGCTATGAGGGGGCTGTTAGTTTTTAAGGGAGATAAGAATGTCCAAGAAAAATTAAATAAATTAGAAAATCATCCAAACGAGATAATACAAGAAGTAATAAAAAAAGAACTTCATTCTAATCCCGCAAACAGGTATGACCCAAGCCATACTAAATCTCCAGATTATATGAAAAATGTTGTTGTTTGTGGAGATGTTAGAGATATACTAAAATCTGTCCCAAATGAATCTGTCCATTTAACTTTTACTTCCCCGCCTTATTATAATGCAAGGGATTATTCCATATATCCGAGTTATAGAGAATATTTGAATTTTCTTAAGGAAGTTTTTAAAGAAGTCCACAGGGTAACAAAAGAAGGAAGATTCTTTTTATTGAATACTTCCCCAATAATAATTCCGCGTGTTGGAAGACAATATTCCAGTAAAAGATACCCAATCCCTTACGATATACATCCTAGCCTGATAAATATGGGCTGGGAATTTATTGATGATATAGTTTGGGAGAAACCAGAGGCAAGTGCAAAAAATAGAAACGCAGGTTTTTTGCAACATAGAAAACCATTAGGATATAAACCCAATCCCTGCACGGAATGTGTGATGGTTTATAGAAAGAAAACAGGCAAATTAATTGATTGGAATATTAAACAATATGACAAAAAAATAGTAGAAGAAAGTAAAATTAATGGAGGTTTTGAATCCTCCAATATCTGGAAAATAGACCCCACATTTGATAAAACACATAGTGCAGTATTCCCTTTGGAACTGTGCAACAAAGTAATAAAATTCTATTCGTTTAAAGGGGATTTAGTATTTGATCCTTTTGGAGGTAGCGGAACATTTGGTAAATCAGCTACGAATTTATATAGATTTTTCTTTTTAACAGAAAAAGAGAAGAATTATATTGAAAGAATTAAAGAGAACCTGACGCAAACAAAGATTTTTGCTGATAATAAGTTTAGGCCAAAATTTTTAAACTTAAATGATTTTGAGAGACTAACAAAATGACAATTACATTGACAGAACAAGTTGCAAAAAACATAATAAAAAAGCTTATGAATGGGGCAGATTATAGAATAGAAATAGTTACGCTCATTAATGCTGAATTTTTACAATATACAATAGACTTCTTCAAAAAGGTAATCAATGCAAAATTAAGGAATAAAGACATCACAGTAGATTGGTATAAAAAGGAATTTTTGAACAAAAATCTTTCTGCCGAAGAAATTGCCATTAATTCAGGTCTAAATAAAAAGACAATATCAAATATGTATAACTCTGCAACAAAAGAGATAGTTATAGGGGCTTCAAATGAACATTATGAGCAATTATATCAAACAATTCAATCGTTAGTAGATGGAGAAAATGAGCTAAATATTACTCTTACTTTAAAATTCAAAGGAGTCAGCGTTGATTTAAATGTTAGCGAAAGCCTCATAGTCATAAATACTTTAGCGGTTAAAAGAGCCGCACTTAGAGGTGGACTTTGGAGTACTGCTGGCAAGAGAGTGGAAAAGCCATTAATGTTGACATTATGTAAATTATATGGAGTTAGCGATAAAAACTACAAAATCAAAGTCAAAAGCCAGATAAAAACCGAGGAGGAATTTGAAAGAGAAATTGACTTTTATTTGACCAACAAAGATAAAGATTATCTTTGCGAAGTAAAATTAATGGGAAAAGGAAATCCTGAAAGTGCGGATGCTGTTATAGCAAGAGATACCTCTGTATTTGTTGCAGATAAACTATCGGATACAAACAAAAAACAATTGAACAGCTTAAAAGTAGAATGGGTCGAACTTAGAGATAAGGATGGATATAAGAGATTCAAAAAAGCATTGGAAAATTTAGGAATTCCCCACGCTGATTTTAAAGGAGATGTCAATAAAGAATTAGAAAGAATTTTTACTGAAATTTTTAAATAAAAGAGAAGAATTCTAATTAACTATTTTAAATATGCAGCAAATCAAAATGCAGCAAAAACAGAATGAATGGAAATGGCAGTGGACAAGATATTACGACGAGGAGTTATGGCTCTTTAAGGACTGGATATACCCAAACGGGCTTGAAAGCTTCAGGGGAAGAGACGCAATAGACTGCGGCTGCGGCGCAGGCACACAATTAAATTTCATTGCGCCGTACTGCAGGCGCGCCATGGGAATAGACCTGAACACTTTTGAGATAGCAAGGCGAAACACCGCAAAAAACAAGAATATCGAGGTAATGGAAGGAGATATTGCAACTTTTACGGTTAACAGGAAGTTTGACATTGTGTATTCCATCGGGGTTTTGCATCACACGAGCAGCCCTGCAAAGTCTTTCAACAACATAAAAAAGCTTGCAAAGAAAGGCGGCAGGGTAATAGTGTGGGTATATTCTTACGAGGGGAATTTTTTGAACAGGGCGCTGCTTGAGCCTGCCAAAAGGCTGCTTTTCTCGAGGATGGGCAGGAAAATGATTTGGGCATCGTCACTTGCCGCAACTTCGCTGCTTTACGTTCCAATCTATACTTTCTACATTCTTCCGCTGAAGTTCCTGCCTTTTTACGAGTACTTTGAGAATTTCAGGAAGCTTAACTTCAGGATGAACAACCTGAATATTTTCGACAAGATGAACGCTCCAACGACGCATTTTATAAAGAAAAGAGAGATGGAAAGCTGGTTCAATGAAAAGGAATTTTCCAACGTGCACATATCCAATTATAAGGGGGTAAGCTGGAGGGGTTCTGGGGATAAGCTATAGTAACAGAAATGAATTTTCTTGCTTCTGGAGTAATTCCTCATTGTACCCTGGCCGTATGTATTAAGCTATAGAGAACTTTGAATAACCCTCTGAAAATAACAATTTATTATTTGCGCAT
>CAYWNO010000002.1:0-27464 GCA_964459665.1 uncultured Methanosarcinales archaeon
CACCTCAGCTTATTTTTAATCTCAAATGCTTAAAAGAATTCTCATCGCTTCACAGTTCAAAATTCCGCAACCTTTATAAATAACTGTATAATTCTTTTTATAATGATATATAATCCTTCTTAAGACACAATAAATGGTTTCATTGTTAATTGTGCTAAAGAGGGATTGCTATGCCTTTTCAAGCTATACGCCCTGGTAGTGTAGCCTGGATCAGCGTAAAAGGCATTAATTAATGCGGATTGCTGCAGGAACTATCATGAAGCCCTGTCGTGTGTGAGGCAAGTTCTGCCCGTACGCAAAAAGGCTTCGACTCGGGTTCAAAAAACTTTGTCGTGGTGAAAATCCCGACCAGGGCGCTCTTATATTGAAAATAAAAATGAAAGCAAAGTTGCATCATCACTCACGTCACACGCATCTTAATGGGCCGGTAGCTCAGCCTGGTAATTTGCTCAAATTGGGCAATAGAGCACCTGTTTTTTAGATAATGTCGGGTGAAACTTTTAATCAGGTGGTCGCGAGTCCGAATAACTAAAGGGAAAAATCCGCTTGGCGCGATTTTTTCATTTGGAAGTCTCGTCCGGCCCACCTTGTCATAAAAATTTTTTCGCTACGGGCGAAAAATTTTTCATTTGTGTCATGGGCAATAAGGGGAATATGAAAAAACCGAAATTTAAGTTTGACAAGCATATGCTGATTCCGAAGCATTCCAAGCTTTCCGAAAAAGATAAGGCCCAGTTATTTGAAGATTATCACGCAACTCCAAAGGAGCTTCCAAGGATTATGAAGACCGATTCTGCCATAAAAGAGATGGAAGCAAAGCCGGGCGATGTTATCAGGATAATAAGAAAAAGCCCGACAGCCGGCGAGTCTGCATTCTACAGGGTGATAGTTGATGTATAAATACGGAAAGACACTCATACAAAAATACTTCGAGGAGCAAAGCTTTGTAGACTCCGACATAGACTCATTTAATAATTTTATCGACAAGGAGCTTGTGAGAATAATAGATGAAAACAGGGAGATAATACCGACAATAATACCACATAACATTGATGAGTTCAAGATAAAGCTTGACAAGATTTGGGTTGAAAAGCCCAAGATGATTGAAGCCGACGGCTCTAGTAGGAACATATATCCCATGGAGGCCCGACTTAGAAAAATAACTTATTCTGCTCCGACTTGGATAACCGTCAGCGCCCACATAAACGGCGTGCAGCGTGAAAGTTTTGATACCCAGATAGGAAACCTCCCTATAATGTTAAAGAGCAGGTGGTGCCATCTTTACAAGCTAAACCGGGATGAGCTCATATCCAAAGGCGAAGACCCCGACGAGCCGGGCGGCTACTTCATAATCAACGGTACGGAAAAAGTTCTCATAACAATAGAGGATTTGGCTTCGAACAGGTCGCTTACGGAGAGGGATTCTACGGGCCCAAGCGAGATAGTGGGCAAGTTATTTTCTGAATATGGCTCTTTCAAGATTCCGCATACGCTTGAAAAAATGAAAGACGGGATATTCTACCTTACTTTCACGAGGGTAAAAAGAATACCGATTATAGTAGTCATAAAATCCCTTGGCCTGCTAAAAGACGAGGAAATAACCAAGCACATCTCTTCGGAAAGGCAGTTTGATGAGGTCATAATAAACCTGCTTGAGTTCGTGGACATAAAAAACGAGGAAGAAGCTCTCGACTATATTGCAAAAAGGATAGGCATAACCCAGTCAAAGGAAGTGAGGATTGAGAGGATGAAAGAAATCCTCGATAAATACCTTCTTCCGCATCTTGGCATAAAGCAGGAAGATAGGATATTAAAGGCATACAACCTGTGCAAGATGCTCAAAAAGTATATCCCTGTTTCCAATAACGAGCTTTCAGTAGACGACAAGGACCATTACATGAACAAGCGCCTTAAGATGAGCGGCGATTTGCTTGCAGACCTTCTAAGGCTTAACCTCAAGGTCCTCATAGGAGACTTGCTTTACAATTTCCAAAGAATCGTAAAAAGGGGAAAATTCCCGTCAATTAAAGTCATCATAAGGGACAAGCTTCTTACGCAAAGGATTTATTCCTCGATGGCAACGGGAGTATGGGTTGGCGGCAGGAAAGGGATAAGCCAAAGAATCCAGAGGCTCAACTATCTCGAGACACTGTCGCATCTTCAAAGGGTCGTAAGCCCGCTAAGCGCCTCGCAGGAAAACTTTGAGGCAAGGGAATTGCACCCAACGCATCTTGGAAGGCTCTGCCCGATTGAGACTCCTGAAGGAACAAACATCGGGCTAAGAAAGAACCTTGCATTGCTCTGCAAAATCTCAGGCGAATCCAACCAAGACGATATTTTAAGGTCATTGAAAGAATTGGGATTGAAGACGATAAGGTAAATAATAATTCATCGATAAACAAAATTAAAAAAATTTCATCCCGAAGATGAAATTTTTTGAATGAAAAGCTTGACAAAAAATCAGTGGGCTTTAGCCCACCACGCCTGTGGCGTGTTTCTTTTTGGTCAAGCTTTTTCTTTTTAAAAGAAAAAGGTTGGAAAAAATGACAGCAGAAGTATACCTCAACAGCAGATTTTTGGGAACTATTGACAATCCGATAGAATTTACGAACAAGATAAGGGACGAAAGAAGGAAAGGATTGCTTACGGATAACCTTAATGTTTACTACAACGAAAAGACAAATGAAGTGCAATTGGAAAGCTCCAAGGGAAGGGCGAGAAGGCCATTGATAATAGTAAAGGACGGCGTGCCTTTGCTTACCGAGAGGCACATAAAGCAGCTCGAGAAGAATGAAATTTCATGGTCGGACCTGATAAAGCAGGGCGTAGTTGAGTATCTGGATGCCGCCGAGGAGGAAAACACCTTGGTTGCATTTTTTGAAAATGAGCTAACGCCGGAACACACCCATCTTGAGATAACCCCGCTTGCGATGCTTGGATACTGCACTTCTCTTGTGCCGTACGGAAATTTTAACCAGTCCACGAGGCTTAATGCGGGCTCGAAAAACCAAAAGCAGGCTCTGGGCTTTTATGCATCGAATTTTGCAGTAAGGATGGACATGGACGTAAATATCCTGCATTATGCGCAAAGCCCCATAGTCAACACAATCATCAATGACATTTCTGATTACAGCAAGCATCCTGCCGGCCAGAATCTTGTAGTTGCGATAATGAGCTACAAGGGCTACAATATGGAAGACGCAATAATCCTCAATAAAGGCTCCATAGAAAGAGGCCTTGGAAGGTCAACCTACTACAGGCCAAGCATCGCAGAGGAGCTTAGGTACTCGGGCGGCTTGATCGACCAGATATGCATTCCCGATAAGGACGTAAAAGGATACAAGACAGAAAAAGATTATCGGTTTTTAGAGGATGACGGCATTATTTATCCGGAAGCGAAGGTAAAAGAAGGAGATGTAGTTATAGGAAAAACTTCTCCTCCGAGATTCTTAAGCTCGATGGAAGAGTACAGTTTGGCATCGAGCACAAGGCGTGAAAGCTCGGTAAACTTAAAGCACGGCGAAGAGGGTGTCATTGATTTTGTTTTGATAACTGAAAATGAAGAGGGCAACAAGCTTATTCAGGTAAGGATAAGGGACGAAAGGGTGCCTGAAATCGGCGATAAGTTCACGAGCAGGCACGGGCAAAAAGGAATTGTAGGATTGATTGTGCCGCAAAGCGACATGCCTTTTTCAGCAAACGGGATTATTCCCGACCTGATATTCTCGCCTCACGGGGTTCCGTCAAGAATGACTATATCTCATCTTATCGAGATGCTTGCAGGAAAGGTTGGCTCTCTTGCAGGAAGGTACATCAATGGGACAACTTTCGACGCTGAGCCTGAAGAGAGGCTAAGAAAAGAGCTTTTATCTCTTGGATTCAGGGAAAGCGGCGTTGAGGTTTTATACAGTGGCCAGACAGGAGAGCAGCTTCAGGCAAAAATTTTCATCGGAAATATGTACTACTTAAAATTAAAGCACATGGTTGCAAACAAGATACACTCGAGAGCAAGAGGCCCTATACAGCTTTTGACGAGGCAGCCTACTGAAGGAAGGGCAAAAGAAGGCGGCTTAAGGCTAGGGGAGATGGAGAAGGATACTTTCGTTGCGCACGGCGCATCGCTTCTGCTAAAGGAAAGGTTCGACAGCGACAGAACGGTAGTTCCTGTATGCGAGAATTGCGGAATCATCGCGATAAAAGACAACTACAAAAACAAGTCATACTGCCCTGTCTGCGGCGAGAACGTGGAAGTAAGGGACATTGAAATAAGCTACGCTTTTAAATTGATGCTTGATGAGTTTAAGTCACTTGGCATATATCCAAAATTGCAGCTTGAAAGCAAGTATTGATTAAAATGGTTGATAATCAAGAAATAAAACCACATTTAAAGAGTTTAGAACAATTAGATACTTTATTAGGACATTTACCCAAAAGAACTGCAGTTTCTTTGATAAAAGTAATACAAGAAATTACAGGAAACACTATGATTTTAAGAGACCAGATATACGGATTGTCATATTTAGTGAATGAGGATAATGCGGTAAATCTTAATCTATTGCGGAATGAAGATATTGCAATACAGAATACTGAATAACCAGTTAGATGAAATTGGATTAAAACTTAAGCAATTAAATGACAAATATATACAATTTGAATAAAATCATCAATAAAAACACATTGACGATTGGGCATTAAAGGAAACACAATAAAAACAATTCAAAAAAATTCATTAAAAAAATGACAACGAGAAAAATAGGGGCTTTATGCCCCTTCAAGCTTGACGAGTTCTTTTTGGTCAAGCTTTTTCTTGTTAAGAAAAAGGTTGTATGGTAGACATAATATCTGAATACAAGGGCAAGCTTCCTTCCAAGATACTTCAGGAAGTCGAAAAAAATCTGCCTAAAGCTACAAGCGACACTAAGCTAAGAAAGATTATGGAAGCGGTTTATGAAGAGTACAAGAATGCTTGTGTCAATCCGGGAGAAGCTGTCGGGCTGATATCCGCTGAATCAATCGGAGAGCCGGGAACGCAGATGAGTCTTGACTATGAAGAGAAAGTAATTGTAAAAAGCCAGAATAAAATAAAAATAGTAAAAATCGGAGAATTTATTGATAAAATAATGAGCAAGGCTGGTTATGTGAAATATAAAGATACAGAAGTATGTAAGATAAATAATGCAGAATTATTTGTGCCTGCCTTAAGCCAAAATGAAAGAATAGAGTGGAAAAAAGTAACTGCGTTAAGCAGGCATAATCCCCCAGAGAAATTGCTGAAGATTACCACAAGATCCGGCAGGCAGATAACTGCAACGCCTTATCATTCATTTGTTATAAGGAAAGACAATTGTATCATGCCTGTAGCAGGCTCAAGCCTAAAAATTGGGGATAGGACGCCTGTTGTAAGAAAAATGGTTAATTTAACAAATAATGAATTCCTTAAATTAGAGGATTATCTTCCTAAAAATCGATATATCTATGAAAGCGAGTTAAGAAAAGCCATTAACAAGGAAGGGAATTTTGAGCTGCCAATAAAAAGCTATGAGCAAATAAACAATTATGCACAAGGCAATAATAAGTTTCAGATAAAGCAAAACTGTGTTTATATGTACCAAAACCATAGTGCCGGGCAAATACCTGAGGTTATGGAGTTAGATAGCTTATTTGGGTTCTTTATAGGAGCATATCTTGCAGAAGGAACTCATACAGAAAATTATATTGGAATATCTAATGTTTCTGAAGAGTATTTACAGCAAGTAATAAAGTTTACAGAAAAATATTGCATAAATTACAAAATAAGGCATGAAATAGGAGAATATGGAAAAAGCACAACCTTGCTTTTATACTCAACTTTGATTGCAGACTTGTTAAGGAAAGCCTGCAACAAGGGAGCATATAACAAGCATATCCCTGACTTTGCGTATTCTGCCAAATCCGAGTTTGCCAGCGCATTATTGAATGCTTATTTTTGTGGAGACGGGAATATCAGCGTTTCACGTAAAGTTATAAGGGCAAGCTCCTGCTCTAAACAGTTAATTGACGGTATTTCAATATTGCTTTCGCAGTTTGGCATATTTGCCGCAAAATTTGTTGGCAAAAGAAATCAATATGCTTTATCAATCTCTTATCGCTATGCTGACCAATTTAAAGAAAAGATAGGGTTAGCCATACCGCAAAAAATGGATGCGCTTGAAAAGCTGACTCAAGCTCTAAGTTCAGGGACAAGCTATGACTCAATAGAAATGGTAGCAGGTTACGGCGATATTTTATCTAAAACAGGCAAGAAGCTTGGCGTACCGAGCAGGCTGACAGGCAAATTTACAAAAAAACAAAAAATTGGAAGACAGGCGCTTAAAAAATATATTGCCCTATTTGAAAGAAAAGCCGAAGATAAAAGCATTGCAATAGAAGAGGAATTAAAAATTTTAAAGAGAATGGCTGATTCTGACGTTGTTTGGGACGAAATCATAAAATTAGAGCATACTTGCACAACAAACGAATATGTATATGATTTTTCTGTTGAAGATTTAGAGACATTTACGACTTTTGATGGAATTATTACCCATAACACTCTCAATACATTCCACTTTGCAGGGGTCGCAGAGATGAACGTTACTCTTGGGCTTCCTAGGATAATCGAGATACTCGACGGAAGAAAAGAGCTTGATAACCCAATGATGGAGATATACTTAAAAAAGCCTTATGCAAGCGGCAAAAAAGTAGAGGAGCTAAGGCAGCTTGCACTGCAGATAAAAGAGACAAAATTAAGGGAAGTATCGAGAGAGCTTTCAATAAACATCGCCGATTTTACCATAGAAATAAAGCTAGACAAGGACAAGATGAAGGAGCTGGACTTAACAATCGGCAAGGTCATAGACTCAATCTCAAAGCAATTGAAGGGCTATAACATAAGAGACAACAAGGATTCAATCATTCTTAAATCGAGAAGCAAGGAGGACACATTCAACGAGGCATACAAGACCAAGGAAAAAATCAAGAATGTGCATGTAAAAGGCATACCTGGAATTTTGCAGGTTTTGCCGGTAAGAAGAGAAAACGAATTCATAATAATAACGGCAGGCTCTAATCTTTCCGATGTGCTTCAATTGGAGGAAGTTGACGCTTACAGGACAACGACAAACAACATATTCGAGATTGAGCAGGTTCTTGGAATAGAGGCCGCGCGCCAGTCAATAGTAAATGAAATATTCAAGGTCATAGAGAGCCAGGGCCTCAATGTGGATGTTAGGCACATAATGCTTGTTGCCGATACCATGTGTGTTAGCGGAACCGTCAAGGGAATAACAAGATATGGCGTGATAAGCGACAAGTCAAGCGTGCTTGCCCGCGCGTCTTTTGAAACCCCGATAAAGCACATAATCAATGCAGCCCTCGTCGGCGAAGTTGATAACCTAGACTCGGTTGTAGAAAACGTCATGATAAACCAGTGTATTCCAATCGGGACTGGACTTCCGAGTTTGGCGGTTAAGGCGCCTGTACAAAAACCTGTTAAGGAAAAATAAAATTAAACTATACGCATTGACGAAAAAAACATTAACGGCTGAACATTAAACGAAAAACTTAAAATTATTGAACAAAAATGAACTATAAACTATCACTTACAACTTTGGCTTTAGCTGGAAGTTTGTCTTTAGGTGGAAATGCTTTAGCACAAAGTTCTGGTTCATCTTCTATAGAAACTGTTTTAGATCATATAGCTAAGAATGGAAGAGTCAAAACTACATTTTCTCAAGTAGGCTACTTTTTTAATAAAAATTCTGGAAATGCTGATGGAAAAGCAATCATTAACCAAAATGGAGAACTTTTTGTTCAAACATTAGGTGAAGATGCTAAAATGAACTTGATATATGGTCCACAAAGAAAAATAGGTAATGTATTTGAGACAAGACGTCCAGATGGAAATTATATTGTTACAGGTATTTATGCTGTGGATTTAAATCAAGATGGATTAGATGACATTGTTGTAGATGTGACTGATATGACTGGTGTTTCAGCAGTTCCAATAGACACTAGAACAACTAAAGATTTCTATTTCGCAACAGGAAATGGTAAATTTTCAAAAGGAAAATCTAAAGTTTATTTCGAAAGGAGAGAATGAAGTTCACTTTTAAACCTAAATTTTTTTTGAGGACAAAATGACAGAACAAACAAAAGAACAAGCAAAGGAACAGGCAGAAGATAAAACAACAGAAGAAGAAATAAAGGAAGTAAAGGAAGCCATCGAAGGTAAGCAAGAAAAGCTTGAAAGAATAGAGCAGGAAGAGCAGCATATTTACAAGCAGGTGAGGAGCATTGCGTTTTCGGTTCTCAGCCCGAAGATGATTAAGAAAATGGCGTCTGCAAAAATAGTAACCCCTGAGCTTTACGACAAGGAAGGCTACCCTGTTGACGGCGGCCTTATGGATATAAGGCTTGGCGTTATTGACCCGGGATTAAGATGCAAGACCTGCGGCTCAAAGCTAAAGGAGTGCATAGGGCATTTTGGATATATAGAACTGGCAAGGCCAATCATACATATAAAATTCGTAAACATAATCATGACTTTGATGAAATGCACCTGCAGGGAATGCGGAAGAATATTGATACAGGAGAGCAAGATAAGCAAAATAAAAGAAACTCTTGACCAGATTGAAAAAGGCAGCGGCGTTGAGGAAAGAAGGCAGAAAATCAAGGAGATTATTGCAAGCTTAAAGACGGTAAACAAGTGCCCGCACTGCAAGAGCAAGCAGAAGAGATTAAGCCTTGAAAAGCCAACCACATTCATAGAAGAGGAAAAAAGGATCAGCCCCATTGAAATAAGGGCGAGGCTCGAGAAGATTCCTGATGCAGACTGCGAGATATTTGGATTAAGGGTTCCGCATGTAAGGCCCGAATGGATGATTTTTATGGTTCTTCCGATACCTCCTGTAACCATGAGGCCCAGCATAACCCTTGAGAGCGGGGAGAGAAGCGAGGATGACCTTACGCACAAGATGGGGGATATTGTGAGGATAAACCAAAGGCTGTTTGAAAACATAAATGCAGGAGCGCCTGAAATAATAGTCGAGGATTTGTGGGACTTGCTCCAGTATCACGTAACGACTTTTTTTGACAATAATGTTGCGCAGCTTCCGCCGGCAAGGCACAGGAGCGGACAGCCATTAAAAACCCTCACAGAGAGGATAAAAAGCAAGGAGGGAAGAATAAGGCATAACCTTGCAGGCAAAAGAACGAATTTCTCCGCAAGGACAGTAATAAGCCCGGACCCAATGCTTGAGCTTTTTGAAGTCGGTGTGCCTTTTGTTATCGCAACAAAGCTTACAGTTCCTGAAAGAGTAAACGAATGGAACATCCAATACCTCAAGGCTTTTGTAGAAAGAGGGCATGACAAGTATCCCGGAGCAAACTACATAATAAGGCCCGACGGGAAGAAAAAGAAGATAACAGAGGAGACAAAAGAGGCTTCAATTGAGGAATTGCAGCCTGGCTACATTGTTGAGAGACATTTGATGGACGGCGACATTGCCATATTCAACAGGCAGCCGTCGCTGCACAGGATGAGCATGATGTGCCATCGGGTAAAGGTATTGCCCGGAAAGACACTAAGGCTTAATCCTGCCGTATGCACTCCCTACAACGCAGACTTCGACGGGGATGAGATGAACCTTCACATACCGCAGACAGAAGAAGCGAGGGCAGAGGCAGAAATCCTGATGGAAGTGCAAACGCAGCTTATATCATTAAGATACGGGCTTAGCATAATAGGGTGCACACAGGACGCAATCTCGGGCAATTACACTTTAACCAAAGAGGATTCAATAAAAAGGGAAGAAGCCATAGACTTGCTGTCTGCAGTTGGCATCAGGGATTTCTCGAAGCTTCCAAAAAAAGCCATTGTCACGGGCAAGGAAGTTTTCGGATCCTTGCTGCCGGATGATTTTAGCTACAGCGGACACTCGCGATTATGTGACAGGTCAAAGGATAAGTGCGACAAAGATACCCATGTCGTGGTTGAAAGCGGAAAAATGATTTCAGGAGTTATGGATAGGAGCTCTATTGGAGAGGAATCGGGATTGATGCTAAGGAGCCTTCATCAAAAATACGGCAAGGACCGCAGCATTGATATGCTCGGAAAGATTTTCAGGCTGGGCATAGAGTATCTTTTCAGGAAAGGATTCACATCAGCATTGTCAGACACGGATTTGCCCGAGTCCGCAAAATTGAAAATGAATGAAGATCTCGATGCTGCCAAGAAGGAAGTGGACAGCCTGATTGCGCTTTTCAGGGAAGGCAAGCTCGATACATTCCCGGGAAAGACAATGCAGGAAACATTGGAGCTTAGGATACTTGAAGTTTTGAACAAGGCGAGAAACGAGACAGGAAGGACGGTTGCAACATACGCCGACAAAAAATCAAACACTATGGTCATGGCGGAATCGGGAGCAAGAGGCAACCTTCTAAACCTTGCCCAGATGGCTGCGTGTGTAGGCCAGCAGGCAATGAGAGGAAAGAGGATAGAAAAAGGGTTCGAGCGAAGAACCACTTCTCATTTCAAGAAAGATGATTTAAGCCCGGAAGCCCGCGGCTTTATAAGGAACGGATTCAAGACTGGGCTTACGCCTGCAGAATTCTTCTTCGGAGCAATGACCGGAAGGGACTCTTTAATGGATACAGCCTTAAGAACGCCAAAAAGCGGCTACTTGTACAGAAGGCTTGCAAACTCAATGCAGGACTTGAAAGTTGAATATGACAATACCGTAAGGGACTCTTCCAGAAAAATAATCCAGTTCGAGTACGGCGAGGACAGCATTGATGTCTCGAAATCAGAGAATGGGGTTATTAATGTGAAGAGGATTATAAGCTCGGTTTAGATTTGAAAGGAAACTGTGAAACTTCAGTAATATAAAAACATATAAAAACAAATACTTATTCTTTTTGCCTGCAGCCCCGTAGTGTAGCGGTCAATCTCCCGTTAAGGAAGACTAAGCATACGAGCCTCTGGAGCTTGTGACGGCAGTTCGAATCTGCCCGGGGCTATTTTTTGGAGATGAACAACTATTGGTTGCTATCCGATTGATAGAAAATGTTATTGAAAACCATTATTCTATCCAAAGCAAAATTCAAAATTTAAAATCAAGAAAATTTAATAAAAAGACTACCTGAGTAAAATTATTCTTTGGGTATTATAATTAGACATATTACTTGACCCAAATCCTCTTATTTACCTGCTCGTGCATACCTTTTATCTGGCAAATCTTAAAAATCCTTCCTGCTTATTTTTAAGTCGTGTTTGACTATTTTATTGAGGAGTCCTCTGTCTAATCTGTCGCCGCAAAGGCGACGGATTAAAATTTTTATTTTTTGTATTAACCTTAATGTTGATTACTAATAGCGCTAAACCTTTTTCTCCATCTTAATCCTCGCCATCACCTGCTCGTGCATCCTTTTTATGAACTCTGTTTTGTCCTCTATCTTCATGATATCGGTAAATCCCTGAAGTATCAGGTTGAATGCGAAAGGCGATGGCATGCTGGTGTGCGTTTCTTTTAGGAGAATCATCTTCTTTTCCATTCCTTCTATGACTTTTGCGGCATTTTCCACATCCATCAAATCCTCTAAAACTTCCCTTCTTGCCTCCTTTAGTATGCAAAAATTCGCATCTATCTGCCTTACGGCATTAAGAAGAATCATTGAGCTTACCTGCTGCCTTCCGACTCTTTTTTGGTGCCCCTTGTAGTTTCTTAGTATCATCATTGCGCGCGATGCGCAGTGCCTGAATCTTCTTTTAAGAATTTCCGTATTCTCGATTGCCATATCCATAATCTTTCTTGCGTCTTTTGACTTTATCAGGCTAAGCGCATGCATCACGTTCACGCTTTTCTCCGAGCCCACATAAAACCCGTTGTCGTTGATTCCTATCTCCACATCCCTGTGATGGGTCCTTGCAATCGCAAATGCAACCGCCCTCGAGAGGCAGTCATTGACCCTCCTTCCGAAAAGCGTGTGGAATATCACGTATTTTCTCTTGCTTTTTTCATCAGAATAATGCTCTGCTATGATTCTCGAATGCGACGGCACTTCCGAATAATTGAACTGCTCGTAGAAATACTCATAGATTGATTCGGCGGAATTATCATCAACATACAAATATCCAAAAATGAAATCCAAAATTTCATTTTTGGCTTTATTTGAGCAGAAAAGCTCATTCATAAGCTTCCTGAACCTGCCTATGTCCAATGCAAGCTCGAAGCTCAAAGGCAGCATTTCCGAAAACCAAGACGGGATTGTAGGCGGCCTTATTACCGAGGCATTTACATAAGCTACCATCCCCTTTGCATACAAGAATTCGTATTTTTCCCCACCAAGCACAAATACATCCCCTCTTTTTAATTTTTCAAGAAACCCCTCGTCGATTGCCCCAATCGGCTGCTGTCCGACTTTTACGGTTATGTAAGACTCTTCGGGAATCGTTCCTATGTTTGTCATGTAAATTACCCTGCTCATCTTTCCCTTCTTTCCAAGCTCGCCTGTTTCCTCGTTGTACCATACCTTTGCATAGATGTGCCTATCTTCCAGTGAGATGTACCTTCCTGCAAGATATTCCACGACCTGCATAAAATCCTTCCATTCAAGCTCGTGATAAGAGTAGCTTTGCTTTATCAGGCTGAACAATTCCTTCAAGTTCCATTTCTGCTCAAGCGACATTCCGTGAATCTGCTGCGCCAGCACATCAAGGCAGTTTCTCGGTATGTGTATTTTATCAATTCTTTTTTCAATGGCTGATTTTAGAAGAATTGCGCACTCAACCAAATCATCCCTGTCTACAACTATTATTCTTGCCTTTACAGTTTCATGCAGCTTATGGCCTGACCTTCCCGCCCTCTGCAGGAACCTTGCAACTGATTTTGGGGAGCCAAGGCAAATAACAAGGTCTATGTAGCCTATGTCTATTCCAAGCTCAAGGGACGTGCTCGAAACAATTGCCTTTAGCTCTCCTTTCCTTAGGCGATTTTCAATATTTTGCCTTAGCTCCTTTGATAAAGAGCCGTGATGCGCCCCGATATTTTCCGTGTATTTTTTCGGATATTTCTCTTTTAAGTGATGGATGACCCTTTCAGTTGCAGACCTTGTGTTCGTAAAAATCAGGGTTGTGCTGTGGCTTTGGATTAAATCATCAATCAATGTGTACATTGAGTTGTGCATTATGGCGTGCTCGATTCCAACAAGGCTTGGAACCGGAGATAAAACCTTCAGGTCCATCTCTTTTATGAACTGCACGTCAACAATCTTGCAGCCCCTCAATTTTCCGTTTTCATAGCCAACGAGGAATTTTGCAATCTCCTCCAAAGGCGCAATAGTTGCGCTAAGCCCGATTCTCGTCATTGACGGCGACATATTATTGAGCCTCTCGACAGACAATGACAAGTGAACGCCCCTCTTGTTTTCAGCCAGCGCATGAATCTCGTCTATTATGAGCCATTCGACATTTTTTAAAAGCTCCCTGAATTTTATCGAGGTTATCATTATGGCAAGGCTTTCAGGAGTTGTTATCAGTATATGCGGCGGGTGGGCAAGCATGCCTGCCTTTTCGGAAGCGGACGTATCGCCTGTCCTAACGCTTGCCCTTATGTTCAGTTTCTTTCCTGCAATCTTTTCCATTTCCTTTAGGGGTTCTACAAGGTTTACGTGAATATCGTTGCTTAGCGCTTTCAGTGGGCTTACATAAACGCAGTAAACCCTGTTTTCAAGGATTCCTTTTTCGCTTGAGTCAACCAACTCGTTTAATATGGACAAGAATGCAGTAAGGGTTTTTGTAGCGCCTGTTGGCGCGCTTACAAGAATATTATTTCTCGAATGAATCTGCATGACGCCAAAAAGCTGCGGCAGCGAAAACTCCCGAAATCTTGTAAAGAACCATTTATCTATCAGGGGATTAAGTATGTGCCTTACTTCCTGCGGTTTGAATGGCTGTTCTATGCGCTCTATCATTTTAATTGCACTTCATTTAGAATTGGATTATTCTTTAGAGAACTTTGAAAAATTCGCTTTTCAGGCAAATTTTTCAACTTATAATCTACATAATTATTCATCATTGCTTTTTTTCTTCTTGCCTGATTTTAGCTTCTTGGTAAGCCCAATCTTCTCCTTGCATTTCTGGCATTCAAAAATATAGGACGGCACGCCTTCAAAATTTTTTCTCTCATATTTGGATGTGGTTTTTCCATCATTTCCGCAGTGCGGGCATTTGTATTCAACATTAATGGTGAGGCTGCTTTCAACATCTTCATTTTTCTCCTCGTAACTGCAGCTTTTGCATACATAAATCGGGGATTTTTTATCAGGCTTTCCGCTTTTGGAAGATGGCTTTCTTAGCGCATCCTTGCCGCATTTTGGGCATTCTTTGCGAAGAACCCATGCCATAGCCCTGCCTGAACCTATTGTCCTGTTCGTGAAGTACACGCAATCTTCCATGCTAGTTGGCTTCTTTAATTCCATTTTCGTCTATCCCACTTTCTTTTTTCCATATACCAACCGCTTCGTCATAAGTCAGGCTTTTTATTTTATCTTCGCTTAATCCCCCTTCTTTTTTAAATTGCTGCCTGTATATTTCAAGTGTTACATTCTCCGGGCAAAAATAATCTATTATATTTGAGTCCTTACTGGCATCTTTTGATATCTGGTAAAAAGTTGCATTGAGAAACAAGGCGTTTTTCTCCGATAAGCCTGCGAGCTTTGATTCCTTAGGATACTTGCCGACGAACTCTATTAGCAAACCAACCGCTTCAAATCCTTTTAAGGCTGACTGGTTTCTTAGGTGCGCCGACTCCAATATGAGCGGCCTTAATTTGCACCCAAAGCCTTTTTTTGTGGTTCCTGCATCTCCATACTTCTGGCTTTGTATGTAAATTTTTTCAGCTTCAAGGTTAAGCTCCCTGTAGCCAATGGCATAATCAAACTGCTCCTGTCCGGATCTTAATTTAGCAGACTTCAGGCGCGACAAGTCACCTAGCATCTGCTCAATATCCTTTATGTTTTTAGGGTAGATTTCTGAGCTTGAATTATACTTTGAGTCCAGGCCATCAATCTGCTTCATCCCGTAATCAAAGTCTTTTGCCTGAGCGCATCCTGCAATAAGCAGCAATATGGCAATTAAAAAATTTTTCCTCTCCATTTTTGCCCAATAAACAAAGAATTTTTAGCCATTTATAAATCTTATGAGGGCTTGTATGTATTAAGCTAAAGGGAAAGCCGGCATTTAGATGCCTATTATATATAGAGGACTTTGAATAACCCCCTGTATTTATAAAGTAAATGCAGTTTATTTATAAATGGAATAGGGTTATTCAAAACTCTCTATAGCTTAATACATACGAGGGCTTTGAAAAATTCGCCTGAAAAGCGAATTTTTCAACTATGCTCAATAATCTTTCTCATCCTGTGCACGAAGTCTTCTGCAATCTTGTAGCGCCTGTCGAATTCCTCGCCCTTGATTTCGACAATTTCGCGATGCGTAACCATCTTCATCAGCTTGTAGAAATCCCTCATTATCACAACGTACTTGTGCTCAAGCATTCTGTGCCTCACGAGCTTTTGCTCCATGAGATCTGCTACATGCTCCGGCGTCGGAGGAATCTCTCCTATCTTCATCAATGCGGCATGCGCCGCATCTATCACTGCCCAGTACAGGTCAATTACTCCCTGAAGCAGGTGCCATTTTGAATTATGCAGCGTATTGGGCGCCCTTGCATAGTAGGTCCATATGCTCTCCTGCGTTGGCCTTACTCTGCCTCTCTTAAGAAGCGCCTGCATCGGATCAAAAAACCCGGAATCGATCAAGGCTACCCCGTCCCGAAGAAGGTTTATTGCTATAGGGTCGCCGTTTCTCATGTATTCCCAAAACGAAGTGAACCTCATAGTTGTTATGTGCAGTTTAGTGGAAACCCTTACAATGGATTTTTGGACAATCAGCCTGTATGCCTCGACTAATTCAGGAGATATGCTCATCATAATATCATCTATGATGATAAGAATGTCTATATCCCCTCCCGCTCCCTTGGTTCTTCTTGCAGTCGAGCCGAATATTACAACTGCCCTTATGAATCCGCCAAGCTCTTTATAGATTTCATTCGCAAACCTATATGAGACTTCAATATCCTCTTTGTAATACCTTTCAAGATTTGGATGCTCTTTTTTAGGAATGTCGAATTTCATGGAAAAAATCAGCTCTTTTGGAGTTGATTTTTTCCCCATCTTTAAAATGTTTTGTTGTTGTTCGGGAATGATGACACAAATGTTTAAAAGCAACTAAAGAGAACTTTGAAAAAATCAATGTTTTTAGTCGAACGCGTGCGAGCGAACCCGATTCGCTCGCATGTCCCAAAATTGATTTTTCAGCGAATTTTTCAAACTTCTCTTAAACATAAAATTATAAACACAACAAAAAGACTTTTTAGCATGCTCCAGCAATTACAGCAGGTTTTTCATTCAATAACCAAATCCCTCGAAGTGTTTTATGTAATCGAAGGGGTAAAGCCCTGCGCAAGAATACTTTTTCCAGAGGATGAGCTAAAAAAAGTTACCGATTTCCTGTCTGAAAAAAGCGTCCATGCATTTTTTTCTGACTTCAAGGTTGCAAAGCAGAATGCGCAAAGCGAATTCTATTCCGATAAATCAATTAAAATTCCAAAAAATGCACCGCAAAAAGGGCATTTTTTGGCGTATTTATCAAAAAACAGAGATATTGCGCAGAAAGCAAAGCTTGCAGAGCAAAAAAATAACCACAAGGAATTGGGATTATTGCTGGGCTATCCGGAATGCTGCTGTAATTTTTTTGCCGATAATTTTGACGATAAAAATACGGATTTGACCTTAAAAGTTTTGGAGAATTCTAAGGGATATGAATTTTCGTTTTACAACAACATAGGGGCGAGGCATTTTGATGTATCTTTGCTGAGCCATTTTCCGCACAGCTTTGGCTGCAGGCCTTCCATTAAGACAGCAGAATCCAACCTGAAGATACTTTCAGAAAACTCTTTGCCATTGGCGGAAATTTTTCCCAAGATACTAAAATCTGTTTTGGTTTATACAACCGATGAAGGAATATTCCTGTTGAAGAACTGCGAAAAGATTGGCGAAGAGATAGCGTACAATGAAGTATTGACAACGACTAAAAACAAGCTGTATTTTCTGCTTTCGTCAAACAGGAAATTAAGGATTGAAAGCAAGAAAAGCTTTTTTGTGGACGATATAAACATAAAAGGCAGAAGATATGGAATTTGCATATTTAATTGAATCTGCTCATTCCACTGGTGTGTTCACCAGTGGCGAAAATATCGAATTAACACACCAGTTACATTCGTGAGCCAAGAACCGCCTGAATGTACTTGTAACTTTCCTCATGCCGCCCATCTATTGATGGGCGGTTCTTGACTGATGTTGAAAAATTCGCCTGAAAAGCGAATTTTTCAAAGTTCTCATTGAGGCTTTTGCTGGCTGCTCTCGAACAGGATATTGACTGCGCTTACGAAGAAAGGGCTGCTTATCCATATTGCAACCTCGTAATCCGGAACCACGCTTTGGTTTGATACTATAAAAATCATTTCTTTTCCGTCAACGCTTGCGAACCTTGTGCTCGGGTTGCATTCAATATACTCTACATTCTGGAGCTTTTTGATGACTGCCTTGTTGTAAGGCGAGTAAAGCCTTGCTTTTACCCCTTTTTTTGCAAATGCCTGCGCAAATCCTCTTAGCAGCTTGGCGCTCCTTTCAACCTGCTCATCGGTTGTTGCAAAAACAAGATTTGATTTGGCATTTGAAAGCATCTTCTTTAAGTGCTTGTTGATGCTTGTCCTTCCTATTATTGATTTGGAAATGCTGGAAATATCTACCTGCTGAACTCCGCTCTTGTGCAGCAATTCTAGCTCTCTGAATTCATCAGTTTCCTTTATGCCTTCGAACTGGATGGAGAGCACATCGGCTTCTTGATTTATGTTATCCTTGACTCTTTCCAGAATTGCATCCGGATTTACGGCAAGATATTTTATTGGCTTTCCTATGCTCATTATTATGAATCCTTTCTTTTCGAGCGACTCAAGAACATCGTAGCACCTGCTTCTTGGCACCCCGGAAATATCAGACAGCTCGCCTGCGGAAGCAATCCCTCTGCTTAGCAAAGAAGCCCATATTTTTACTTCATAAATATTCAGCTTGAAATGTTTTTTCAGCTCGGATAAAAAATGGTTTTTTAAAAACTGGTTATTATTTTGTTCTTTCATGAGGCTTATCTCCTTTTGGCTTTTGGAAACAAATTTCATCTTTGAGATGAAATTTGTTTTATCAAGCTTCGCTATCTGCGGCAGCTTTCCGAGTTTTTTTAAATGGCTGCGCTAACAGTAAAAACAGGCAGCGAAGCAATCTGAAAAATCTTTCATCCTTGTGGATGAAAGATTTTTATTTAGGTATTTAAACTTTTCTATATAACACCACTTTAAAGTGGTTATCTAATATTCACTTGAAAAATTCGCCTGAAAAGCGAATAATTGATTTTTTCAAAGTTTTTTATTTTACCGGGCTCTTCTTCCTGAATATATAAGCAATCAGGAAAACTCCCGCTATCACCGCAATTATTTCGGCTATTGCTATTCCTGCAACAAACGCATTGCCGCTTAGAAATCCTTCCTGAGTAACGATTGCGTCTTCAGCAGGCGTTGAGTCGGTGTTTGTCTGCGTTGCAGATGCATTGTTTTTTCCGATCTTAGGCATTATGACTTCAACGCCTGAGCTTTCTTCAGAAGGATTTATAGGGCTTGCAGGCGGCTTTGCGCAATTGTTGACAATCAGCATAGCTGTGTTTTCTGTTGATTTGCGGTCGTTGTTGTATAATGCTTTTAATGTAATCAGGTAGTTGCCGGCTTCCGCATCCTTTGGCACATTGATGGCATATGTTTTTGAAAATTTGCTTTCAGGCTCGTTTGGCCTGGAAAATATCGTCCCGATTTTGTCGTTTATGCTTATTCCCAAATCACGGTTTGATACCTGCACAGACACTCCATCCTCGTCAAGATTGCCTATGTTCAGTATGCTTGTGCTAATCTGGACATTTTTCCTGTTGCATGAAACCTGCTCAGGAGTAAGTGACATTTTAACAATCTTTAGCAGGTGATTGTCATTTATTACTTCGAGCTTTAGCTTCATCTCTGAGGTTTCGCTTGTCCCATCTTCGTCCTGGCCTTCTGCCGTTATAACCACATTGTAAGTTTCTTCCCTTACCTGCAATGGAATGTCAAACTTCAAAAATGATTTTCTTTCGGTGTTGGCACTCAAGTCGAACCTGTCAGATTCTATATCGACGTCTTCTCCACCGTCTATTCCTTCAATGGTTGTCTTGACAGTTATATCCCTTATTTTTAAGTCCTGCGACCTTGTAAAGTTATTTCTCACTTCGACCCTGAATTCAACCGTATGGTCGGGCCTTGCCTCCTCGCTTATAGTATCGCCGTTGCTTAAATTCCTCAGTGTCTTGCTGCTTACCTTTACGTCGACATTGGATATAACAAGATTCTTAGCGCTTGCAGCAGATGCCTGCAGAGAATTATTCATCAGTATAACTATGACAAATACAATTAAGCCCACCATTAATGCCTTTATCTTGATTTTAATCACCTTAAGCCTGATAAAAGTCTTTAGTATTTAAATTTTTCGTTATTTAGTAATAGTAACATTAATGGGATTATTGTCAAACAGACCTAAAATAGTATTGTTTGTATATTATAGAGAACTTTGAATAACCCTCTGAAAATAACAATTTATTATTTGCGCATCGTCGAGACTGAAAATCAAAACAATTCAAAAAATGGGGTTATTCAAAGTCCTCTATAGAGAGTTTTGAATAACCCTATTCCATTTATAAATAAACTGCATTTACTTTATAAATACAGGGAGTTATTCAAAGTCCTCTATATGTCATTTGCTTATTACGAACGGACAACAATTGTCTAATTATTTTTGTCCGTGAGTATAGTTCATCTTTTGCAAAGCATACCGACTAATTTTTTGTAACTTCTTAGTCATTTGTGCATATTTTCGCAGCCTTTGCTTCTCATTTTTGTCCGTGGCGTTGAATTTCTTTATCTCATCAAAAAGTGCAGAAATCTTGGCTAATTATTAAAGTGTAAACTAATAATCAAATTAAACATTGGCGCATGTGAACCGAAACAATTAAATACCTTTAATATTATTAAATATTATTTAATATTATGAAAAGCAAAGAAGCTTTTGTAAGGTACATACGAAAGACGGGGACAAGCCTTGGCATAAACATACCTCTTGAAGTAGTGGAGATTCTTGGTATCGGCGAAAATGACATGGTGAGGGTTACAGTTGAAAAAATCAGGAAAAAATCCAAATAAAGTGCAATGCCTTATGCTAAAAGGGCATTTTGATAGGTGCAAGACTCTAATGCAAAAAAGCTTTTTTAAAACAAAAATTTTCATAGTGTTTCTTGCGGCAGTCTTATTATCGGCGCAGGCAAGCTCATTTACGGCAAACAGCAGCGAAAAATCATTTGATTTTGTAATTGCCTCCGGCAAAGGCGCTAACCTATCCTCTTCTAATTTCGAGGCTCATTACTCTATCGGAGACGGCTCAATTGGCGCTTTAAACTCTTCAGGCTTTAAGGCCCAGATGGGATTTTCAAGGGCTTTGCCCTATTTGGATGGCGAATCATGCAATGCGGGCATTGAATGCCTTGTAGGCAATTGCTGCAGCGGCATATGCCAAAGCGCTGCATGCGCAAGTAAAACAACACCATCTTCCAGCGCAGCCGCTTCCGCATCCACAGGGAGCGTTAGCAGCGCGGGCGGCGGAAGCGCTCTTTTGAATCCAAGCTTTAGCCTGGACAAATCCGTATTGAAATTTGTTTTATTGAGCGGAGAATCTTCCGGAGAAATGCTTGAAATAGAAAATAACGGCGATGTCAGGCTAACATTTAATGTAAGCGTGGAAGGAATTGAAGATTTAGTGATAATAAATGAGCAATCATTCACGCTAAAGCCAAATGAAAGCAAAATGATAAGGTTAGACGCATTCGCTCCTGAAAACCACGCTCCGGGAACATATGCCGGCAGAATCTCATTTGACGCAGGCTTTGTTAGGAAAATCATAAACGTCATTATAGACATCAAGCAGAGGCAAGCATTATTCGACATAAAGGTTGTGCCAAAAAAAACCACGATAAGCCCGGATGAAAACGCAGAAGCGGACATAATCCTCTACAACCTTGGCACTTTAAAGCCTGTTGACGTGATTGTGTTCTACTCCTTAAGGGATCTTGACGGCAACGACTTAGCTTATGGAGAGGAAACTGTTGCGGTCAGGGAACAAACGCTGCTTAACAGGAAATTAAGGCTGCCTGAAAACATAAAACCCGCAAATTACCTCTTTTATTCGAGGCTGAGCTATAGCAACCAGACTGCAGTCAGCAGCAGCCTTCTAACTGTGATTCGAAGAGAATCTAAGGCATCAGAGCCTAAGGCAACGCAAAAATCAATCAATCAGATTCCGATTTATTTATCATTTATTCTGCTTGCCGCATTAGCGATTGCAGCAGGGCTAACCGCATTTTATCTCAAAAGAAATCAGCAGATTACAGTTAAAGTCCCAAAAGAAAGGTCTCAGGAAACGCAGGAAAAAGAGATTCAGATAGTTTTAGAAGACGAGAATGAAGTTGGCAAGATTATAGAAACAATCAGTTTCCTGCCAAAACAAAAGCCCGGGCGGACAGCAAAAAGAGTGCCAGAAGGGAAAGACAAAACAAGAAAGCTTTTGAGCCAAATCAAGCATTGGAAAAAACAGGGCTATGATACCTCGCTGTTAGAGCTGGAAATCAAAGCCCTGAAAAACACGCAATTAACAAATGAGACACAAAAGATAAAAGATTGGAAGAGAAAAGGCTACAATACCCTTATGCTGGAAGAGGAATTAAGGAGATTTAGAATAGAAAAAAATAGAAAAAGATTTAAAGGGCTAATCAAATAAATCGAAGGTGAGGGCTAATGAATATAGAAGAGCTGAAAAAAGATTTTGATGTTTTTAGCAAGGGAATAGAAAGGCTCGAGGAGCTCAAAGCGGAATTTGAGAAAATTGATGTTTCCGGGCGCGAAAAAGAGGCTGATGAAATAAGGCCGATGCTAAAAAATGTCTCGGCCATACCCCAGCTTGAAATTAAAATAGCCGGCTTGAGGGATGCCGTCAATGGGAAGGATAAAAACACGCATAAGAAGCCAATGGCGGGATTAAAAGAGCTTATTCTCAAAAAAAGACATTCGCATCCTAAACCGCAAATCACTGGCAAAGATCTGGAATACATACATGAAATCCCGCTTTTGGAAAAGCAGATAGCTGAAATAAAAGAATTGGGCAAGCTGAAATTAAAGGAAGGCATTGACAAGTCAGAGGAAAGGCTCAGAAAGAAACTCGAAGACGAATTTGACAGGAAAAAATCCGCATTTCTTGAAAGGTATGATTTGGATTACAAAAACAAGATAAAAGAGATTGAATCAAAAAACAGCGGGATTCTTAAAGACAAGGAATTTCATATCAGGGCAAAATTGAGGCAGGAATTTGAAGCCAAGGAAAGGCTGATGCGGGCTGAATTGTCGGATGAGCTTCAAAATCAGATGAGGCATTTTAGTGGGAAAGTTACTGCCGCCGAGTTAGAGAATAAAAACCTTGAATATTTAAAAATAAGGGAAGGAGCTATCAGAAATGAAATATTTTCAGAGTTGGAAAAAAAACTGGAAAGCGAAAAAGCCGATTACATCAAAAAGCGCGAGCATGAGCTAAAGGAGGAATTTGGGAGAAGGCTGGAGCAGAAAGAAGCAGAGAGCCGCAAATACATCAAGGAAAAAGAAAGCGCAATCAAGCAGGAAGCGATGAATGAACTTGAAAAGGGAAAGGACATCTTAAGGAGAAAATACGAATTGGAAATAAGCGGCGCTCTAAAAAAACTGGAAAGCGAAAAAGCCGATTACATCAAAAAGCGCGAGCATGAGCTAAAGGAGGAATTGGGCAGAAAGCTTGCGCAGAAAGAGGCAGAGAGCAATAAGCACATCAGGGAAAAAGAAAGCGCAATCAAGCAGGAAGCGATGGCTGATCTTGAGAAGTCAAAGGATATATTAAGGAAAAAATATGAACTGGAAATCAGCAGAGAGATAAAAGAATCTGAAAGCGAAAAAGCTGACTACATCAAAAAGCGCGAGCATGAGCTAAAGGAGGAATTTGGGAGAAGATTAGCCCAGAGAGAGGCAGAGGGCTACGAATATCTGAAGGAAAAAGAAAGCTCAATCAAGCAGGAAGCGATGAATGAACTTGAAAAGGGAAAACGCCTCTTAAGGGAAAAATACGAATTGCAAATAAGCAGCGAGCTAAAAGAACTTGAAAGAGAAATGGAAAATGAAAAATCTTCCTACATCAAAAAGCGCGAGCATGAGCTAAAGGAGGAATTTGGGAGAAGGCTGGAGCAGAAAGAAGCAGAGAGCCGCAAATACATCAAGGAAAAAGAAAGCGCAATCAAGCAGGAAGCGATGGCTGATCTTGAGAAGGAAAAACGCATCTTTAAGGAAGACGTAAAAGATTCAATCAAGCATTTATTGGAAAAGGAGTAATTATTTTTGGGATTTTGTGAAGCAGCCAAAATATTATAAAAAGCGGTTGAATAGGCATTTAAATAGCTATATCAGGAAAAATATAGGCATTGGATATTCTCTTAAATCAATTGAAAAAGCCCTCATAGTTTATGGCTATGAGCGCGGCTTTGTTAACAATCTGATGAGGACATATAAATTAAATAGCGCCATAGCAAAAAATATCCCTTTGCTCCTCATTATTATTGCATTAGCGTCAATATTGTTGCTAATCAAGCCCGCAACAGTCGGGCGCATTGTAGCGGAAAAATCATTCAATTTTACTGACAAGGTAGGGTTAAGCGCCAATGAAAGCGGCGCTTATGCATGGAATTTAGAGAATGAAGGGCAATTAAAATCAGTTAAGATTAATGGAAGGATAAAAAACAGCGGGCTCGTAAAAATCTATCTGGAGCATGAAAACAGCACATACCTGATTTTTGACAGCAGGAAACTGGAGATTAGCGGTTTAGAGAAATTTACGGCCCTTGCAATCAAAGAAAAAGAAGATGAAAAAGAAGATAAGGGCAAAGAGAATAATAAGACAAAAAAAGAGGATATAAAAGAAAAAAAAGAGGATATAAACGATACAGAGATTATAAATGAAACCATAAACCAAACTGCTGAAAATGAAACAAAAGACAATGAAAGCGCCATAAACGAGACAGGACAGATAAATGAAACTATGGCGAATAATACGGCATATAACGAAACCATAAACCAAACTGCTGAAAATGAAACAAACGAAAGTATAAATAAATCAATAAAAATAAGCCTCGAGTACAACAAAGGAACCCCATACGATGAAGATGATGACGGTGCAGATTCTATTACGAATGCAATAGACTTTAGCGTTGCCAACACTTCATTTAGCTGGGCGTATGATGATTCTAGCCTTTGCTCAAGATGGGAAATTTTTTCTGAGGATGAAGCAAAAAGCACAATAGTGTGCTACGGAAGCGAGCAGTGCTGCAATTTAGTCGGCTTGTCTCCTGCAAGGGAAAAATGGGATGGGCCGCTTTATCTTTCTTATGGCCAGTATGGGGCATCTTTGAGCAATATAATCTTAGCGCAGGTTCTTTATGTAAGCTATAACCTAAGCTTGGATACCCCTTTTTCTGAGATTTATTATTCTGAATGGAAAAACCTTACCGCCAGATTCTATCAGGAATCTGTAAGCTTTGAAAAAATATGCATCGAAACCTGCATTTTGCCGAATTTGAATTATACTTCCTATAAGATTAAATTTGAAATATACAACTCCAGCCTGTTTCTAGACAGCATTAGCTACGAAATATTGCCCAATAAAACAATAAACCACCCGCCTATTTTGCAAAAAAATATTTCCGACATATCTTTTTTTAATCATGAGAGCTACACATTAAACTTAAGCGATTATTTCTATGACGAAGAAAATGACGCTTTGGCTTACAGCTTCTATAACAACAACGAGATAGGCATAAGGATAACCAGCCAAACTGCTAATTTAACTGCCCCTGCCAACTATACGGGCATTGAATACATGTTTATTCTGGCAAACGATTCTTCATCTACAGCCCAATCAAACATCTTCAGGGTTGAAATAAAAGAAGAGAAGAAAGAAAACAAGAATACATCCCTAAAATCCTTGAGGCAGATGATTCAATCAATATTAAAATAATAATTATTTGAAAAAATCAATTTTTTCGCAAAATTGATTTTTTCACTGATTTATCGCTTAATAGGCTTATCTTCTTTAAAGCGCAAGCTTTGTAGACGGATATAAGTTGAAAAATTCGCTTGAAAAGCGAATTTTTCAAACTTCTCTATTCTTTTTATAATTTCAAAATAGAAATATTTAAATATTACTATTAAAATAATATTATTTATGGCGAAAATCTCAAGCACCGGAAAGCAGTTTACTATTACAGTTCCAAAAGAATTGATGAAAATAATGGGATGGGATGAGCATACTGAAATTATAATCAGCAAGTATCCTCAGAAAAGCGTAGTGTACATAGAAAAGATTGGAGATGAAAAGCAAAATGCCAAAAAATAACGAGGACTTTGGAAAAATCAATTTTTTAGTCGAACGCGTGCGAGCGAACCCGATTCGCTCGCATGTCCCAAAATTGATTTTTTCACATTTTATTCTTGCATTAGTGCTGGCAAGCTCCGCCTTTGGAGCGCCTAACTCAATGAGCGTGCAAGGCAGGCTTACGAATCCTTCCGGGGTAATACAGACAGGAGCTTTTAATTTTACTTTCAGGATTTATGACAATTTCACAGGCGGAAATATGCTCTATGAGACGAACATATCATCAGCTACCGATTCAAGAGGCATTTATGACCTTGTCCTTAAGGATGTAAATGTTACATTTGAGAACCAGCTTTACCTTGCCGTCAAAATCAACAATGATTCCGAGATGGAGCCAAGAGCCAACCTAACCAGCGTGCCTTACAGCTTTAGGGCCAATATCTCCGAAGACTTAAATAGGAATAAAAGCTATACAGTAGCAGGCTTGAATACAACTGGAAATTTAAGCGTGGGCGATAAAATAGTCTTTAGCCTGGGCCAGCTTATTGACAATTTGGTTAGCGGATGGGTAAAGCTAACAGGTGCGCTTAACATAACAGGCGGATTATTTGTCGGAGGGGGCTTGAATGTATCCGGGGATTTTGGGGTTAATCAAAATCTAAATATATCCTCTGCAACGGGAGATTTGCGCACATCCGGCTCTATAAACGCCTCAGGCACGATACAGGGCGCAACCTTATCCGACGGAAGCGCGACAATCACAGGAGGCGCTGTAAGGGCAAGCCAAGTACATGTTGGCGGAGGCTTTTCAACGGGCGGCTTAACAATCCAAAGCGACGGAAACATATTGACTCAGGGCGATGTGCTGTTTTCCGGAAACGTAACCATCCTTAATGTGACTTTATTGAGCGTTAACGGAAGCGTAATTCCGGGAGTTGATAATTCCTTTGACATAGGCAATTCAAGCTTCAGGTGGAGAAATGCAAACTTCTCGGGAACGGTAGGCGCCGCAACTCTGGACGGGCTTAATGTCCTTGTTAACGGAAACAGCGTGCAGGTTGAATCAAGCGCATTCAAAACAAGCAATTTTACCTCATCTTATGATGCAAGAAGCGAAAGGTTTTCCTATCAAAACCTAACAAGGATAGGAAGCATAGACATCAACTCAAGCGGAAGCCTTAACATATCCGGAAACATTACATTTATCCAGCTAAAAAACTGCAACACAATAGACACCGACTCGAATGGAGTTCTTACCTGCGGAATTGACGCATCCAGCGACTCTGTTGGCTTTAATTTGGCTAACTATTCTGCCGAGTACGCTTCAACAGGATTTAAGATTTCCAATGGAACTGCCTTGCCTTTCAGCAATTTCTTGCTTTCCAATGTGAGCAACGATACTTTAAGGATAAGCGGCAACGCTTCAGTCTCTTTGTGGAATGCAAGCGGAAGCAATATTTATCCAAGGGATATAAGCGGCAACGTCGGGATTGGGACGACGGGACCTCAGAACAGATTAGAGGTAATTGGAGCGACTACTTTGGCTGGCGGGGTAAATGCCTCTTCATTAAACGTTACAGGCTTCAGCATTACCGATGATAGCTTGGTAACACTTGCAGATGGAAGCAAGAAAAAAATAAAAGACATTATTGCTGGAGAAGAAGTGCTGACTTTGGATGAAAAAACCGGCAAGCTTGTTGCGAGGAAAGTAAATGCTTTGCTTGACCACGGCATTAAGCCGATTTATGAGATGGCTACAGAGGATGGAA
>CAYWNO010000003.1:0-26791 GCA_964459665.1 uncultured Methanosarcinales archaeon
AACAGGTTAATATAGCTTACGCCTCTTTTTATGAGTAAAGTGCAAAAGTTTAGTTTGTAAAGGAGATTTATGCTTGAGCAACTTTTCCCGGCTGCATGGATAGAAAAAAAGGTGTGGTTTTCTTTTGTATTGGGAATAAGTTATGCGACGCTAGGGATTGGCTCTGCGCTTGTATTATTCCCAAAAGAGCCCGGGCTCGCGGCGGTTGCCTTCATATCGCTGCTTTCTTTGCCGTCGCTTAACAGGATATTGAGCATAGAAGAGGAACAGTCTGCCGCAGAGAAAAAAATTGACCTGTTAGAGCCTTTCAGAAACCATATGGATTTGCTTGGCGTTTATGTTTTCCTGTTTATCGGCGTTCTTCTTGCTTTTTCTGTTTTTTCCGTCTTTTTGCCGGATATAGCAACAAATACGCTTTTTTCAGAGCAAGTGAACGCCATAGGACTTAGCGGGAGAGCTTACAGCTCAGGAACTTTCGGCCATATTTTTTCAAATAATTCTGTTGTATTTTTATTCGCGCTGATAGCGTCGTTTATTTACGGAAGCGGCGCAATTTTTATCCTCATCTGGAATGCATCTGTCTGGGGCGTGGTTTTCGGCGTTGCCGCCAGAAACTCCGCCAATGTTTCGAGCCACAGTCCTCTGGTTTATTTTTTGCTTATAATGATAGCCGTGATTCCCCACATGATTACCGAAGCATCGGCCTATATAATGGCAGCCCTCTCCGGAGGAATAGTCTCGAAAGCTGCGCTCTTCGAGAAAGTTTTTTCAGAAAGGTTCACAAGAGTTATACAGGATGCGCTGTTTATATTCGGCTTTGCAATTTTATTGCTGCTGTTTTCAGCTTATATTGAAAGCCACATCACAAAAGGGATATTCAATATGTTTGGATTATGAAGGCTAGAATGCTAAAATGAAGATTGCCAATAAGTTTAATAAAAATGCACGACAAAGATGTAAGTTGGGCAATGCTTCTGGAAATATTACCTACCTCATTTTAGCGCTTATGGTGGTTTTACTGATATTGTTTGCAATAAATAATTATAAAAAAGTATCAGTCGGGAAAGCTTATGAGGTGGCGCTTAAGGGCGAGGATGCAGGCAAGGAAGTTGAAATATCGCTTTTGGCAAATATGCCTGCACCGGTTTTGCTGAATATAGATGCCCCTGTAAAAAAAGCTCTTTTTGATTTTCACGGCAGTGCTTTCGAGCTTAACATCAGCCTGGGCAGCAACACGCTCTATTTTGGAAACGGCAACCTGAGCGATAAGGTTTTCGTGATAAATTCATTTGAAGGCATTAATGAGAAAGAGATGCAAACTCCGGATTCAATTTCCATTCAAATACCGAAAGGCGCTTCTGTTGCCCGGGCTTTCCTCAAAGTTGAAGAAAAAGCCAACGATTCTGATTTCGCTGGCGAGATAACCGGCAATGTTGTTGATGAAACTTCAAACTACACAAATGCCAGCGGCGATGCTGCAATCATCAATGAAACCGCTGCAGGCAATCAAACGCCGTCCTTGGAGCCTTTGAACGAATCTGCCAATATAGAAAATGCAACGCAGGGAAATACGACCACTAATACAACGTCAGAAGCAAATGAAACCGCAAGCTTAAACCTTACCAACCAGACTAATTTGATTAACGAGTCTAAAGTCCAAATCACTGCTGTGACTATCAACGGCAGGAAAATTTCTTTGGGCAAAGTGGATATTTCAGAATTTATCAATACAGACTGCGAAGATGCATCCTGTAAGATAAGCCTGCAATTTGACTCCGATCCTAAAACTGAATTATTGCTGTCCGGGCTGGAAATATCTTATACTCTGAAAGTTAAAGATTTTTCGGCGCAAATCAATGGATTTTGCAAATCGTACCCTTGTTATGCAATAATTAACATCACGTCTGCAAGGGACGGCGCATTGACCTTAAGCGACTTCGATATTGTTACGGAGCCGGTGAAAAGTCAACAGAAATATGAAACCGAAAATAATGTTTTTGTCATGGAAGATGACGGGACGCTTGCCTTAAATTCTAAAGATCCCGCCATCCTCACAAAAAAATTTTATGATGAGCATCCTGATAAGGATATTTACGATTTTATAGGGTTTCATTTCAAGAACGGGGTTTTAGGCGGAGCCACATATTCCTATAAAGTAAAAGATTCGGCGCAGCAAGGGGATTTTGGCGGCAAGGTCGGCGATTTTACATCTCTTCCAAACGGAAGCATTGCCAATAGGACAGAGATCTTTGGAAGCAAAAGCAGATTACTTGGAGGTTATGTAGATTCATTTGTTTTTAATGAACAGTGGGTTGACGAGGTTGAGGTTAATAACGATCCAATAAGTGCAATTGATGATTTTTATTTTGGATTATTGTTTCATGAGCTGACACATTATTGGGGTGTTGCATTGCCTGAAGAATTAAAGGAAGCCCTTGTGTATGACGGAACTAATTTTCTGCAATCACACTGGGAATTTTTCACAGGATCTTGGGTATCTGTCCGCCCTACGACCAGGCTAAAATTCATAGAAAGCAACGACAGCAAGTTACCGTACAAGATCGAAATAGATTGCAGTTCAGAGCCAAAGCAACACGATTTTGATTTATACTCAATGGGCTTAAAATCTGAAAATGAAGTCGTGGAAAAACTCGTCGTTACAAATAATTCCGGGCAGATACCTGGTTTTATTATATGCGACACTGCAATAGAAGTTCCCGATAATTTCATTAGAAAGGCTTTTACAATTCATGATGTGATTAAAGCTCTTGGACAAAGAGTGCCATCTGAAAAGGCATCTCAAAAAAATTTTAGCATAGCTTTTGTCATGGTTGTTCCTAAAGGCGAAACATTAGACAAAAAACAGGTTGATGCATTGAATTGGATTGCCGATAAATTCCCTGTCGCATGGTACAAATCTACTGACAAAAGGTCAATTTTGAATAATATTGCGCCCATAGATTTAAATCCGCCTTCCATATCTGAAGTAAAAACTTCTGCTAAGGACTCTTCTATTAGAGTCGAATGGCTAACAAACGAGCCTGCAACATCTTTCGTCATTTATACGCAGCAAAATGCCGATACAAACAGTATCTTTTATGCAGACTCCATGAAAAATCCTCCAGAATATTCAACTATGCATAAAGTTATCATCCAATCGAGTGAATTTACACCGATACTTCCGGATTCTAGTTATGGAGTTAAAATAATATCAATAGATGAAAATTACAATCTTGCAAGTTTTGATGCCGGAATTGTAAAAACACAAAAACTAAGCGACACATCCAAAAACCAGTCCTGCAAAACCAGCCTTGACTGCCCGGTTTACAATAAATGCGAGGATGGAATGTGCGTGGATTTTTGCGGCAAAAAAACTGACGAGGGGGGAGGCGGCGGAGGTGGAGGGGGAAAAGGGAATTCACCTGCGTCTTTGGATTCTGGAATTATTGCAAAATTAACCAAGATGGGATATTCTGTTGCCGGCAATGCCGACCTTTCCGGCTTTACAGTTAAAACTTCCGATAATAAGATAATGTTCAGCTCGAAAACGCAGACGCATACATTTGACCAGAGTTTTGATTCATTCATTCTTACCGACGAGAAAGGCAACAAGGCCAATGTGCAGAAAACATCGGGCGGCGCAAGGAATAGTGCCGCAAATAAGGATTCGTACATAATAGAGCTGAAAGAAAAGCCGCTTGTTGAGGCAAAAGCAGAAATCGAAAAAAAGTTTTTGCAGGATTATAAAAAGGAAAGCAACCCTAAGAATATCAGGGAAAGGGTGATAGAAGAGCTTAAAAGCCAGGGCCAGAGATTAACGCAGGCAAGGCAGAAGGCAATGGAGGAAATCGAAAAGGCTTCCCCAAAAGTAAAAATAATTAACAGCTACAAAAATGTATTCAACGGTTTTTCCGCGGATATTCCCCAAGAGAAGGTTTCAGAGATAAAATTACTGCCTTCGGTCAAAAATGTGCATAAAAATGAAGAAGTAAAAATCGTCCTTGAAGAAAGCGTAAACCAGATTGATGCCGATGAAATATGGAAGCTTACGGACAAGCACGGCAATAATATTACGGGAGAAGGAATAAAGATAGCGATTATTGATACAGGCGTAGACTACAAGCACAAAGATTTGGGCGGGTGCTTTGGAAAAGACTGCAAAGTTGCGGGCGGGTATGATTTTATCAACAAGGACGATGACCCGATGGATGACCTCGGGCATGGAACGCATGTTGCCGCGGCGGCAGCAGGGGATGGGACGCTAAAAGGAGTTGCGCCTAAAGCCAAGATTTATGCGTATAAGGCGCTGGATTCGTCCGGCTCTGGCAGCTTTAGCGACATAATATCCGCTATTGAGAGGGCAGTCGATCCAAATGAAGACGGCGACTTTTCAGACCATCTCAATATCATAAGCATGAGCCTTGGAGGATTCGGTGATCCTGATGATGCGCTATCAAAAGCCGTCGATAATGCAGTGGATGCAGGCGTCGTTGTAACTGTTGCCGCCGGAAATTCGGGGCCGGGCATAGGAACAATCGGAAGCCCCGGGACGGCAAGAAAAGCGATTACAGTGGGAGCAGTTGATAAATGCGACTCCATCGCCGAGTTTAGCTCAAGAGGGCCCGTATCATGGGATAAGGGAGTTCTGCTAAAGCCTGATTTAACCGCGCCCGGAGTTTCTATCTGCGCGGCAGAATGGGACAGCTGGCTTTCCGAGAAAAGATGCAAGGACGATAGACATATAGCAATTGCCGGAACTTCGATGGCAACGCCGCATGTCGCGGGCGCTGCGGCTTTGCTGCTGCAGGAAAACCGTGACTGGACTCCTGAAGTCGTAAAATCCGCGCTAATGAGCACTGCCTCGGATTTGGATTTAAAGCCAATAGAGCAGGGAACCGGAAGGATAGATGTTTTGAAGGCGATTAAGGCGCAAGTTGCAACAATGCCTGCAAGCATCTCATTTGAAATTGGCCCCGGAAATGGTACGCATAAAGAAACCGTAACAGTCAAAAATTTGCTTAATGATGTCATCAATGTTGAATTAGAAATAGAAGAGCTAAAAGATGATAAAGGAAACCAGCACGATTTTGCATCCCTGAGCGCGAGCAAATTAACCATTGATGTAAATTCCAGCCAGAGTTTTGATTTCATTGTAGGGCAGGGAGAAGAAGGAACATTTACCGGAAAAATATCAATAAAAAATAAAAAAGAAGAGTATATTGTGCCCTTCATCTTTGAGAGATTGTCAAGGCTCACTGTCAAAGCAGTAGCTTCCGGCTATGAGCAAAAATTAAAACCAGGATTTATGATACATAACGAAGACCTTTCTTTTGTAAAATCCGCTTCCAATGGGTTCGATTTTGAGGGAGATAATTTTACTTTCAAGGTTCCGGGCGGCACATATACGGCTTACGCAATCGGAGAATTTGGTTCCGTTTTTGAGTATATTCTCAGCGAGATGGTTGATGTTCCAAAATCATCCGAATCCGAATTGGAGCTAAGCTTTGCAAAAGCAAGACCGTTTACCGTAAAGGCTGAATCACTAGACGCAAAGCCGCTCAAGCTCTACCAATGGAGCAAGGGATTTAATGCGTATAATGACAATAAGCTCGTGAGCAATTTCCATCATGATCCGCTAATTGGCAACCAGAGCATTTACCTCTCAAACAAGCCCAATAACAAGATAGATACAGACATAGTGGTTTATTTCCAGGGTGTTCCTGCAAGAGAAGAGGATATTAAACTCAGCCTTGTTGCGAAGTAACAAAATAATCAAGAAAATGGGAAAAAATATAGAAAGTGAAAAAATCTATTTTCCGATAAAATCAATTTTTCCAAAGGTATTAATCCTTCTATTGGCAATGCTGCTTCTTACGGGCTGCCCCGGAGAAGATAAAACTTACATCACTGCAAAAGAGCAATACGCCGTTGGCTGGATTCTCCACAATATTAACGACAATACTCCGACAAAATTAGATTATGGAGAAAAAGATTTTGCAGTTTATAATTATTCGTTTGGGTATCCTTCGGGACAACCGCAGTATTTTGCGGATTTGATTGGGTGGTTGCCGCCGACGCATAAACGAGGAGGAGTAATCGCTGCGGCAACACATATCCACCTTAGCATCCCGCTGGACAGGGTTTATTATGTAAAGGGAGAAAATCCCGTCCCTGAAAATTATGGCGGAGAGTATAAAAGTTCGGAATGGTCATTTAGCAAATCAATTTATCTTAATTATTTAAAATCCAATGATCCGCCAGAAAAATTCTCGCCGGAACAGTTTGGGCTTGACGTCAATCATGAAGAGCATTATTTAAGCCAAAAGCCATCTCAAGGCATAACACCGGTTCCCGGAGATAGAAGACATATTTATTTTGGAAAGGCTCCGTATACTCCTGCAAGCTTTATTGTAGAGAATAACAAGATTAGGCTAAACGGGCACCCCATAAGAGGATATGGCAACAATTCCTATCCCACCCGCCGCAAGAACGTAACCACCTTCTCGTCTGATAAGGGCATAGTCAGCTTTATCCTGCCGATGCCCGAGTACAAGATTTATCATGATGGGATTCTCGAAACAAGCGGAGAATTAACAGACTTCAACCCAGATCTTTTCCAATACCATATCACAAAAGACGGCAAGTACGCCATCAACATGAGCATACCTACGAATTATCCGGTATGGAACAACACAATAATAACTGCGGAAATAAAAGTGCCTGCCAAAGAATCTCAGCCGCCTGAGTTGCAGCGCATTGAAGTTGAGCCTTTTTTCGAGGAAGGAAAAGAAATTCAGATTCTTGTTGATTTGCATGACGAGTCGGGCATTAGCTCATTGGAGATATTTGCCTCATCAGGGAATGATTGGAAGAAGCTTGACACAAAATTAACTGATGCCAAAAATTATATCTACGGCGCTTCGCATACTCCGTCAGAAAATCAGGAAATGCTCAATCTGAGGATTGCGGCGAGCGACACATTGGGTAATTTAGTATCTTACACCATATTGCCAGTCGCGCTCCCATCCAGAACAGTCAAGTTCAACCTTGCTGCCAACAAAGACACGGCGGCAATGGGTGATATTATCAGTTTTTCGGGCAGATGCAGAATAAGCGAGAATGAATTCTGCAATAATTTCCTATTGGATTATTACATTAACAATGAATCAGTTGCTACGGAGCATACTTCATACAAACTAACCGCGAGCAGTAATTATGACACTTCCGCCGGCGGGGATTTTACATTTGAATGGAAAGTTCCTCTTGATTTTAAAGAGAAGGAAATTAATTTCAAGGTAAAGTATGGCGGCACAGGCGTATACTTGCCACATGAAGAAACTATAAAGATTCCCGTAGAGACATTTGATTATGATTTGGGAATTTTCGATTTAAGGATAAACGGCAGCGTATTTTCCGATTATTTCGTAATAAATCAGAAAGCAAAAGAGCGCCTGAATGTCTCCGGAACCGTCAGGAACCTGGGGCAAAACAATGCCAAGGATTCATTAGTATTGTTTAAAGTGGACGGAAATGCCATAGAAAAAAAATCCATTTCAGAGATGGCTGCAGGGAAAGAAAGCATTGTCGCATTCGAATGGCTGCCTGAAACAGAAAGTTACCATACAATCGGGCTTGAGGTAGAATACAAAGAGGATGCCAACCCAAATAACGACAAGGTATCTAAAAGTGTGTATATAAAGTTTATTAGCTCGGATGTTTATGCTATTGTAAAGCCTCAGGACACTGCTACATTAGGCGAGGAAATAAATATATCAATAATCGCCTATAACTTCGGGGAAGAAACTGCTGAAAACGTAACAGCCTACCTTTATGGATTTTATAAGCCTAAGAATATTTACCTTTCTTATTCTCCCAATGATGAAAAAGGAACAAAAATTGCGCCTTCATCCATAGATTATAACGGAACTAGATATGATTTTTCTGCAGCATATAATTCAACAAAGGTTATCGTGAACATTTCGACGGACGGGTTTAGCGAGTCTTTATCTTTTTCATCGAAGGAAAAAATCAAAAAAATGAGCAACGGCATTTACCTGTTCATGGATTATTTTTCGTCGCTTTATGCTTCAACCTATATTGGAAACGCCTCTGAAACCAAAAAATCCATTGGGAGCTTAAAGCCTTTTGATCAAAAAGAGGAGAATATAGATTGGTCGGCAATGAATACGGGCAAGCACATGCTTGTATTGTTCTTGGATTCAAAAGAGGATAATAATTTTGATAACAATTATGACTATGGCTCCATAGATGTCCTGAATGAGGGAATCAACGTCAAGGCTAAATTTGCCATTAATTATCTTGACAAGTACTTTGTCGGCAATAAGTCAGCAATCAAGGCAATTATTTCAAATGACGGGACAGAAGAGGCAAAAAATACGCTCGTTACGTTGTTTGAGCAAAAATATAGCAATGATAAATCAGGCACCAAGCCGCATATCAGGAATCCGGTTATAGGCTCGTCAAAAATAGATTCCCTGAAGGCGCAGGATTCTGTTGAATTGAGCTTTAACTGGACGCCTTCACAAGTGAATTGGAATTACTTGCTTCTTATTGCAGAATCCAAGAAAGACATTCATCCTGCTGATAACGACGCCCTTATCTCCGTGTATGTCGCGCCCAAAGGCTTTGACATTAAAGGGTATTTATTTTATCCGAAAGATGACATTTTTGTCAATAAAAGCACATTAATCAAAGGCTCTGTCTTCAATGCCGGAGAGGACGAGTCAACCAACATATCGGCAGCATTATATGAAGTATTATATGAATTAAAGAGCAATGAGCAGAAGAGCAATGAGCAGGATAGCTACAACAAAAACTTCAATAGTGCAAGAAGGCTTATAGGGAACAAAAGCATCGGCACTTTGAAGCCGGATTCTTCTTTAGAAATGAGCTTTAACTGGACGCCTTCATTATCAGGGCGTATTTATCTTGAGCTTGCTCTCGAGGCAGATAATGAGGGCAACAAAGAGAATAATAAGTATTCCTTGTATATTGATGCAAATGTCCAGGATGTTGATGTTGATGCGAGCATACTGTCGTATCAAAAATTCATAATAGTAAATGAAAGCACTTTTGTCAATGTATATTTAAAAAACTTTGGGAATAAGCCTTCCGGAAAATTTAATCTGAGCCTAAGGGCAAATGGAACAGTGGTTGATAGCCTAATCAGCAAGTCATTACCGCCCGGAGAAGCACAATTCTATTCGCTTAATTGGAATCCTTCCGAAGATGGCACTTATGAAATTGAAGCTGTGGCTGACTTAAGCGATGCCGAGCAATCCAACAATATTGACAAGGACGTTGTCAATGTTTACATAAGAAAAGAGATAAACCTCTCTTTTGTGGACAAGAACGGCGATTATGTCGCAAGGACGGTTCTGCTCGGGGATTATGAAATATCCATAAATGGCAAAGGCACTTTTGTTGTCCCGGATACTCCCCTTGAGATGTGGATTTTTGATGAAAAGAGAGATGATAATTCTAAAGGGGTTATTTCTCTTGCGGCATCGGTGTATGAGAACACAAGCATAGGCAATTCAGTTATAGCTTCCTCGCATATAACAAAGCCTGTTTTTAAAGACGGGCTGGCGCTATACGAGATTTTTGCCAATAATGACACATGGGATTATGGGCATTTTTCAGGCAAGCTTTCAAGCGAATTGCAGGAACTCAATTTAAGGTATACCGAGCTAAAGGCATTCGCATGCAATGATTACGATTTTGGCAATGATACGTGCAGCAAATGGGAGCAAATCCCGTCAGAGACGATTGTTTACAAGGGCACATTCATGGTTTTTGCAAATACGGATAAGGCGCAGGCTTTTGGTATCGGCGAGAAGGATTATGACGACGACAGCTCGCCCGATTGGGATGATTATGATAATGATAATGACGGAATTAACGACGAAAACGACTCTTTTACGTGCCATGAAGGCAAGCTTAAGTCAAATAAAGAAGACGTAACAGAAAACCAGAGTGAGGTTAGCATAAAAGAGGGAACCAATAAGCTTGCCGAGTTCAATATTGATGCGTTAAGGGACAGGATTGATTGTAGGCAGATTACTGCTCAAAAACAGCCGAATGCCACAAAAAGAGGATATACTTTATTAAGCGGAGTTTTGCTGGCAAATGAAACAAAGACGCTGTATGTTGACAAGATTGCAGCCCAGGGAAAAGTTTGCATCAAGGATGAGGAAGTCGAATCCATTGACGAGGTAAGCCAGAAATGCGACGGCAATAATGAGCGCATGATTCAGTGCGACGGCAAGGCTTACGGCAATTACATGTGCACGGACGAGGGGCGCCAGTATAAGGTGGAAGGGCTTATGCATTCTGCCGTAACAGAGCCGCCGATATGCACGGAATCCTGGACATGCGCAGGATGGGGCGGATGCGGCGGTGGCGTGCAGCAAAGGGCATGCACCGACAGCAATGGCTGCGGAACGAATTTCAACATGCCAAATAAAGAGCAATCGTGCTCGGCTCCATCAAGCAGCGGCACAGGCAGGAGCGGCGCAAGGTCAAGGTACTTTACATACCAGCTCGGGAACATAAAGGAATGGCATGATGGAAAATCTCAAACTCTCGCTCTTGAGCTCTATGATTTGGCAAGCTTTGACTTCAGCAAAAGGTTTAATTCGATGATATTGGAATGGGTAGGGGGATCTGGCATAAGGATAACGCTCTCTTTTAGAAATGAGATGATTGCGATTAAGCTCGGGGAAAGCAAAAATTTTGACTTGGATTTCGACGGCAAAGATGACATTTCACTAACTTATGACGGCTCGTCAAAGAACAAGGCCGACATCATTTTAAGCAGGATAAATCCGGACTTCATCGAAACAATCACCATACCCGAGATTCAAAAGAGCGAGGGCAACATTCAAAAAAATGAAACCGCCGTTCAAACGGAAAAGAGTGAAACTGTAAAAGAGCTGCCGAAAAAACCGATTTCCAAAACAATTTTTGATATTGGCAAGGGGGCATTAACTGAAAAAAAGATGCCAACGCTCCAGATACTTGCCGCAATCATTTTTGCGGGGCTTGCGATAACGGCATTGTTGCTGGCCTTGAATGCGTCAAGAAAGCGCGACCAGTATAAACAACAGGGCATTCAAGGAAAAACTGATAAGCTTAAAAATATCGAGAGCTACATAAAAATGGAGTCAGATAAGGGATTTAGCAGGAGCATGATTAAGAAAAATCTTAAAAGAGCAGGCTGGAGCGATGATGATATCGGGAAGGCTATGGACAAAATCAAGCGAGTTTGATAAATTTAATTTCTCAAAACAAAACCGGAGTCACGTAAACTTCCAGAAAAGCCGCGGCAACCAAAAATCCTACTGCAACCAAAACAAGCTCTGAAAAGTCAACCATTATTTTTGAAAATTTTTCAGTCCGAAAGTGCTTTCTTATCAATGCTGCCGAAAGTATGCCGCCCGCAAGCCCGCCGTAGAAATATGCTGCGATTTCAGGAATTCCGTGGATTGAATATTTCAATAATCCAAAGGAGACCACATGGAAATAATTTCCCTCGGTGAGCAGCCCAAGGGATGAAGCATAAGAGCTCAGGTTTGTCCTTATGAAGTTGCCGATTGCCGCACCTATGACGGTTGCATTCCAGCTCAGGATGAACAATGCGCCTGCGCCGTAAATAAATGAGAACAGTATGGAGAACGCAAGCACCTTGAAGTTATTGAAAAATATTTTCCACGATATGCCGAGGCTGATGACTGAATTGCCTGAAACGTTGTTGTTGATAGACTGGATTGTCCCTACCTGCTTATCAAAAAGGGTGCTTATTGTGGGCGCCGGAAGGAGGGCATACCAAAATGTGCACGCAACTGTTATTCCAATGAACATGTACATAAAAAAGGCTATTGCCTTGTTGTGCTCCCTTAAGATTGCAGATTCCTTGTCAATAAGCATGTCTTTGCTTTCTTCCATCTTTATCGTGTTGTAGAATATCGGCAGGGCCGCCATGGTTATCATAAAAACCATTATCAGGCTCGACTGCTCCCTAAAAACCCAGAGTGAAACAAATATGCCTATTGACGCGTATAAAAATCCCAAGAAAAACATTTCCCACGGCTTTTTTTCGGCTTTGATGGGATAGAGCAATGCTTCGACTACCATTTATGAGGTGGAAAAATTTTTATAGAATAAAAATTTTTCCCATTTACGATGGAATACAAAGAAATGCTTGAAGAAGCAAGAAAGAGCCTGCCCGAGTCTGTTTTTCTTAAAGAGAGATTCGAGATACCAAAAGCCCTTGGGCATATGCAGGGAAACAGGACGATAATAACAAACTTTTTGCAGATATCATCGACTTTGAGGAGAAATGTGGAGCACATGCTAAAGTTCATACTAAAGGAGCTTGCAACGCCCGGAGAAATAAAGAAAAGCGGCGCCTTGATTCTTGGCACGAAAGTTCCTGCATCAAGGATAAACGAAAAGATAAGGCAGTATGCAAACGAGTTCGTGCTTTGCCTTGAGTGCGGAAAGCCAGACACGAAAATAGAAAAAGAAGGCGAACTGCTCTATATGAAATGCGCCGCCTGCGGCGCGAAGAATATCGTGAAGGCTAAGATTTGAAAGAGGCAAAAAGAAAGCCTACCCAAACCACCTTCCCAATCCTTCCTGCCTGTCCTTTTCCTTGCCAAATACGCCTTCCACGCGATCTTTAGTCAAGTGGAGCACCTGCTTTAGGTAAGGCGGCAGGTTGTATTTGTCTGAAAGGGATATTGCCGGCTCCAGATACTTTATCACGGCGCCTTCGGTAACCGTGAATATAAGCCTGCTGCCGCAGCCGAGGCATTTTCCCGTCAAAGGGGGCCTCCTGTATTTTTCAGAGCACTTGCTGCACCTAAACTGCTGCATTGAGAATTTTCGCAGGTTTCCTTTTATGTCCCTTAGCAAATGCTTTTCTATGACGAGCCTCGCTACATCGACGGCGTCAACAGCCCTTATCTTGTCAGCAAGGTCCATCTGCCCCTTGAGCTTGTCTTCCATGGAAGGTATAGTCTTATAGGAAGAGCATTTAACGCCTATGTTTATGTCGCTTACTGGATGGGTGTAGCCTATCGCAGTGTAATTATTGTTAGGTCCCAGTATATCAACAAACCTCTGTATTTTTACGCCCCATGGCAATTCGTATTGCTGCGCCGCCTCATAAAACTCCAAAGGGTATCTTTGCGCGACGTCCAAGTCGAATATCATGTCATCAACTTCAGTTGCTACGAGCTTTGAAGTCATAACAAGCGGCGCATCCTGGGTAGATCCCCTAGAATCCGGGAGGAACTGCCTCGAAAAGTTAAGCAGCATGTCCATCAAAAGAGTAACTGACGCCTCGTCGCCGTCGCAGTTATGCACTAATATATCATTTGCAAAAAAGTTATGCTCTGAGGAAACATTAAAGCAATAGCTTATTTTTTCCCCGACAGCCTTAATCTCCTTTATTTTAGGATATGCGTAATTTTCATCGAAATCTATTTCCATCCCGTCCGGATTCTTTTGGCAGATCTCATACAGGATTTTCTTTTTTCTTTCTGATATGAACCCTATCTGCTTAAATTTCCTAACAAAATTGGAAGGTATTATAATCCTGTTTATGTTAAAGACAGGAATATTCCTATTTTTTTTAACATAAAATTCCCTGACCTTCGGGCCTGGTTTTTTTGTGTACTCATAAAGCCTAGTGAATATGCCAAATCTCGACAAAACAAAACTTAAATCGTGTTTTAGCCCTTCACTAACTGTGTCACAAATGACCCTAATTTGGCCTGCGCTGACGCTACCGTCACCTTCAAAATAGCCCCTCAACAAAGCTGCTATTTTTCCCTTTTTTAAATTTAAAAACAATGCCGGGATTCTCTTATTTTTAGCATTGTATCCCAACTCCAAATAGTCCTTAAACAGCTCGCATATTATTCTTGATGAAAATACTATTTGATCAGAATTTTCGTAAGAAGGATTTAAATTAAAATGAGTGTAAAAAACCCTTTTTACAAGACTTTTGATTTCATTATTCCCGGCAATAGAGATTTGATAAAATCCTTTTTTGGAGTTATTTTTTCTTATATACCCTTCAGAAATGTAAAGCCCTATAACCTCCATCAATTCCTCGCTTAAAGGAACGCTGATCGGAATGGAAACATTGTCTCGTTTAATAGCTATTTTAGCTTCAGAAGGTATGTCCCTTAAAGATTTGTTGTGCTTATTTAAAAATTCTTTAACAAACTTTATTGGAAAACTATCCCTAAAACAAAAATTTTCGTGCCTGCTTAGGCTTTCAAATCTGCCAAGGTAGCTGACAATGTTTCTAAGCATTAAATCGTCCCTGTCAGAAAAAATTTCAGGAATGAATATATCTTCAATATTTATCTCTTCCACATCTCTTTTGTAGCTTACTATTAGTTTGTCGCCTTCTTTAAGGTCATAAGCTCTCTTTTCTTTTTTATTTTTGATATAAACCTTGTGACCCTCCGTTAATTCTATTTTTCTGCCATCTTCCAAAGATAATTGCAGCATTTTGGCTGGTTTGTGCTTGGTTAGTTCTGCTATTTTATCTTCTCCGGGATTTCCCATTGTGTACATGTTCGCTACCTCTTTTTTCAAAGTTCCAAAGCTATCGGCTTTTTTATCTGGATTGATTAGATCTATAAATTCTCCGATTTTCTTGATGCTCCACCTTCCATTTTCTTTGACTGAAACATAATTGTCATAACCTAAACAATCCCTCCTCGTTGCCGCGTGAAACAAAGGGTGGGCATAAAACCCCTGCGTTTTGGAAAAACCTATGATTCTTCCTACTATCCCTGCTGAAGTGTGCGGCGCCAATGCCACGACCAGCTGCCCGACCAGATCTTTCTCGGATTTTAAGTTGTAGAATTTCTCGAGCCTGTATAATAAAACCAAAAGCTCATCTACAAAAAGGCTCACGTCGTAAAGAACCTTATCGGATCCGGGCTCTGGCGCATCCTCGCATTTAGGAAGCACTATATCCTGCGGCTTTAGCTCAAGAATCTGGTCAAGTCCATTTAGCTCGGAGCCGTGAATGTCTTTTTTATATCCCATTTTCCTTAATTCCAAGACAGAGGTTCCTATTTCCCTTGCGTTAAAGTGCGTCATTGGAAGCTGCGTCATGTCATACCTTGTGGTGCCGTCTTTATTGACGGGAACCGAGTATTTTGCCCTTAAGATGCCCTTGGCAAAATGCTCGGGAATGTGGTTCTTGCTGGATGTGCCCCGCACGCCCTTAATCAGGTCAGGATGCTGTGGCATATTGAGCTTTTTGAGTATGTTCTTGAAATAGTAATTTATGTCTATGCTTTGCGCCTTGTAGCCGCCGGCTTTGCGCGTTTTTGCGTCGCACTGCTCGCAAACGCTAAGAATCGTTCCCTTATTGCACTTATCGCAAAAGTTATCAGGAAATTCCGCCTCTATGCTGCCGATTTCAATCGCGCTTTGGAATGAGCGCATCTTGCCGCCCTGCTTTCCTACTGGAAAAATAGTGTGGGGATCGCCGTCGAGCTTTCTTACCTTTGCCTTTTCGGGCCTTCCCATTCTTGCCCCTATGAAGATTCCCGACTTGTCCCTTAGCCTTATTTCAGAAGCCGAGTTTATTATATCGAGGACGTCTTCAATTTTTGAATCTTTTAATTTGCATAGGAATTCTTTGTTTTCGGGTTTTAATATATGATACAAAATCTCTGCGTCGTCTTTTTCTATTATGGTGAACTCGCTGCTTACGAAAATGTGCGGAATTCCCAAAAGTTCCAAAACCCTTTTGGCAGGCTCATTTTTCGTTAAGATTATCTTGCTTGGGCTTACGCCGTCGAATTCTATCTTTGCAGAAGCGAGCCAGTCCAGCAATACAAAAAAATCTTCTTTGGAGATTGTTTTCCAATGGTAGGTGTAGTAGGGGTGCAGCGGCACTAAAAGGGCTTTGCTAAGCGATACCGCGGTTTTTGCGTCGGGCTTTTGGAAAAAATAATCTTCGATTGTTTTTTTTAGCAATTCCTCGCCTGAATTGGTTAATTGCGAGAGCTTCTTGTAATCCAGCGAGCCAAAGGAGTCTTTCATTGCTTTTTGCGCTTCAAGCGACCACCATTCCTCGCAGTAGCCTGCAGGCGCAAGCGGGTGCGCCCTGTTGAAAAAATCCCCGTAGTTGATTAGTATGTCGCCCAAAAAAAGTATCTCCTTGATAGAGCCTGCAACTTCTTTTGCTTCCTGCTCGCTATGAACCCTTACAACGCTGCCATCGTTTAGCTTAACTATCGGGCCTTCTATTGAATCGCATACGGTTATTGCCGTTGCCTTGCCGGGCCTTTCAATCTTTAGCTGTGTCCCTATTGCTATATATTTGTTAAGCACCCCCATGGTTGCAGGATGGATTGCTGATGCCGAATAGCCGGAAGTTCTGCACCTTCCGTACCTTAGCCTAAATCCGCCTACTGCCAATGGGTGCGTCAAGACTGGCCTTCCAGCGACGAGGTCTTTTATGTAAGTGTAGATGGGCGTGATTCCTTTTTTTGCAGATTTCTCTTTTGTCTTTGTCTCTTTCTGCAAGCTTACGAAATCCTCAAGAAATGCCCAATGCCCAAGGTTGAATTCCTCGCCCCATTTTTTTATTTGCGGCCAAACTTTTGCCGCTTTTTGAGCGACGCACTCGCCCAAGACGAGGCACGGCCCGCTCCTTATCTTGTTCGTCTCTATCCTCGGCAGGTCCTTATAGTTGGAAACCTCCAGATCCTCGGAAGCATCGCCGTCGATCTGGACGGGCAGTTTGCCAACAAGAAACATTATCTCCTTTTCGCTAGGCAGGTATTGGAGGTTGGTTATTCTTTCGTGATAATCGTAAAGCTCTGCAACCATCCTCTTTGCTTCATTTTCAGAAGGGTCATAAGAATCATAGCCCATGCTTTTCCTTATATAATCGGCTACAATGACGCTTACCGTTCCTGCCGTCCCCCCTGCGCTCCTTATAGGCCCGGAGTACATCAAAGAAAAATATTCTTTCCCATCGAGCCTTTTTTTAAACTTTAGACCTACAAACCCTTCCAGAGGAGATGACACAATTCCCAATGTGAGGTAAGCAAGCCCCATCCTTATTCCTGTTTCGATTGCCTCTTTTTGCGTATCGAACTTGCAGAATTTTTGCTGCGCCGTCTCAAGCGATATTTTGAGCGCAACCCTCCAGTCCAATTTTCCGTAAAGGGATTCTAGCTCTTTTATCCTCGCAGGTATTCCGCAGTTTACGATTTGAGGGGCTGCAACGCTTACTAGCCCCTCTACCCTTTCCATCATGTTTTTTGCGAGAGGTATGTTGACTGTTTCTTCTGGGTCGTAGCCTTTTTCCCTTGCCAAAGATGCAGCCTTGTACGCAAGCTCAATTTTAGCCATAAGGTAGCCCGTATATTCCTCATCGTCTGTTATTTCCATTTTGCGCCCTACTGCCCAAACTTGAGTATTTTTATGTCTCTTGTCTTGAGGTTTACTATAGGGACCCTGCTCGGCTCGGGATTGTGTCCTACTTTTTCCTGAAACAGGGTTTTGCCCTGCCAGCAGCTTCCGCATATAAGTGTAGTGTTCCTGTAATTTGTCGTAACTGACTTATGGATATGCCCGCTTAAAAAAAAATCAGGAACCTTGTCAATGACCAATGGGTCGTTTTTTGTGTCGGGAATGTACAGTGTTGACATGTGGCTCGGGGCAAGATGCCTTCTTTTAAGCAAAAATTTCATGATCAAGTCAGCGCGGTTATAGCCGCCCTGGTTTCTTAGCGAGTCAACCTGCGCTACAAAATAATCAAAAGAGTAGCCGTGGTACATCAAGACGTCAAAGCCCGCAAATTTTTCTGAAGAGTGAATGTTGATGAGGGAAGGGTTTGAAACCATTATTGCGTTGTTTAGCTCGTGCATTGGCTTTGCAAAGTCATTTGACAAGAGGGGCTGCGGCTCTGATATGCGCAATGCATCGTGGTTTCCGGGGCAGATTATTAATGGAATGCGGCTTGGTATTTCTTTTAAGAGCCTTGCGCATTCCCTGTACTGCTCATATATATCCTTGATTGTAAGCTCTTTGTCCTGCTCAGGGTAGATTCCGCAGCCGTCAACTAAGTCGCCTGCTATGAATATGTACTCAACATTCTTTGCTATGTGCCGCTGCTGCTCATTGCCCATGCTCCCATTTATCCACTTTAAGAACCTCTCAAAGTCTTCAGGCAAAAATTTTGAAGAGCCAACGTGAAGGTCTGATAAGAACAGCGCATATTTCTCGGATTCTGATTTTTTAAGCTCCTTGTTTGTAGGAACTTCAGGCCACACTATGTTGCTTGCATATATGATTGAGCCGTTATCCACCCCCACAATGCCGATTACCTCGTCTAAAACTATGTCTTTGGCTTCATTGAAAAGCGCAGGCTTGCTCTTGTTTATCAGTACTCTTCTTTGGCCCGTGGGATCTTCAATTGCGAGCAGAAGGTTTCCGTTTTTAGTGGCTTGCTTGACGCCAACCATTCCTATAACAGACACGTTTTCCATTTCTTTTTTATTTGCGAGCTTGTTAAGGGATACCGTATCTTTTAGCTCCTGATGCTGTTTCAAAATCTTTTCGATTGCCTTGTACCTGTTGTTGAAATAATCGACGAAGTCCTGAGGCTCTCTTTTTTTAAGATGCTCCTTATAGGAGTACAAAACCTTAACGATGCCTTTTGTTTGTTGCCTTTCTTTAGAATCTAATTTGGGTGCCTGCGCTTCTTTAGTGGGCGCATTCAAGTTAAGGCTAACTACCAAATCGTCGCCGTTGCCTTTGATTTGCGCTGAGTTCAACAAATCAAAAACTCCGGAAGCGTGCTCAAGATTGTTAATATTGCTTAACATTTCAGAGCTTATCAGCATTCCTTTCTTAAGGAAGGTTTCGATTATTTCACGTTTTTTTTTTATTATTTCCTGTTCCATTTCAGAGGTGGATGCTTTCTTCCAGAATGCCCTTTATCTTAGGGATTATTGACTCTGATATCTCTACTGAAATCTCGCGTGTCCTCCCATACCTTCCCTTGGAGATTATTTTGGCGTTTACAACCCCTAGCATGTCGAATTCAGAGATTATATCTGAGATGCGCCTTTGAGTAAGTATGCTTGTGTTGGTTTTTGTGCACAATGATTTATAGACTTCATAGACTTCGCCGGTAAATAAGCTGCTGTTCCTTGCTGGCCTTAGCGAAAGTATTGAGTATAGAACTAAATGATATTGTTTTGGCTGAGTTGTTATTACCTCAATAATCCTGTCCCTGTCTATTTTGCCTTCTGCCTCGTCTATATGCTCTATGTTTATTTTTTTTGCGTCTTTCCTGTCAGCAACTTCGCCTGCAACCCTTAGCAGCTCCAATGCCCTTCTTGCATCGCCGTGGTCTCTTGCAGCATAAGCCGAGCATTTCTCTATGACTCCATACTCGAGGGCTTCGTTGTTGAACGCAAGCTGTGCCCTTTGCCTCAAGATTGCTTGAATCTGCAGGGCATTATATGGTGGGAATATAATTTCCTCTTCAGAAAGGGAAGATCTTACTCTCGGATCGAGATTATCCACAAACAATATGTCGTTTGATATTCCTATTAGTGATATTTGTGATTCTATATCTTCATTTATTCTCGTTAAATTATAGAGTGTGTTGTCGCCCGCCTTATTAATTAACTGGTCTATCTCATCTAAAATAAAAATATAATTTCGCTTTTCTTTGTTTAGGGCTTTTAGGAATGTTTTGTAGACTTCGCCTGTAGGAAGCCCCGTGGCAGGCACTTCTTTTCCGAGCTCTCTTGCAAGCTGCGCAATCAGCCTGTATTCTGTGTCCGTGTTCCTTTTTAATTTACAGTTTATATATAAAATATTAAGGGAGATTTTTTCCCTATCGGCGGCTTCTGTTAGTTTTTTTGTTGTGTATTTGACAGTTAGTGTTTTACCAGTTCCTGTCTTGCCATAGACAAATAGATTTGATGTTTTATCACCTTTTAGGGCTGGAGAGAGGATATTGGCTATTTGTTTTGTTTGCTCTTCCCTATGGAGTATGTTTTCCGGAATATACGCAGACTGAAGCACCTTTTTATCAAAAAATACACTATTTTTCTTTAAAAAAACATCAAAAATCTCATCTATACCAATTTCTTCCATAAATTTCCAAACGAAATCGAGGTATTTAAATTTTTTCCTTTATTCATGACACCCCTTGATTTCTTATGGAGATGTTATTATTTAAAATTATTTTATTATTATATTAATTTTATTGAGGACTTTGAATAACCCCCCTGTATTTATAAAGTAAATGCGGTTTATTTATAAATGGAATGGGGTTATTCAAAACTCTCTATTTATTATTTTATTATTTTCTATATAGAAATAATATTTTTAAAATAGAAAATATAGAGATAGAAATAATATTTTTAAAATAGAAAATATAGAGAACTTTGAAAATTTCACTTGGAAAGTAAATTTTTCAAAGTTTTTACGAACCTTTATTTATATTTTTCATAAGAAATCAAGGGGTTGGCGTATGTTTGTATTAGTTATGCGAAGCCAAGTTTACCCAAAAATTAATAAATATATCATTAATACCTTTTTACATGAAGAGTTCAACTACTTCTATAAAAATACTGAAAATAGGATTAGCCAAAGCCAAAGATAATGCCCTGTTGCTGGGTTTTTTCAAGAACAAAGTGGACATGATGGGGGATATAAAATTGATAGATAATAGTTTGGGTGGTATAATAAGCTCTTATATCAAAGACGGCAATTTCAAAGGAGAAAAATCCGAAGTAAGGGTTATTTACACTGGCAAAAATATGAAAAATATCGTATTGGCGGGCCTCGGGGAAGGAAACAAATTCTCTTTTGAAATCCTATCCTGTGTGATTGCAAGCGCTTCAAGAAAATTAAGGGATAGCAAGATTGAAAGCTTTTGCATATTTTTGGATTCTTTCAATGATGGAAAACTAGATGATGAAAAGGTTGTTGAAAAAATCGTGTTAAGCTCCTTAATGGGGCTGTACCAGTTTACGGATTACAAGACAAAAGACAAGGACGAAATAAGGCATGTCAGGCAGATAACACTGATTACAAGCTCCGGTAAAAATTTTGAAAAAACACTAATGCGCTCTTTGGTGGTTGCCGATGCCGTCAATAAAACAAGGGATTTGGTCAACACGCCGCCCAATGTTGCAACGCCAGAATACATCTCGAATTATGCAAAAGGGCTTGCAATAAAATCAAGCCTGAACTGCACTGTCTTTGATGAAAAACAGATTTTAGGCATGAGAATGGGATGCATCGGCGCTGTAGGTAAAGGCAGCGTCAACAAGCCAAGATTAGTTGTTATCGAATACAAAGCAGGAGGCAGCAAGAGCCCAATTGCAATAGTCGGCAAGGGAGTAACTTTCGACAGCGGGGGCTTAAATGTGAAGCCTTACCCTTACATTCTTAATATGAAAGACGATATGGGTGGCGCAGTTGCCGCGATGCACGTTATAGAAGCTTGCGCCAAACTCAAGTTGCCCATTAATGTTGCCGTGATTGCGCCACTATGCGAGAATATGATAGATGCAAACTCCTACAGGCCGGATGATGTGCTCACAGCCTATAATGGCATGACAATAGAGATAAAGAATACAGATGCAGAAGGAAGATTGATTTTGGCAGATGCCCTGTCTTATGCCGCCAAAATGAAGCCTCAGGCGCTAATAGACATCGCTACATTAACAGGTGCAAGCACAATTGTGCTGGGGCGCATTGGAACTCCTTTTTTAAGCACAGACGAAAGATTAAGTGAAAAACTCAAAAACGCGTCGAAGAGCAGCCTTGAAAAAATATGGGAATTGCCTTTATGGCAAGAGTATGAGGAAAGCATCAAGAGTGACATTGCAGACATTAAGAACATAAGCGAGGAAGGCGATGCAGGCGTAATAATTGGAGCCACATTCCTTAAGAATTTTACAGAGAATTTGCCTTGGGCACATATAGATATAGGCACGACAGTATGGTCAAAAACTGAAAAAGGTGTATTGACTAAAGGCGCTACGGGAGCTACTGTAAGGCTAATAATAGATTTATTAATTGACTGGAAGCAGTGATAATAAATTTGGTCCCTATTATGTTTTTATAGTGGGGTAGTGGTTGAAAAGAAACAGGGTTAAGGGACCAAATTGAAGAGCTTGTTTCTTTGATTAATTTTTCAGTTATTATTATTTCATCTTGCCAGCGACTTCGGCGGCTTTCTCATTTCTCTTATCCACATAAGGCCCATGTGCTGCAAGTCCTTGTTTAATTTATCGCTTATTTTGTATGTCTTCTTGTAAAGATCGTAATCAATGATTCCCATGCTTTTCATGGGTGTTAAAATCCTATCATAAAACTGCCTTTTGTTATAGCTGACTTTTACCTTTTTCCCTTTGTACGGGGGTTCATCTATTAAATCGGTTATCAAATCACCTTCATGAAGCTTGGTTGCAAAAAAAGACATTTCCGTCTTTCCTATCTCACCGCCGTTCTCCTTCATCATCTCTATGAGGAGCTTCGCGACTATTATCTGCTGCTTTGTTGCAAAAACAACCTCATAAATGTCCTCAGGCATATTAAACCTGTCGAACAAAATAACCATTTAAGCAAGAAACCATAACAAGTATATAAATATTTTGTTTTTAGATACTAGTATAGTGAAAAGTATATTAACTTTTAATTGATTATAAAGCTTAAGTCCTCTAAAACCTACTTTCCAAAAAAACCCTTTCTAAAGCTTAAGTCCTCTAAAACCTACTTTCCAAAAAACCCTTTCAAGACTCCAATATAATCCAAATCAATTTCAATGTCCCAATCGTCCGGGAAGCACTGGAGATAGTTCTGCCATGCGTACCTCTCGTCAAGAAATATGATTGCACCTTTGTCTGTTTCCGAGCGTATGCACCTTCCGGCATTCTGCAGGCATTTTGTTATCGCCGGAAGAACGTATCCGTACTCAAATCCCTTGCCGAATTTATCGTCATAATACTCTATAAGGAGCCTTGCCTCGATGTCGGGCTTTTGCAAAGGCAATCCGACTACGATGACTGCCTTAAGCACGTTTGGCATGTCAATTCCCTCTCCAAAAGAGCCTGTTGATACGGCAAGAAGGGCGGCACCGCTATCTTTATAGCTCTTAAAGGAAGCCAAAAGCTTTTCTTTTTCTTCCTTTAGCATGCCCTGCTTTTCAATAAAGACTGCTTTGCTGTAATTTTTTTTAAAATGCTCGGCGATATTAAGCATCAAGTCATAGCTTGGGAAAAAAATAAGGATGTTTCCGTTAAGAATATTGGCAATATCGCTGCAAACTTTTGCTATATCGCTAAATTGCGAGTTGTTCCTGCCGAGGAATTTTGTCGTGGTCTTTGGTATCACAAGGTTTAGCCTGTTTTTCTTCGGGAATGGGCTTTTATATTCTTTTTCAACAACGCCGGCGCCAAATCCAAGGACGTCTTTATACATTGAAGATGGAATTAATGTGCCAGACATAAGAACCGTCGAATGGCTTTTCTCAATAATCTCCTTCGCCGCAATGGAAGGATCGAGGCACCTGTAAGACAGGCTTACCTTGAGCTTTTTATCGAATGTCTTGGATAGTATCCTTCCAAAGCCCAGATCTGGACCGAGCCATGCCGAAAGAAAATTTGCAACACCCAAGACAAAGCTCTTTTTTTGCAGATTCCTTATTTCGTCTCCTATGAAAGAAAGCTCAGATACCAAATCATCGTAATTTTTGCTTTTGTTGATATTGCTTATCAGGCTGTTTTTACTGATTACACCTTCAGTTTCCATGCTTCTGGATAGCTCGAAAAGCACATTTTCGACGATTTCAACGTTCTTTGCAGTGTCTTCATATCCGTGCCTTCTTGCTTCTTTTTTTGCGTTCTCGATAATCGAGCTTGATGTTTTTTGCGTCAGGAGCTCTCGTATTCTAGCCGGCAGATTATGGGCCTCGTCCACTACCAAGATGGATTTTCCAATGTCTTTTTTTATCTTAAGAAAGAAGCTTTCCTGTATGCCTTTGTTGAAGATATAATAATAATCTGCGATAATAACTTTTGCATTTGCCGCAGACATTGTGCCCAATTCATAAGGGCACATTTTTTTCTTTTTGCCATGCCCTATTATTTCCTGCACATGGCAAGGGCCAATCACCCTTAGCTCCTCGATTGCCTGCTTTGCTTGCAAAGTCGGCTGCATGTTCTGCTTTCTTGTGTTTAAGTAAAACTCACATTTGCTTTCATCCCTCAATGACTTGCAATATTCGTGAAAAGCGCCCGAAGCCATTGCCTCAACTCCGTTTTGCAGGCACATCCATTTCTTGCCGATGATGTCCGCGCACTCGAAATCTATGGAGAATTTTTGCTTTATGTGCTTTAGCGTGTCTATTGCAACCTTGTGCTGCGTCTGCCTCGAGGTAAGGAAGAATATCGTTAAGTCTTCTTTCATGGATAAAAAAAGCGCCGGAGCCAAAACCGCTATTGTCTTTCCAATTCCCGTTGGGGCGTGCATTATGACGTGCTTTTTGCTTTTGATTGAATTATGTATGTCTGAAATCATGTCGCTTTGTATGTCCCTTATTTTTGAATATGGAAAATAGATTTCTTTTTGGGCTTCTTCGCTTAGCATAGTTTTAGGTTATTGTTGCGGTTTATAATGGTTTTTTAAAATAAGGAAAGTTTCCTTTACTGCTGCAAAAAGCTCAACAAAAAAGAAAGATTTAAATAAATAAACGTTCAAAATTTGCCATAATGGAAGTAGGATATTATACTGGATATTTTTCGACTCTTTTAAAGTCAAACTGGGCTTTGTCAGTTAAACAGAGATGGGATGCTAAAAGAGTGGTAAGGTATAGCAAGAAAATTGATATTAATATCTATAAAACCCTGCCTGAGATGATTGAAGTTGAGCATAGGGTTTCTAAAGCCTTAGAGAAGGAAGAGCTTACGATTGAAGAATTAAATGAATTTTTTAAGTATAGCTATCAATTGGTAATCAATTCCTCATACGAAGATGAAATAATCCTTAGGGCTGAAAAGCACCTCATAGAAAATATGGAAAAGTTCCATGAATTAATGGACAATATGAAAAGAAATGAAAAAATAACCAGAATGGATATAAACAACAGAATGATATCTAACGTAGAAAAAGAGCTGGAATATTTAAGCAAAAAATTTGCCCTTATCATAAAAAAACAAACCGAAATAGCAATAGGGCGTTCAAGAGATGAAATGGGAGAGGTTATGAATCTTATAACTCAGTCACATAAACACAATAAAGACACTTTTATGACTGCGTTTAGGCAAAAATTTAGCAGCATCACGAGCCAGACATATCTTGCAAAGCTTGCATTTAACTATGACATAAGGCATGAAAAAAAGTTAGTCCTAAGATTAGAAAGATTGTCTGTTAGGCTGGAAGAACAAAAAAAATTATTTGAAAGGATATTAAATAACATTGATAAGCGATATAATGAATTACCAAAAACTGTCCAGAAGTTTAAAGAAATAGTTGAAGAGTCTGAGAAAGATATAGGAGGCGCTTTTTTTTATTCTTATAAAATAAAGAAAAGAGATTTTCTTATGATGCTTACAATGCTGGTAAATTCAGACGTATTTAAAAATTTAAATGCTAAATGGGTAAGAATGCATTTTATGCCGGCTATACCCACCGAAGCAAGAACAAAAGGTGTAGAAAAAATAGAGGAAAAAGCGGCTGAAAAGATACATGTAGTTGCACAGGCATTGAGAATATCAATCAATGCCGAAGAGGATATTGAAAAAAGAGTGATGCCTTTACTTAGATAATATTTTAAAAGGGATAAATTAAAATGATGCAGCCACGTGACTGGATTTCAGGATTTGTCGGCGCGATAGTATTCTTGCTAGGGTTAATGCCGTTAATCGGCAAGTTTAAATTTTTAAACGGACTTCCGGTTTCGCTGCTTACGTGGATAGTTGCGGGCGCTGGATTATACCTTATGGTAAACTCCGTCATAGAGATAACAAACAGCAACATAGTGGGCTGGTGGTCTTTTATAATAGCCATCGTAGTTTTAGTTATAGGCTTGCTGCCCTTATTGCATAGTTTTAGCGTCGGTCCAAGCTGGTTCGAGTTCAAATGGCTAAATAGGACGGCTTATAATGTAATCTTTATTTTAGAAGGTGTTTTCCTGATGATAGCTACATTTGCGATGGAACTTTAGAATTTATACGTTTAAAATATAAGTTGAAAAATTCATTCAAAATGAATTTTTCAAATCGATTTATGCCTTTGTACAGAATGGGTTTGGAATGTTCACATAATTTATCCACACATAAGCCAAAACCAAGCCAAGCACGAGGGCAACCACGAACATAGTGACTGGGTGTGTTATAATTCCGTCTTTACGCTTAAAAATTTTCATGTTATCACCTTTTTGGAAAAGATTTTAAGTATTTGTATGTTTAAATTTTTAATGAGTATTTAAACATTTCTATTTTCCGTAACACTTGTAGTATACGGTTATTTTTGCATGGCAACTTGATTCTATATTTTGTACTATCCATTTTTATTCAAACCTCCTAAAAAATAGTCCTAATAAGCTTGCTGCCCTTAATTTGTGAAGTATTGCTTCACTTGGGGTAACTCCTTCTTTTCGATTTAACCCTAAATTAATTTTGTTGTTGTACCATATAGAGGACTTTGAATAACCCCATTTTTTGAATTGTTTTGATTTTCAGTCTCG
>CAYWNO010000004.1:0-26687 GCA_964459665.1 uncultured Methanosarcinales archaeon
TTCATTCCTTACGTCAACAATAATAGCAGATTTATCCAATTTTTCGTATTTGAACTTTGAAAGGAGTCCTTATAAAAATAATCTGAAAAATAAAAGGGGTGGTAAAAAAGTTCATTTAACAAGTATTCAAGTGTAGTTTTATTACGCTTAATACTGCTATTTCCGACAAAATGCGAAATTTTCTATATTTGGATATTGAGGACTTTGAAAAACCCCATTTTTTGAATTGTTTTGATTTTCAGTCTCGACGATGCGCAAATAATAAATTGTTATTTTCAGAGGGTTATTCAAAGTTCTCTATTATGTGTAAAGAGAGACTTTAAGAGGAAAAACCGTCGGGCAGTAAGCAAGGAATTGCAAAACATTAAAAAACCTGAGTAGAATATTCAATTATATAACAGTAACATTCGGAAAAATAATTTTTCTTTGGAAAAAATTATTTTTATTGCCATATGGAAGAGCTGACAGTAAAGGTAAACGGCAGGGAATACAAAGTCTTTGTCGAGGAAACTCAGGAAGGAAAGATAATAGTGCACTGCGGAAACGATGCTTATGAAGTCGAAACCAAAAAGGATGCAGGGCCTTCCGCCATAGAGAGGCTACAAAAAAAACAATCGGCCGGCGAGGGAAAGCTCGAGATAACTGCGCCTTTGCCGGGAATCGTTTATGGAGTAAAGGTAAAGGAAGGGGCTGCTGTAAAGCAGGGGCAGAGCCTGCTGATAATTATGGCAATGAAAATGGAAAATGACATTGCTGCGCCGAAAGATGGCGTCGTGAAAGAGGTAAAAGTCAAGAAAGACGATAACGTAAACAAGGGGGATGTCTTGGCAATAATAGAATGAGAACTGTGCGATATGACTGGACGGAAGGGGAAATTTTAGATATTTACAATATGCCTTTATTGGAGCTGATTTACAGGGCAGCTGCTATCCATAGAAAATTTCATGAGCCTTCTGAAGTGCAGGTAAGCTCTTTGCTGTCGGTAAAAACAGGCGCGTGCCCTGAGGATTGCGCCTACTGCCCGCAATCAGCACGGTACAAGACCGGAATCGAATCGCATTCCTTGCTTGAGGTTTCCCAAGTCGCGCAAGCAGCCAAAAGGGCAAAAAATGCAGGCGCAACAAGATTCTGCATAGGGGCAGCATGGCGCGAAGTTAAAGATGATTGTGATTTTGAAAAAATCCTCGGGATGGTAGAAGAAATAAATTCTTTGGGCATGGAAGCCTGCTGCACTCTTGGAATGCTTACCGAAAGCCAGGCGAAAAGGCTGGCCAAGGCAGGGCTTTACGCCTACAACCACAATGTTGACACTTCCCGCGAATTCTACAAAAAGATAATAACGACGAGAACCTATGATGACAGGATTAAGACCTTAAAGAACGTGAGAAAAGCCGGAATTACCGTATGCTCGGGCGGCATAATAGGCATGGGTGAATCTGCAATTGACAGGATTGGAATGCTCCTTACTTTATCGTCATTGAATCCGCATCCCGAGTCTGTTCCGATAAACTCCCTGATTGCCGTAAAAGGAACTCCGCTTGGCGATAACGAGCAGGTTTCAATCTGGGAAATTACAAGAATGATTGCAACGACAAGAATTGTAATGCCAAAGTCAGTTGTAAGATTATCTGCCGGAAGGGTAAACATGAGCAAGGAAGGGCAGGCATTGTGCTTTTTGGCAGGCGCAAATTCCATATTTGCAGGCGATAAGCTTCTTACCCAGCCAAACCCGCAGGCTAATGAAGACACGGAAATGTTTAGAATTCTAGGATTAAAAACAAGGAAGGCTTTTAAGGGATTAAAAGAAGCTTGATGCCAGTATAAAATTTTAATAATAAATTAAAAAATATGAATTCATCCTCATAGTTTTGCATAAAAAAGCGCATCCAGACTTTTCAGCGTGCCATAATCATACCGCTTGGCATTCTTATAGCCCAAACGTTTCAATAGATTGATTCCCTCCTGAAAATTCTCAATCCTGTAATCAAAAAGGTGCTTTCGCCCTATAATCCTCTTGAATAATGCCTTGTATATTTTTTCACGAATATTCTTTTTTGCAGGAGGATTTCTTCTCACAAAAAAATCTATCAGGATATGCCCCTTGTACTTTTTAATCTGCCTTAGCAGCGACAAAACCTGCCGTTCTTCAAGATACATTGTCACGCCTTCGACGATAAACAAGGCATTTTTTATCTTAAGGTCCAGCTTGTCTTTTCCTATGTCAAAAGGGATAATATCGGCTTTGAACTTTTGAAAATACGGCAAGTCAAGCTCAAAGAATTCGATATCGCTGAACTTCTTGCGCCTTGAAGAATATCCTGCGCCTATCTCAACTATGTATTTTGGCTTTAATTTTCTTATATCTGAATCTATGAGCCTTGTCCTTTCAGAAATGGTTGCGACGCTGTTTTTGTCCAGCCGCCCGAGTATGAATGCAAAAAATCTCATGGGCATGCTTACATGTTTAATGGAATCATAGCCTATATTCGCCATACTGCGCCATACCGCGGTAAGGCTTGCCGTGCGGTGCACTTTCATATTGCAAAGATTTTTATTTCGTTTAAATACCTTTTCTGCCGTGAAATTCGAAATCATAAAAAACGGCTGCCTGGAATGCGACAAGGGATTTGTAACGCTGGGGAGGGATATGGGCAAAACAATAAGGATTCCCGTATATTGCTTTCTTGCAAGGCATCATGATGGAAACGTTCTCATAGACACGGGATTTTCTTCAGACTTTAAGAACACATGGGGCAGGCGCCTGAAATATTACAGACCGATTCTGGAAAAAAATATTGTATCTTTCCTCAAAGAAAAGGATATGAATGTGGATTTTATAATAAATACGCACCTGCACATAGACCACAGCGAGAACAATCCTTTATTCAACGGAGCAGAAATAATCGTGCAGAAAGAGGAGTTTGAGTCCGCCTGCAACCCAAAGCCATACCAGATTCTTGCTTATCCGGATAAGATTGACAAGAGCCTAAGCTACAGACTTATCGAAAACGACCTTGACCTGTTCGGCGACGGCTCGGTAAAAATCATAAGAACGCCCGGGCACACGCAAGGCCATCAATCAGTCCTCTTGAACGTGAATGGAAAAAAGTTCTTCATTGCCGGCGATGCCTGCTATTCTTCAGAAAACCTAAAACACAGCTGCCTGCCCGGAATATTATGGAACCCCGACAGGATAATGGAAGGCTATGAATTTATCAGGAATATGAAAGATACCAAGATTATTTTCGGGCATGAGGAGATAATTAAACCGATATAGCCTCAAGAAGATTTTTATGACGAAACCAAAGACGATTCCTCGATTATTGTTACAAATGTGAATATCAATGCGAGCACCCCCAGAAATATCAATGCATAATTTAGAGATATATCTGTCAGGTACCCAATAATCGGATAAAGCACGGCAATAACAATCCTTTCCATTAATGAAATAGAGGATAAAACCGTGGCGCGATTTTTGCTTTCAATATGCTGGTTCATAAAATCCGATAGAATAGGTATGCGAAACCTTGAGCCTGCGATTAAAAATATTCCCAATATGACAAAATAAACATTTTTGGTTATTGCAAGCCCTATGAATAATACGGATGGAATCAAAGCAGAATAAAAAAGAATTGTTCTTACTCCAAACATATTTTCCAGCCTCTTGGTATTAAACAGCAGGATTATCTGGAAGAGGTTAAATCCTGCACCTATTAATCCATAATAGGTTATGTTAATGCCTGCGCTTGCAGACAATGGCTGATAAAACCAAAACATAAAGAATGTTATGGCGGATATTAAAGCCGAGTTTATTGCAAAAGCCCTCAAAGCCTTGTTCTTATTCAAATATTTTAATCCGCCAATTCCGGATTTTACAAAATTTTCTGCGGGTACGTGCCTTTTTGGCTCTTTTATGGACAGGTATACAAAAAATGCCAATGTTAATGATATGCTTGAAAGTATAAATGTTAACGGCAGCGCAGCCGGATATTCGATTAGATTATTGCCGACTATAAAAGATCCCAATGGAAATGATATCAAAACTCCAAGCGTTCCTGCGGCTTCATATCTGGACAAGTAATGTTTTCCCTCCTCTTTTTTCTTCATTTCAATCAATGAATCGTATATCAATGCCTTGTCTGCGCCGGAAATTAATGTGAATCCGAGAGCGCCTATAAATTCAGCTAAATAAAGAAAGTAATAGTTTTTTGTAAGCCCGAATATCAGAAGGTCTATTGCAAAAAATAAAGTGCCAAGAGCTACGGATATTTTCCTGCCATACCTGTCGGCAACCACTCCTGTCGGTATTTCTAAAACTATTACCCATAATGAAAACCACGCCTGCAAGAGGAATATTTTGGTATAATCAACATTGAGCCAATCCAGGAAGTATGGGATTGTTACGGCTCCGAAAAAGCTCAAATCTCTTAAAAACCGCGCTATGTAGCTTTTATGGATATTATTAAGTTTCATTTATTTATATAATCCCTGTTTTTACTCCAGCCATCTTAAAAGCTTTTAAAGCCTTATCCATCTGCTCTTGCGTATGCGTTGCCATCACCGATATCCTTAAAATAGCTTTGGGCACGGTGGGCGGCCGTATGGCTGCGGTAAATATTCCTTCTTTCTCAAGCAATTTCTGGAACTGCACGGCTTTTTTATTATCGCCAATGAAAAGAGGGATGATTTGAAATTTTCCCTGAACATCGAATCCAAGCTTTGCAAGCCCGCCCCTCAGATAGCCTGCATTGATTAAAAGCTTGTCCCGCAGATTATTGCTTTTTTTTATTATTTTTAGCGCTTCCAAAGCGCTTGCGGCATTTGGAGGCGATAATCCGGTGGAAAACATAAAAGAGCGCGACGTGTTCCTCAGATAGTCTATAAGCTCTTTGCTGCCTGCGGCAAATCCGCCCTGCGAAGCAAGGGCTTTTGAAAGAGTGCCCATGTGGATGTCTATTCCTTCAATGCCCGTATCAATGATTCCCGTTGCATGTGCATCATCAACCATAAGCATGAAAGAATGTTTTTTCTTTAGCTTTATTATTTCGTCCAATGGGGCTAAATCTCCGCCCATGCTAAAAATGCTGTCGGTAACGACAAGGGCATTTTTTTTGTTTAATCTGGAAAGCTTGGATTCCAAATCCGAAACATCGCAATGCCCGTAGACCGAAATTTCGGCCCTGCTCAGCCTGCACCCGTCTATTATGCTTGCATGGTTAAGCTCGTCGCTTAATATCACATCGCCTTTTCCAACGATGCTGCTTATAATCCCAATGTTTGCCGCATAGCCGCTTGAGTAAGCGAGGGCAGATTCGCATTTTTTATATTCTGCAATCTCTTCTTCAAGCTGATTATGCAGATCCAAATTAGCTACAAGGCGCGATGCACAGGTTCCGGAGCCGTATTTTTCAAGCGCATTTTTAGCCGCGGCTATGACTCGGGGATGGGTGTTAAGCCCGAAGTAATTGTTAGAAGCGAGCATTATAAATTCTTTATTCCTGAACTCGACTGTGCTGCTGCAAGCCCCTTCAATAGTTCTAAACTTCCTGAAAAGGCTTTTGCTTTTGATTTCTTTTAGTTTTTTTTTGATGTTCATTTTGGAATCAATTAAACTACCCATACTTCACTAAAGAATTTACTAAACTAAACCTATATAAATTATTTTATTTTTTTTAATGTTTTTCACCGCTACTTATTTAAATCTTGATAAAATTGCCATCATAAAGGCGGGTGATTCTAAATGAACATAGCAATTCTGGGCACTGGAGGGATAGGAAAGTCCGCTGCAAGGATAATAGAAAAGAAAAAAGAAGTCAGGATCATAGCAGCCTGCGATAAGCGCGGCTTTGCAATGGATGAAAAAGGAATAAGACCAAAAAAGATATACTCATTAGGAAAAGATGAATCTTTAGCATCAATAGGGAACAAATCTGACGACGGCATCGGCGATATTATAAGGGCCGGCAGGATTATAGACGGCATCCTGATAACATTGCCGAACCTGCCCAATGATTTCATACCGTCGGTTGCAAAGCGCTTCTTAAAGGGCGGCTATCAGGGAGCTTTTTCAGACCCGCTGAAAAGAACGCAGGCAATGAAGATAATGTTTGGGATGCACGGCCTCTTTAGGAAAAATAAATCAACTTACATGACTGGAACAGGCGCAACCCCGGGGCTGCTTACGGCGGCTGCCGTGCTTGCATCGCAGTCTTTCATCAAGGTTGACAAGGTTGATATTTTCTGGGGAGTTGGGATAAAAAACTGGGAAGAGTACAAGGGAACAATAAGGGAGGACATAGCCCATTTGCCCGGCTATAATGTTAAAAAGGCAAAAGCCATGACTGACAAAGAAGTAGATGCCCTGCTCGATAAAACAAACGGAAGGCTCGAATTTCAAAACATGGAGCATGCAGACGACATAATGCTAAAAAATGCAGGCGTTGTTGACAGGCTAAGCAAGGTTTGCGTTGGCGGCATTATGGATACAAGGCGAGCAAAAAAGCCCGTGACAACCACGATGACGCTTACGGGAAAAACCTTTGACGGCAGGACAAGCTCGCACAAGTTCATTCTAGGCGACGAGACAACCATGGCGGCAAATGTGCTCGGCCCTGCGCTGGGCTACTTAAAGAGGGCAATCTGGCTAAAGCAGAACAAGATTTACGGCGTGTTTGACTCGACCGAGTTTATGCCAATGGTTGTGAAGTGATATAAAATGCTCGACATAAGACTAATCAGGGAAAATCCGGAAGATGTAAGAATGGATCTGGAAAAGAGAAACGAAAAAGAGAAGCTTGAATGGCTTGAAGACCTGCTCAAAAGCGATGCCGAGTGCAGAAAGCTGCTGCAGGACAACCAAAGGCTAAGGCAGAGAAGAAACGAAATGACAGAAGAGATAAACAATTTAAGAAAGCAGGGAAATGACATAAAGGAAAAGGTGCAGGAGGCAAAAGAGCTGCCGGGCAGGATAAAGCAAAGCGATGAAAAAATAGCCGAACTAAAAGGCAGGATTGAATATTATCTTATGAGGCTGCCCAACATACTGCACGAGTCAGTGCCCGCGGGCAGGAATTCCAATGATAACACCGTCATAAAAACATGGGGGGAAAAGCCAAAATTCGATTTTGAGCTAAAATCACATGGCGAGCTTTTGCAGGAGCTTGGGCTCGCAAATTTTGAGAAAGCTGCAGAAGTAAGCGGGCATGGGTTCTATTACCTGATGGGAGATATTGCAAGGCTCGAGCTTGCGCTTGTGAATTTTGCAGTTGAGCTTCTTTCAAAGAAAGGCTATTTATTGGTCGAGCCGCCGCTGATGCTTAGAAGAAAGCCATACGAGGGCGTAACGGACCTTAAGGATTTTGAGACGATGATGTACAAGATTGAAGGCGAGGATTTGATTCTCATAGCAACGTCCGAGCATCCTATTGCGGCCCTCCTTATGAACGAATCTTTTGACGAGAAGCAATTGCCGATGAAATTCATCGGCTTTTCCCCGTGCTTTAGAAAAGAGCTCGGAAGCCACAGCATAGACACAAAAGGGATCTTCAGGGTACATCATTTCAACAAAGTCGAGCAGTTCATTTTCTGCAAGGCAGAGGATTCATGGAAATTCCACGAGGAGCTGCTCAAAAACGGCGAGGAGATATTCCAAAAATTAAAAATCCCTTACAGAGTCGTAAATATCTGCACGGGAGACATAGGCATAGTTGCCGCAAAGAAATACGACATAGAGGCGTGGTTCCCGAGGGAAAATCTTTACAGGGAAGTTGTAAGCTGCTCAAACTGCACATCGTATCAGGCGGTAAGGCTAAACATAAGGTGCAAGAAAGGCAAGGATAAGGAATACCTGCATACGCTAAACAGCACGGCAGTCGCAACTACAAGGGCGCTAAGGGCAATTATCGAGAACTATCAGCAAAAAGACGGCTCAATAAAAATCCCGACTGTTCTTCAGAAGCACATGGGAAAGAAAGTGATTAGGAAGAGAAAATGATTTGAATTCAATGTTTTAATTTATAGAGAACTTTTCTATAGAGAGTTTTGAATAACCCTATTCCATTTATAAATAAACTGCATTTACTTTATAAATACAGGGGGTTATTCAAAGTCCTCTATAAGATTTCTTGTGTTGTTTTTCGTAAATGTCCAATCATTAATGGGTATTTTATGCTGATTACGAGAATTATTAGGAGATACTGAATAAAACAGTTAATCTTATAAAACATAAACCTTTATTGCGGTATAATTATGGGCGCGGCAAGAAGGATATACAAGAACACTGTTTACCTTGGAATTGCAGATATAGCCTCAAAAGTGCTGCAATTCATTGTGATGCTTTATGCCGCAAGGCTTTTAAGCAGGGAGCAATTCGGAAAATTCAGCTTTGCATTGTCCTTGTCCTTCATGCTCATAATATTGGCAGACCTTGGCATAAACACTTTATTGATAAGGGAAGTCTCGAGGGATAAGCGCATCGTAAGCAGGTACTTTATGAATGCCCTGCTTGCGAAAATTATGCTGTCTTTTTTTGCTTTTTTGGCGACAGTTGTTGCATTGAACCTGATGAGCTATCCATCTGATACTAAGCATATAGCTTATTTAATATGCCTGTTTACGATACTTTCGACTTTTACCGAATTATGCTATTCTGTATTTCGGGCATTCGAGATGATGTTCTACGACGCATTATTGAAAATAACAAGGATGGTTTTGCTTACTGCTTTAAGCCTGTACGTGCTGATTAAAGGCTACGGCGTGGTTGCGTTCAGCTACACTTTTGTGCTTGTCGAGATTATAATAGTCTTCATTGCATTTTTTATCGCCCTGAAAAAATTCATAAAGCCGCAATTTTCAATGAGCTTTTCATTCATCGGCTCAATGCTAAAGAAAGCAATTCCTTTCGGGCTTGCCTTTGTTTTCGGCAGCATTTATTTTTTCATAGGAAGCGTCATGCTCTCCAAAATAAAAGGAGATTCGCAGGTTGCAGTATACAGCGTTGCCTACAACATTGCATTGGCAATCCTGTTTATACCTACCGTCTATACAAATGCAATCTATCCCGCCCTTTCAAGATACTACAGGCAAGACAATGCCAAGCTTAAAATACTCTACGAGAAGTCATTCAAGTACCTCTACATCATCGGGCTTCCGATATCAATCGGGCTGTACCTTCTTGCGCAAAGAATCCTGTTTTTTTTCTACGGGGCATCTTATTCCGAATCGGCATTGCCTTTGCAGATAATATCATGGTACTTGTTTATAAAATTCATTAATTTTCTTTTGGGCATAGTGCTTTATTCAATAGACGGCCAGGCAAGAAGAATGACAGGCCAGGGCGCAACCGCCGCATTCAACGTAGCAGTAAACCTTCTGCTGATACCTAAATTCGGCTATATAGGCGCTGCGTGGGCAACTTTCGTAACAGAAATATTCCTGTTTGCGGTTTATTACTGGTATGTCTCAAAGAGCCTGTACTTTTATAATTTTGGCGGCATATTGCTAAAGCCGGCGGTAGCTGCCTTTGCTATGTTTTTATTGATAAAATTTACGAATTTCGGGCTGGTTTTTACTGTCCTGTTTTCCGCAATCTCATATTTTGCCGCCTTATTCCTGTTAAAGGCGCTTGATGAGGGCGATTATGCAATCATAAAAAGCATATTCGGAAATGAAAAGAAGACTTTGAAAAAATCAATTTTGCGAAAAAATTGATTTTTTCACTTATAATCAAATTTATAAACTAGTTTATGACTCTTGCCCAATTATGAAAATACTTGTCACGGGCGGCAACGGGTTTATCGGGCATACTTTGGTTAGGCATCTTCTTGAGGAAGGAAATGAAGTTCGGGTCATTGACATAAAACCGATAAGATTCACCCACCCGAAACTTGAGTTTGTAAAAAAATCAGTTCTTGAAGACATAAGCAAAGAGATGAAAGACTGCGGCATGGTTTACCATCTCGCAGCAGAGCTCGGAGTAATAAATTCCGACAATAAGCCGCTGAATACTCTTGCAGTGAATATAGACGGAACGGTAAATGTTTTCAGGTGCGCACTTAACACAAATGTAAAAAAAATTGTTTACACGTCCTCTTCAGAGGTTTACGGCGAGCCTAGGGATATTCCGATAAAAGAAGACAGCCAAAAAAGCCCTGTAAGCATTTACGGAGTTTCAAAGCTTACTGCTGAGATGTACGCGAAAGGCTATGTGCAGGAGCACGACATGGACATCAATCCCGTGAGGCTTTTTAACGTATACGGCCCCGGGCAGGGCTTTGAGTGGGTAATGCCCATATTCATCCAGAAAATTCTAAATAAAGAATATCCCTTGGTTTTCGGCGACGGCACGCAGGTAAGATGCTTTACCTACATTGCAGACATCGTCGGCGGAATGGAAACTGTCAGAAAGAAAGGATTGAAGGGGGAAGCATACAACATAGCAAACACCGACGAGATTACAATGAAAGATCTTGCAGAGCTGATAATAAAAATTTCCGGCAAAAACCTTGTGCCGAAAATAGTGGGTTTTGGAAAAGAAACGAGGCAGAAGGAAAGGGAGATAATGAAAAGGATACCTTCAATTGAAAAATTAAAGGGCTTGGGCTGGAAGCCCCAAATCAATGTCCGCGAGGGAATCAAAAAAACATACAAATGGTACGAAGAAAATCTGGGGAAGGAAGAACTGTTTTACGGGTGAATGTAGAAGGATTTTTTAGGTTTTGTTTTTATTTATTGGCTTGTATTATTCGCTTTTCAGCGAATTTTTCAAAGTCCTCTATACTCCATCACCGCAATATTTAAAAAACGGATTGATTGACAGCCTATAATGCCAATCTTGAACAAGCTGCCCATACTTAAGAGGTTTATTGATATGGGGTATGCGACGCTTTTTATCATCATTTTAAGCGCCGTGGTCGGTTTTATCCTAGCTTTGCCGGTCATGTTCCTGTGGAATTTTGTCTTTGGGAGCTTTTACAGGATAACCGTGCTTCAGGCATGGGCTTTGAACGTCTTGGCGGGAATACTTTTTGGGCAGAGAAATCCCAACAAATAAAAAAATTTTAATTTTTTAAAAATTAAAATTTTTTTAAGTCAATATGCCCATCAAAATTATCGGCAATGTTTTTGATATTTCTGGAAAAAGGAACAACGCCTATGACGGGCACGCCGCTCAACTGGAAAATTACTTTCTTGTTATCCTCTTCAATTGCGCCGCCTTTGAAATAATTCATTATCACGCCCATTACGGAAATATTGCGCGACTTTAGGGCGCTCAAGGTAAGGCTTGTGTGGTTGATTGTGCCCAATCCCGCCCTTGCAACAACTAATGCCGGAAATGAAAGATCGCCGAATAAGTCAAGAAAAGTGCAGTTTCTCGTCAGCGGCACAATCAAGCCGCCCGCGCCTTCTATCAGGACATAATCAAATTTTTTTTGTAGTTCTTTGCATTTTTTTTTGATTATGGAAACGTCGATTTTTATGTTTTCAGATTCTGCCGCAAGATGTGGGGAAGATGCAAGCTTGAAGCTGTAATCATTAAAAAGGCAATCATCGGAGATGCCGCTTAATTTTTTGGCAAGCGCCAAATCCGGCGATTTGATTTTGCCTTTCAATAAGCTGCCGCACTGCACGGGCTTGTAGACTGCGACCTTTTTTCCTTTTCTTGAAAGGGAAGCCGCGAGGCATCCGGTTATTACTGTTTTCCCAACGTCCGTGTCCGTGCCTGTTATGAAGATGCATTTGGCCATGATAACAAAAATTTTGGAATGTCTTGATAATATACACGCTTATCCAAAGGGAGTCTCCCACTCTCCATCAATTAACCATATATCTCTAATATTATTAAGAACTGGTTTGGATACCTCTTCAAGCTTAATTAGACTAGCTCGTGCAATGACTTCATTTAGGTTAGGTTTGTCATCATCCATCTTCTAGAAATTCTTCAATATAACTTGATAAAGAAATAGGTATAGTGTTTATAATGATGGTAGAACCAGGTAAAATTGAGGCTTCATCAAATTTCACAGGTTTATTAGTATATCTACACCAAATGAGATTTTTAGTATGCTCTTCAACTACAAAACCTTTTTCGTTTATGTCATAACCTAATGCTTTTAATAAGACTCTATTTTCATTTTCATCCAATCTATCGAACTCACTAAAATTGTCAACTTTTGCGATTTTAATCACCCATTAAAATAATACTTAGTTATATAAGTCTCCATAGTTTATAAACCTTACGAGTTTCTGGCACTGTCGAAAAAGTGAGTGATTTTCACGGGTCTAAACTTAAGACTCGACGAGCTACGAATTGATTATAAAACTGATTCGGAGTACAACGACGAGAAAAGGCTTGAGGATTTCTACGCGACCTACATCTCACAAATTTTATATACCCAACTTCATTCTTTACTTTAAGGTGGCATCTTGATTAAGGGGCAGGTCATTTCGGGAGAATTCGGAAGGGTAATTGCAAGGCAGAAGTTTGGGCAGACGATTGAAATAGGCGAGCTTCTGGTTGCGGATTGCGGCAGCGAAAAGATTTTGCTCCAGGCTTATGACTTGTTGTTTGGGAGCCAGATATCCCAGCAGAATCTTGAGATGGTTTCAGGAATGAAGCTTGAGGAAAATGCGAAAGATGAAAATGACGGGTATGAGATCTTTGACGCAAACCTGAGGAACTACATGCTTGCAGTGATGAAAAGCCTTGTTTGCATAAAAGACAAAAATGCTTTTGTAAGCAAGTCGCTGCCAAGCTTTTTTTCAGAGGTGCGGGAGGTAAAAGAGGAGGATTTGTCATTTCTTGCAAAGCCGAAAAACCCGATGTTTTTGGGGAATTTGAGGTCAGGCTCAAAATTGCTTGATGTGCCGATTTATTTTGACGGCGAAAAGATTTTTTCCCACCATGTGCTGATAGCAGGCACTACCGGCAGGGGCAAAAGCGTTTTAGTATCAAACCTTTTGTGGAGCATTGTAGGAAGGGATTATTGCTGGATTTTGGTGCTAGATCCGCATGACGAGTATTACGGCAAAAACAAGCTTGGGCTAAAGGATCACCCTTACAAAGAAAAAATTGCCTATTATACATTAAAAAACGCCCCGATAGGTACAAACACAATGAGGATGAGCATTGAATCAATAAAGCCGTTCCATTTTGAAGGCGTCGTGCAGTTCAGCGATGCGCAAAGGCAGTGCCTGAACCTTTACTACAAGGAGTTCGGCGACAAATGGATAGAGTCAATAATACTGGAAAAGAAGTTGAGCATTGAAAGGGCTTTCAAGGACGACACAATGGCCGTCGTAAAAAGAAGGTTGCTTTACATTCTCGACCTGGAATTTGCGAATAACCAGCTTTTCTGCAAGGGGGTTTTTCAGCTGAATTCCGGCTCTGCAACTATAGGGGACATTTGCAGGCACCTTGAAGGCGGAAAGATAGTCATAGTTGACACGTCGGCATTTTCAGGCACTGTAGAGCTTTTGATTGGAAGCCTCATAGCAAACGAGATTTTCAACAGGCACAGGAATTATAAAATGAGCGGCAGCCTGAACAATAAGCCCGTCATCTCAATTGTTCTTGAGGAAGCCCCGAGAGTTCTAGGAAAAGAGATTCTAGAGTCCGGCCCTAACATATTCTCGACAATTGCAAGGGAAGGGCGCAAATTCAAGGTAGGAATTATGGCAATAACCCAGCTTCCCTCGCTTATTCCAAGGGAGATTCTGGCAAACATAAACACAAAGATTATCCTTGGAATCGAGATGAAGCCCGAAAGGCAGGCCATAATCGAAAGCGCATCACAGGATTTAAGCGACGACGACCGGACAATAGCATCGCTTGACGTCGGGGAAGCTTTGGTAACAAGCAACTTCGCAAAGTTCGTAACGCCCATAGGCATCCCTGATTTTGAAGAATTGGTCAAAAAAACATTGAAAGACAAGAAAGAAGAAGCTGTTAATGAATTCGGGGAGATGAGTCGGAATTAGATAATAAGGCACATCATAGATTTAATAGTCAACTAAAAGTTTACCAAAACATTTATAAATCAGTTATATTTTTATGTATAACTTAGGATATAACTTATGGAGGTATAAAATGGAAGTTGAAGCTATAGCGAAAAAATGGGGCTCTTCTATAGGGTTTGTGATACCTAAAGAAGTTATCGAGGAAGAAAAAATTAAGCCTAACAGCAAAGTTAAGTTTGAAATAATAAAAGTTGCAGACATTTCCGGCACTTTTGGAAAGCTTAAAAGAAAAGTCTCAGGACAGAAATTCAAGGACAGGGCAAGGGCAGGATGGTAAAATGAATAGTTTCTTTTTTGATACATACGCCTTTTACGAGATAATAGTGGGAAATCCAAGCTATATACCTTTTACCATGGACATAAAGATAGTAACGACTCAGCTTAATTTAATGGAGTTGTATTATCAACTGCTCGCTATTTATAACAAAGAAACCGCAATGGAATTTTTTGACAAGTATGAAGAATTTGTTGTACCGATAAATAATCAAATGATTATTGAAGCTATGGATTTTAGGAAAGAGAACTATAAGAAAGATATATCTTATGTAGACTGCATAGGCTACACAATAGCAAGAAAAATGAATGTTCCGTTTTTAACAGGCGATAGGCAATTCAAAGAAATGAGTAATGTAAGATTTGTCAAATAAAAATTTTTAATGAAGAATCTAAAATCCCGCACAAATGATTTTTCATCTTTTCTTCAATATTATAATATTCCCCCTGCCTTTTTTTATTTTGTCAATAATCCCTTTATGCTCAAGCTCCGCTATCATCAGGCTTATCTTTGCTTCTGACAGCGGAATCTGCTTTCTTATGCCCTTTTGCGTTGCCCTTCCGCCTTCCTGCTCAATAATTTTTACTATTTGGTTTAAGCCATAGCTTTCGGTTTCTTTTGGAGTTTCTTCTTTTTGCTCCGCATAATGCCATTTTTTTGTTGCCTGCTTTTGATTTTTGTTTTTCTTAATGAAGTAAATGCCAAAAAAAGCGGCAATTAAAATTGACAATATAGCTGCAATGGCAATAATACTGATTTTATTGCTCGACTCAAAAGCTTCACCATTTACGTCTATATTGATGTCCTCAACTCCATCCTCTATGTCGGGGAATAGGATAAGATCAAGCACATAATCCCCGGGCTGCCCTACAGTTATGTTTTCCTGCACAGAAGCAAGCACTGTGCTTTTGCGCATAAGCTTGGCATTTATTTCATAAGCGCCGCTCGGCACGTTAAAGGAGTAAGAACCGTTCTTTGCAATCACCACTTGTTTTGGCAATGTATTTATTTCAACCTTTACATTGCTTAATTTTTTCAATGATAGGTCATAGACATTGCCGTGTATGGTTGCAGCGCTCGCTAAATTGGCCATAAATATCACGATTAGAATGTAAATTACGCTCTTGGTTTTTGCCATAAGTGATGGTGCGATTTGTTGGTATAAAAATATATTGAAAATAAAATTAGTTTTATGCTTTTTAAAGTAAGATAAGGAAAAATAAAGCTTTGTAAAGCTTTAAAAGAGCTTAACAACTCTGCATTTTTAAGGTAAAAAAAGCTTATTTATAAATAAGATTTACATACATTTTACATAAATAATTGAAAATAAGACATTAAAGGAGGCTGCAAAAATGAAAAAATTAATTTCAGTGGCAATAATTGCAATATTTATTTTTAGCCTGATGCCTTTGGCTTTTGCACAGGAAAGCGCAGTGGCCGTAACTGCTGATGTAAACATAGGCACAAATGACAAAAGAGAAAACGCAAGAGACAGGCTGCAGGATATGAGGGAGAAAAATAAGGAAAGGCTTGAAAAAATGCAAAACCTTGACCAAGAGCAGATAAAAAGACTTTCTGCATTGAACGTTAAAAATATTGATAAGATTGCTCAGCTCAAAAAGGAAAGATTGGATAGGATTTCAAAGCTTAGTGAAGAAAAGCTGCTAAGGATTTCAGAGCTTGACAAGGAAAACCTTGAGAAAGTGGCTGACTTGAGCGATGTAGAGCTTGAGAAGGTTTCAGTATTGGGAAGGGCAAGGCTTAAAGCGCTTGCAAATAAAGACGATTCAAGGATGAAAGCAGAATTAAAATCCATAAGGATCGTAAAGTTAAAAGGCCCGGAAGGATTGAATAAGAGGATTGTTTCTCAAGATATGTTAATACAGCTAAAAGAAAAGCTTGACAAGTCCAGAGACGAGTTCAGGCAGGCAAAGTCGGAGTTGGAAGATTCAAGAAAAAAGCTCAGAGAGGCAAAAGACAGAAGAGATGAGAATGCAACTTTTGAGTATGCACAAAGCTACCTGCTGCACACTGCAGATGCATTGATAAACCATCTTGAAAAAATAAAGGCAAATGTACAGGCAAGCGAGAATATAGAAGCCGATAGCGAATCAAAGATAGTTGCCCAGATTGACGCGCAGATTGCCGAAATCAACAGCATAAAAGCGCAGATAAGCGCAGCGACATCCAGGGAACAGCTTAAGGAGGCGGCAAAGAAGATGCAGGACAAATGGAGCAGGCTAAAGCACCTGATAAGTGCGCATGCCGAAAGAGTCGTTACAGCAAGGATTGAAGGCATTGTTAATAGAGGGATAGTGCTTGAAAAGAGGCTGGATAAAATACTTGCAAAAGCAAAAGAGAAAGGCATAGAAATCAATGTAAGCGCAGAAGTTGGCGAGTTCAGCGCGAAGATAGCAACCGCAAAGGACAAGTACCAGCAGGCACAGGCAAAGCTTACAGCAGTAATTGAGCTAAAAACCGGCAACTCGACAAACGAGCAGATAAAGGCGGCTGCCAACGACGCAAAATCACTTCTTAAAGAAGCAAGAGACGCCATAAAGGAAGCGCACGGAATATTAAAGGAGATAGTCGGGAAAATAAAGGAAGCGTATCCTGAAGCTAACTTGTCGGAAGAAGCAGAGGTTGAGGTTGCCGTAGACAAGACTGCAACTGCAAGCACAGAAGCAAATGCAACTGTCTCTACCTAAGCCATTGAAAAAGTTGAAAAATTCGCTTGAAAAAGCGAATCTTTATATATTCAAGAAAATGGTGATAACTAAATGAAGAAGCTAATATTGCCGATTTTGATTTTGGTTGTTGTTATTGTTGCTGCATGCCAGAGGTCAGTGCAAAATGATGCCATGCAAAAAGCAGCGCAAACCACAAAAACAGCAACAGGAGATGCTGCTGTTGACTCAATTGGAAGCGACATCAGCAATGCGGAAACTGCCGAACATGATTTAAGCGACGATAATCTTAGCGACTTGGACTCGGGATTTAATGATGTGCAGAATATATAAAAAAAAGCATTTTAGAGTTCCACTAGTAAGTCAAGAGCCGCCCGCATAAATACTTTTAAATAATCTTCTTAATATCCTTTATTAATGAAATTCGCACATTTAGCGGACTGCCATATAGGCTCGTGGAGGGACCCTAAGCTTAAGGATACGAGCACGAATGCCTTCATCAAGGCAATTGATAAGTGCATAAAAGAGGATGTTGACTTCATTCTGATTGCCGGCGACTTGTTTAACACGTCATTTCCAAGGCTGGACAACTTAAAGGCTGTCGCTGGCAGGCTCAGGCAATTAAAGGAACTTGAAATTCAGGTCTATATTGTGCCTGGAAGCCATGACTACAGCCCGAGCGGAAAAACAATCCTCGATGTTCTTGAGGAAGCAGGCTTGTTCGTCAATGTATTCAAGGGGACTGTTGAGGATGGAAAAATAAGGCTGAAATTCACGGTTGATGAAAAAACAGGGGCAAAGATTACGGGAATTTTGGGAAAAAGGGGATCTTTGGAAAAAGCCTATTATGAAAAGCTTATTACTGAAAATCTTGAAGCCGAAAAGGGCTTTAAGATTTTCCTTTTTCATTCGGGAATTGACGAGCTAAAGCCAAAGGAAATGGAAAATATAATTTCGCAGCCATTGTCGCTTCTTCCAAAAGGATTCGACTACTACGCCGGCGGCCATGTCCATATTGTTGATGATAAGCAAATTGAAGGCTATGGAAGGATAGCTTACCCGGGGCCTTTGTTTCCAAACAGCTTTGCCGAGCTTGAAAAGCTAGAGAGAGGGGGATTCTATATTTTTGAAGACGGCAAACTAAGATGGGAGCCGATACAAATCCACAACATCCTTAAGATAAGCAAGGACTGCGGCCATAATACTCCGGAGCAGGTAAAAGACGAGATTATAGGCTGGGTAAAAAACATGGAGCTTAACAACACGATTGTCCTTATAAGGCTGCACGGCAAGCTTGAAAGCGGAAAATCAAGCGATATAGACTTCAGGGAAATCTTCAGCGCAATTTACAGCAAATCCGCTTATTTTGTGATGAAAAGCTCGCATGCCGTCGTCTCAAGGGAATTTGAAGAGATAAAAAAAGATGCAGGAAACGCCGAGGATATAGAGTCTTTCCTGATAAGAGAGCATCTCGGGCAGATTAAGATAGCTAATATACACCCCGATAAAGAAGAAGAGATGATAAAAAAGCTGATGGGCATTTTAAGCTCCGAAAAGCAGGAAGGGGAAACAGTTAATGACTTCGAAAGAAGGCTCATGGAAGACGCTAAGAGTGTTTTGGAGATTGATTGAATAAATTTAAGAGAAGTTTGAAAAATTCGTTTTTTCAAAGTTCTCTTCTGAATTCCAATCTCTCCTTCGTTCCATCATGGCACATCTCAAACCTTTTCAAGTCAAAACAGCCGTGATGCTCAGGTGAAGTGTTAATCATAACTCCCCCGACGAGGACTATTTTGCCCTTGAAGCTTTGCCTCAAATCAGCAATCAATTTTAATATGTTTTCATCTATCAGCTGGTAATTAACATCAACCAGCTCCTTTATGGGGTTTTGGGCGCTTATGATTCTTTCAGAATAGGGCATCAGCATTTTTTCAATAAGGTACTGCTCTTCATCAAGGTAATCTTCATAAGGCGCGTATATTTTTGATTTTTTCTTGAAATCAATGCATTTATTCAAAAAATCTATTGCAGCGCCGCATGCAGCCGACTCGTGCGACTGGTTTTCCCTCTGCACCTTGCCAAGCTCGCCTTTTTCTGATATGCCGACATGAGGGCCATACAAGACAACTATGTTTCCTTCCCCTTCGGCATCGGGAACGTGATGCGAAAATGCATGAAACCCCGTCTTTCCCGTGAATGGGTAGCCAGTCAATCCCCCAAGAGGAAACTGCTTTTCCCCATAACATGACTCAAACCTTGTAACAGTCCTGTTTATCTCGTCAGGGCACGTGGAATATCCAAAAAGGGTATTTTTAGGCGTTAATTGGTGATTTTTCATCAAAAAATCGGCCACATCTACTGTAAGCTTATGCCCGTCAACGGCATTTGGGAAATACTTCAATATTGCTTTATTATTCATCATGAATTCACTATAGAACGGGAATTGTATATAATTTATAAAGTTTTATATTTAATGGCACTGAAGCGATGAGAATTCTTTTAAACTTTTGAGACTAGAAATACGCTGAGGTGATTTATATGCTAGAAATGAAATTACTGGCTAAACCAATAAATTTATTAAACCTCTCCATTATTATTTTAAAAAAAGAGGCTGATAATGGCAGAATTTATTGATTCTATACTTAAAGAGGGCAGGGTATTCTATCCAAGCGACAAGTTTAGCAGGAATTCTTATATAAATAATATGGAGGATTACTCTAAAGTATACAAAGAGTCCATTGAAAACCCGCAGGCTTTTTGGGCGGAAAAGGCAGAGCAGCTCGAATGGTTCAAGAGATGGGACACAGTTTTAAGGAACGATCAGGGATTCTTTAAATGGTTTGAAGGCGGCTACCTTAATGTAAGCTATAACTGCCTCGATAGGATTATAAAATCAGGGAAAAAAGACAAGATTGCATTCATCTGGGAGCCGGAATCAGGAGAAAGCGAGTCGTATACTTACGGTCAATTATTGAAGGAAGTATGCAGGCTGGCAAATGTTCTCAAGAAAAAAGGAGTTAGCAGGGGAAATGTAGTCCAGATATACCTGCCTATGATTCCGCAGCTGCCGATTGCGATGCTTGCATGCGCAAGAATCGGCGCAATTCATTCTGTCGTATTTGCGGGATTTAGCTCAGATGCATTGAAAGACAGGATACAGGATTCGAGCGCAGAGGTTCTTATTACGGCAGACGGGAGCTTTAGGAACGGCAAGGTGTATCCTCTCAAGGATAATGCAGATGCTGCTTTAAAAGATTGCCCCACAATCAAAAATGTAATCGTAGCCAAGCGGGCAGGAAATAAGATTGATATGTCCAATGGAAGGGATTATTGGATGCACGAATTGCTCAATGACCCGCCTATAAATGATTTTTGCGAGCCTGAAAGCATGCATTCGGAAGAGTCTTTGTTTATTCTTTATACGAGCGGAACTACTGGAAAGCCAAAGGGAATTTTGCATACGCAGGCAGGCTACCTGATTTATGCTTACCAGACATTCAAATGGATTTTTGACATAAAGGAGAAGGATGTATATTTTTGCAGCGCGGACATAGGATGGATAACCGGGCATTCTTACATTGTTTACGGCCCATTGTCAAATGGAGCAACCTCAATAATGTACGAAGGCTCTCCGACATTTCCAAAGCCCGACAGGTTTTGGCGCATAATTGAAAAATATAAAGCTACGATTTTTTATACTGCGCCTACTGCCATAAGGGCGCTTGCAAAAGAAGGCGATTCGTGGCCCAAGGGATGCAAGCTTTCAAGCCTAAGGCTGCTTGGAACAGTGGGCGAGCCCATAAACCCACAAGCATGGATGTGGTATTACAACGTGATTGGGAAGAAAAAATGCCCGATAGTTGACACATGGTGGCAGACGGAAACGGGAGGGATTTTGATAACTCCATTGCCGGGGGCAACTCCATTAAAGCCAGGATCTGTAGCAAAGCCGTTTTTTGGAATAAGTGCAGAGGTATTAAAGGAAGATGGAAGCAAGGCAAACGTAAATGAAGGGGGCTATTTGGTGATTAAAAGCCCGTGGCCCGGCATGCTAAGGACGGTTTGGAAAAATCCCGAAAAGTACAAGAGCGCTTACTTTGAAAAATTCGGGGTGTACCTTACAGGAGATAGCGCAAAGATTGACGAAGACGGCTACTTTTGGATAATGGGCAGGCTCGATGATGTCATAAAGGTGGCAGGCCATCGAATCGGAAGCGCGGAAGTTGAAAGCGCAATTGTAAGCCATGAGGCAGTAGCTGAAGCTGCGATAGTGCCTTACCCCCATGAAATAAAGGGCCAGGCAATATATGCATTTGTGGTCTTGAAAAAAGGAATCGTAAAAGATGAAGCCCTCAAAGAAAAATTAAGAAATCATGTTTCTAAGTGTGTAGGCCCTATTGCAAAGCCCGACAAGATACAGTTTGCAGATGATCTGCCCAAAACAAGAAGCGGAAAGATTATGAGGCGCATTTTAAAGATAATTGCAGAAGACGGCAAGGATTACGGAAACATAACTACATTGGCAGACCCTTCTGTTGTTGAAATTCTCGCGCAGAATAGAGTATAGGGAACTTTGAGAAATTCACTTAAAAAGTAAATTTTTCAAAGTAATATTAAAACCCCGGCAAAGCCTCTTGCGAGACCTTGCCAGGGAAAAAGAGGTGATATTAAATTCTTGGAGGCATTTACACCATCATGTTACTACTGTATAATAGAACTTATATATAAAGCTTTCGGTTGTTTAACCATTGTAAAGTAGTATATTAAAATACATAAATTTTTAATTAGGATAAAAAATTTTAATTTGAAAAATTGAAATTTTTTAATGAAAAAATCAAAGCCGAATGAAAAATTCAAGACTTGGGGCGATGTATTCGACCGGTTTACGCAAAAGGTAGTATACAAGCTGATAACGCAGGGGCATTTTGAAGGCCTCCAGAGCCCCATATCAATAGGCAAGGAAAGCAATGTTTTCTCTGCGGTAAAGAAAGATGGCAGCAGGGTAATGGTTAAGATTTACAGGCTGGAAACGTGCGATTTCAACAGGATGTATGATTACATCAAGGATGACCCGAGATTCTCAAATTTAAAGCGGGGAAAAAGAAACATCATATTCTTGTGGGTGCAAAGGGAATTTAGGAATTTATTAAAGGCAAGGGAAGCAGGAGTAAGCGTTCCTACTCCGTTTACATTCTCAAAGAACGTGCTGCTTCTAGAATTAATAGGCGATGAAATGTCCGTTGCGCCAAAGCTAAAAGACAGCATGCCGAAAAACCCAAAGGCGTTTTTTGGCAAAATATTGGATAACATGAAAAGGCTGCACAAGGCAGGCCTCGTGCATGCAGACCTCTCGCCATTTAATATACTAAACCATAATGAAATGCCGGTCTTCATCGATTTTTCACAGTGCGCACCATTGGAAAGCTCAAGGGCAGAGGAATATTTTGAAAGGGATATAAGAAACATATGCAATTTTTTTAAAAAGAACGGGTTAAATGTCAATGAATCCGACGTTAAGGAGAAAATCCTAAACAACAAAGTTTAAAAATTTGACTATAAAAGCTAATGATAAAATTTCGATTTTCTGAGAGAAAATCAAAATTTAGAGCCAAGATGGAATATTCTTATGAATTGAAGGTTCCCAAAAACAGGGTAGCTGTAATTATAGGAAAGGAAGGCAGCATAAAGAAAGATATAGAGGAATCCACAAAAACAAAGCTGAACATAGATTCGAAAGAAGGCGATGTTTTTGTATTAGGGGAAGATGCGCTTGGGCTTTACACGGCAAGGGAAATAATAAAATCGATCGGAAGGGGGTTTAACCCAGAAATAGCAAAGCTTCTGCTAAAGCCAGATTACATGCTTGAGGTTATTGACTTGAGCGAGTTTGTGGGCAAGTCAAAAGATGTGATAGTCCGCCTAAAAGGAAGAGTGATAGGGAAGGAAGGAAAATCCAGAAGGATAATAGAAGAGCTAACCGGATGTAGCATATCGGTATTTGGAAAAACAATAAGTATAATAGGCTTGCCGGAATCTGTTGCGAATGCCAGGCAGGCAGTTGAATCGCTCTTGAGAGGGGCAAGGCATGCAAACGTGTACAAGTGGCTCGAAAAGAGAAAGCGCGAGCTTAAAAGAGATTATATGAAAAACTCGCTTTTTTATAAAAAAGCGAGTTTTTCAGAGGATACATAAATGGCAAACGAACCTGCTGCGGAAGCAAAAGAAATACCGATAGCTTATGAGCTGGCAAAGAAGCAGAAAGAAATCTCGGTTGCAGAGTTCTTCACAAAAAACAGGCATCTTTTGGGATTCGACAACAAAAGAAAGGCGCTTCTGATGACTGTAAAGGAAGCGGTTGATAATTCCCTCGATGCGTGCGAGGAAGCAAGATTTTTGCCCGAAATTAATGTGGAGATTATCCAGATGGGCGAGTTCAAGTACAAGGTCATTGTTGAGGACAACGGCCCCGGAATCGTAAAAAAGCAGATTCCCAACATTTTCGCAAAGCTTCTTTACGGAAGCAAGTTTCACACGCTAAAGCAGGCGCGCGGGCAGCAGGGAATAGGAATAAGCGCAGCCGTCCTGTACGGGCAGCTTACAACCGGAAGGCCCGTTAAAATAACTTCAAGGGTTTCAAAAAAAGAGCCTGCATTCTATTATGAGCTAAACATTGACACGCAAAGCAACAAGCCCGTAATAGCAAAAGAAGAGACTGTAGAGTGGCCAAAAGAGCACGGCACTAAAGTCGAGATTGACCTTGAAGCAGAATACCTCAAAGGAAACCAGTCTGTTGACGAGTATCTAAAGCAGACTGCAGTCATAAACCCGCACGTAACAATAGTCTACACAAACCCGAAATCCGAGCAGGTCATTTATGCAAGGGGAACCGACAATCTGCCTGAAGAGCCAAAAGAAATAAAGCCGCATCCTTATGGAATTGAGCTTGGAATGCTTCTTGACAAGCTCCGGTGGACTGAATTAAGAACCCTGCAGAGCTTTTTGACTTCGGAATTTTCAAGGGTAGGCCCAGGAACCGCAAAAGAGATTTGCGAGCACGCAGCCGTTCTTCCCAGCACGAAGACAAGCGATGTAAACAGGGACATGGCAGAAAGGATATTGCAGGGCATCCAAAAGACAAAGATAATTGCGCCGCCTACCGATTGCCTAAGCCCGATAGGAAAAGAGCTTCTGGAAAAAGGCCTAAGAAAGGAGATAAAAGCGGAGTTTTATTGCGCAACATCGAGATCGCCCTCGGTTTACAGGGGAAATCCTTTTGTGATAGAATGTTGTACTGGAGATACAGAACTTGTTTTAGAAGACGGACAAATAATCAATATCAAAGAATATGTTGAAAATGTATGCGCTAGAAAAGTCCTTTCCATGAATGATAATCTTAAGATAGTTCCAACAAAAGTTTCAGCACGGCACAAATTCAAAAATACTCATAAAATTTTAAAAATTACTACTAGAACTGGTAAAAGGTTAAAAGTTACTGCAAATAATGAACTTCCAATATTAGAAAATGGAGATTTATTGTGGGTGAAGGCAGAAGATTTGATGGTGGGAAATCATATTGCTACACCTAGGGTATTAAATGTTTATACTCAAATACCCTCAATTTTAGACATTCTAGATGAAAACTTTGTTAAAATTATGAACGATGATGTTGTGAAAGAAGTGCTTTCAAAACTCAAGAATAAGTATGGCACACTAAAAAATATAGCAGGATTACTTAAGATAGATTATGATAACTTTAAATCATTTAATAGGAAAAAATGCATTGGAAGACCTAACTTAAAATTATTTAAGTTAATGACCGCACTTTCTGGTTTAGATTTTGAAAAGATTAAGGCAAATATAAAGAAAATATCTTATGTTGATAATAGATTTAACAACCCTATTCCTGTTAATTTACCTGAAATTTGTGAAGAATTAATATACACACTGGGGCTTTTAAATTCTGACGGGTATATAAGTAAATCGCGAATATCTTTTGTGAATAAAGATCAGACTTTACATCAAATTTTTAAAAGAAACATAAAGGAAATATTTGGATTAGAAGCGAAACAATATAGCGCCACCGACTCGATAATTTCAAACAAAACTTTATATTATATATTTAAGAAATTAGAAGTTATATTGCCAAAATTGTCTGATAATTTAATTATAGCATGGATTAAAGGATATGCTGACGGGGATGGTTATATAAAACTCAATGAAAAAGGCAGATTAGTAGGAATATGTATTGCAACAGCAAAACATCAAGAAGCAAAGCTAGTCCAAACTTTATTATTACGATTTGGAATTATAGCAAAAATTGAAGCGAAGCAACCTCCTAAAACACATGGTTTTATAAAAGGTAGGCCAGTGATAACAAAAAAAATAAAGCATGATTTGATAATCCAAGGTTTTGATAGCATAAAAAAATTTTCTAACATAATTTCTTTTAGACAGGTTGAGAGAGCTAATAGGCTATTTGATGCATTAAAAAAGGAGTTTGAAATTAAAGTAAAGAATGATACGATACCAATCGGAATCAAATTAAAAAGATTAAGAGAAGAAAATAAATTATATCAGTATGAACTTGGGTTTTCAGATCAAACAATAAGACAAATAGAAAAAGGAAGACAAAATTTAACAAGATTACACCTACAGCAAATACTAGAAAATCAACAATTATCTGGATTAACTTATGAGAAATTAAAATTGCTAGCATTTTCTGATATTTTATGGGATAAAGTAGTTTCTATAGAAGAAAATCTTTTTGAAGAATATGTTTATGATTTAACAACAGAAACTGGAAATTTTTTAGCTGATAATATCATAATGCATAATTGCGCAATAGCCTACGGCGGCGAAATTCCAAAAGAGGAAAAATGCAACATACTAAGGTTTGCGAACAGGGTTCCTCTTTTATACCAGGAAGGCGCCTGCTCAATGACAAAATCAATAAGCGAGACAAACTGGAAGGCATACGGGCTGCAACAATCAGGCGATTCTATTCCTGTAGGCCCGGTAGTAATCATAGTGCATATGGCTTCAGTCTGGGTTCCGTTTACAAGCGAAAGCAAGGAAGCGATTGCGCACTATCCCGAGATAATAAAAGACATAAAGCTTGCGCTTCAGGAGTGCGGCAGGATGCTCGGGATGTATGTTCGCAAGAAAGTTAGGATTTCAGAGCAGATTGAAAGGGCAAACATGTTCGAAAAATACATTCCTGAAGTCGCGGACTCACTAGCTATCCTTGCAAACGAGAAAAAAGAGAAGATATTGGAGGCATTGCAGAAGATGCTCGTAAAGCCCGAGATAAAAAAAGAGATTGTGCAGGAAGAAGATGACGCTGACGATAAGCTGTATAAGATGGAGTTTGCGAAGAAAGGCAATGATGAAGGAGAAAAAAACGATAATTCTGAATGATTTCCCGATTACTATCTGATTGTAGTAAAATTCAAAATATTTATATATGATTATCTAATTCTTGGTCCATATGACAGTAGGCATTACGCTAACGAATGGATTGGAGGCAGTTGTAATTGCAGACAGCAGGGTTTCTGGATATGACAGGCAAAGTGACTCTGTCAATAAAATGAGTGTCTTTACAGGAGAGAAATATTCTGGTGTAATTTTTGGCTCGGGAAATGGTAACTTTGTCGAAGATATAGTTAATTTCCATAGAAATCGAACATTTTAACCTTAAAATTTGGATTATT
>CAYWNO010000005.1:0-25698 GCA_964459665.1 uncultured Methanosarcinales archaeon
CTCGACGAGCTCTATTTTTCAACAATGAAAAATCACTCACATTTTATATTGTGCCTTTTTATCCAAACCTTTAAATATAATGCCTTTTTAAATGCCACAATGGAGAACAAGAAGCTTGGCTTTGTCATACTGTCAATCAGCGTATTGGTAAGCATACTGGCATTTGGATTCATGGGAGTTCTAGGCAGGCAGACAAGCGCCTTGCAATGTTATCCTACAACTGAATGTCAAAGGGTCGAGTCATTGCTTGGGCTTTCCCACATTGCAGTCGGGCTTATTTCTTTTATAGCTGCCTTGGGAATCTATCTTTTGTTTTTCAGCACAAGCGAAGAGGCAATCCTCAAAAGGCTTGAAGAAGAAAAAAACAAAAAAATCGGGGAAGACAAGTTCGGGCTTGTTCTTCTGGCAATGGATGATAATGAAAAAATAGTGATAAAAGCCATAAGAGAGCAGGAAGGCATAACCCAATCAACATTAAAATACCGAACAGACCTCTCAAAGTCAAAAGTCAGCCAGATACTGACTAATTTTGAAAAGAAAAACTTAATAAAAAGAGAAGAAAAGGGAAAAACTTATTCCGTTTACCTTGCTGAAAATTTTTAATCTTAGATTTCCATGTATGATTTTTGTACGCCGCTTAGCATGCTCCAGTATGCATCAAGAGTCTGGTCAACCGCAGCCAATACATTCTTGCGCGTTTCTTGGTCATTGGCGTATTTTCCTATAAGCTCGCGCTCGGCTTTTGAATGTAAAACATCCGCCTGCATATGCACTTTGAAATATTCCAGGCCATCTTCTGTATCAACTCCATAAAAGTTGACAAGGCCGTTTATCTTTTCTTCACTTACATTCGGTATTTGGGATTCATATGCGTACAATGCAGAAATTCCCTCTGCCGGGCTTTTTTGCGCTATGGACTTGAAGTTATTGACAAAAGAGCTTGTTTCGCTTGAAGCAGGCTCTTCTTTTATTTCTTGCCTTGACAATCCAAGCGCTTCGCCGAACCTAAGCCAAAGCTCAATGTGGTTGTTCTCCCCGTGCTCCTCATCCATTAAATTCTGAAGTATCAGTTTTCTGTCGTCAAAATCGTCCATCCTGCTGTGAACTGCGCTAAGGTACTGGGGGAATGCAGCAACGTGCTTGTAATACTGCTTTGCATACAACTGCAGCATTGCATTTGTAAGCTTGCCGCTCTTCCAGCTCTGGTAAAAAGGGTGATTCAAAATGCTCCTCTCTTTTATCTTTTTGTCAATTGCCGCAATAAATTCTTTTTCATTCATGTTCCCACCTCATTTGGTCAAATTTTAGTATTCACCGATGAGCTTTTTTTCCTTTATAAGCAAAAGTGCGAAACTCAAGTAACAAACAAACCTTTTTATATTTTTTCATTAACTTTGTTTTATGCCACAGCAGCAAAGCAAGCAGTTTAACGTAAAAGACTCAAAATCGCATGAGTCTGCCTATGACAAAAGAGTAAAGGAGCTTGAAGAGGAGATTTCAGGCACCAAGTACAATAAAAAAACGCAGGGGCATATCGGTCTTGTAAAGGCAAAGCTTGCAAGGATAAAGGAAGATTACCAAAAAAAAGCATCGGGAAAGGGAAAAAGCGAGGGCTTTTCAGTAAGAAGAACGGGAGATGCAACCGTTATTCTCGTAGGCTTTCCTTCTGTTGGAAAATCAACGCTGCTTAACGCAATCACAAACGCGAATTCTCCTGTCGGCGCTTATGCCTTTACAACACTAACATGCATTCCCGGATTGCTAGAATACGATAACGCCAAAATACAGGTGCTGGATGTTCCCGGCATTGTGGAAGGCGCTGCAACAGGAAGGGGCAGGGGCAGGGAAGTTCTTGCATGCGCGCAAAGCGCAGACCTTGTCGTCATCCTTCTTGATGTTTTTCATCCCGAGCATATGGAAGTCGTTAAAAATGAAATATATGAGACGGGGCTTAGGATAAACCAAAGGCATCCGCAAGTTAAGATTTCAAGAAAACCGAGGGGAGGGATAGATATAGGGCTAACAGTAAAACTTGAAAAGATAAGCGAAGAAGCGATAAGGGCAATATTAAGAGAGTTCAGGCTTGAAAATTCCAGCATTGTTGTAAGAGAAGACATAACGGACGACCAGCTAATTGACGTCATAGAGGGCAACAAGAAATACGTTCCTGCAATAACTGTATTGAACAAGATAGACATGGTGGACAAAAAGGAACTGGAGAGGATAAAGGAAATAGTAAATCCCGATATATGCATATCTGCCGAAAAAAGGATGGGCACGGATGAATTAAAAAGCATGATATTCAAAAAACTTGAATTCATCAGGATTTTCTGCAAGGAGGCAGGCAAGAAGGCCGACATGGGCGTTCCTTTGATAATGAGGAAAGACAATACATTAAAAGATGTCTGCCTGAAGCTTCATAAGGAATTTACCTCGAAGTTCAGGTTTGCAAGATTGTGGGGCAAATCCGCAAAATTTGAAGGAATGATTGTTAGAAAGCTCGAGCATAAGCTCGAAGATAACGATATTGTGGAGATACATTTAATCTGATAAGCGGCAGATATAATAAAAATCAAAAGATTTTTAGGATGCCAAAAATCTTCGATTTTTGTGCAAGTGAAAAAATCAATTTTGGGACATGCGAGCGAATCGGGTTCGCTCGCACGCGTTCGACTAAAAAATTTACTTTTTCAAAGTTCTCAGTAAACCCAAACTCACAAAAACCTTTTTAAACAGCCTTGTATAAGCCTAACTCTATGGGAACAAGCAAGCTTAAGGAATTTATGGAGAAAAACAGCGAAATCCTAAATGACAAGGCAGCTGCCGAGCTGCAGCATAAGAAAGGAAAGCTGACTGCAAGGGAGCGGCTCAAATACCTGCTGGATGAAGACTCTTTTGTCGAGCTGGATTCTTTTGCAGAGCTTCGCATTAAGGAGCTTGAAGCCAAAAAAAGGCCGGGCGACGGCGTTTTAGCAGGCTATGGAACGATAAACAAGAGGCCTGCCTATGTTTATGCGCAGGATTTTTCTTTCATGGGCGGCTCAATGGGCGAAATCCACAATAAGAAAATAGCGAATGTCATGGAGCTTTCCCTTAAAACAGGATGCCCGTGCATTGGCCTTCTCGATTCGGGAGGAGCAAGAATCCAGGAGGGAATTTGCGCCCTCGACAGCGGCGGAAAGATATTCCAGCTCAATACTCTATCTTCAGGAATCATCCCGCAGATATCTGCGATAATGGGTCCCTGCGCAGGCATTGCCGCCTATTCTCCGGCTTTGGCGGACTTTGTTTTCATGGTAAAAAAAACCAGCCACATGTTCATTACAGGCCCTGAAGTAATCAAAACGGTAACAGGAGAATCGATTGATTTAGAGGGGCTTGGAGGGGCGGTGGCGCATAATGAAAAAAGCGGCGTTGCCCATTTCGCGGCAGACAGCGAAAAGGAATGCCTCGATATGATCAAGATACTGCTAAGCTATCTTCCCCAAAACAACCTTGAAAACCCGCCTTATGAATCCCATGACAGCGCTTCAAGGGATACAAAGAAGCTTGAATCAATAGTTCCGCAAGACCCGAAAAAAGCTTACGACATGAAAGAAGCCATTGCTGAAATTTTTGACAAAAAATCATTTTTCGAGGTGCATGCGGGCTTCGCCAACAATATTGTCGTAGGTTTTGCAAGGCTAAGCGGCAATGCCGTAGGAGTTGTCGCGAACCAGCCCAAGGTGCTGGCAGGATGCCTCGATATAAGCTCGTCCGATAAAATCTCAAGGTTTGTGAGGTTTTGCGACTGCTTTAACGTGCCGTTAATCAATCTTGTTGATGTTACGGGCTATCTGCCGGGCGCCGAGCAGGAGCATAATGGAATCATAAGGCACGGCGCGAAAATACTTTATTCTTATTCCGAAGCAACTGTCCCGAAAATATCACTTGTGCTAAGAAAAGCTTACGGCGGCGCCTATATCGCTCTGGTATCCAAGGACATGGGATTCGACAAGGTCATTGCATGGCCGTGCGCAGAGATTGCAGTAATGGGCGCAGAGCAGGCTGTGGGCATCATCAACAGGGAAAAGCTTGCAGGAAACGATTCCGAAAATGTAAAGGCCGAGCTTGTAAAAGAATACACGGAAAAATACCTTAACCCTTATGCTGCCGCAAAGCTCGGAAAAGTTGACATGATAATAGAGCCAAAAGAAACGAGGATTGCTTTGGTTAAATGCCTTGATATGATTATTTCCAAGAGGGAAAAAAGGACTTCAAAAAAGCACGGGAACATGCCGCTGTAAAACGATTCAAAGAATGTTATCTTGATTCAGGCAAGGAAAAGCTTGGATTTGGAGTGAACCCATTTTGACACCCACTCGTTTTTTGTATGTTTGGTGTCTCTTAACTATTTGTCTACTTTTAGGGGTGCAGTCCAAAGAGTCTCTTTAATCGTCAAAAAATCAATGCACACTATTGCTTATATTGGCAAATTTTATAAACAATCCGCATTATTCTACCTCCTTATGGGCCAGTAGCTCAGCTTGGATAGAGCGACAGTGCGGAAAATTTGCTTGCCGTTGCCGAACCTTCTATCTGCTGAGGGCGTGAGCTGATAAGTTAAAGGGAACTTCGCTTAAAAGGTCGGGGGTTCAAATCCTCCCTGGCCCGTTTTTTTAGGTGTTCTCTTCAATAATAGAAACGGATAGGGTTGCGATAAAATGAGCATAAATGAGTTTATACAAAAAATAAAAACACGGGAAATAGACATAGTCGAGCATACAAAAAAAGTTATTGAAGAGTGCAGGAAAATAAACAATGAGTATGGCTATTTTAATGTCATTTCAGAGGAGCTGGCTTTAAAGCAAGCAGGAGATATCAGGAAAAAAATTTTTTCCGAAGGGAAAAAATTTTTCCATGATAAAAAGCTTCTTGGCGTTGCCGTTTCTGTAAAGGACTCGATTTGCGTTAAAGGCGTTGAGAGCACGGCAGGCTCAAGGATTCTTAAAGGCTACAAGCCTCTGTTTAATGCAACAGTAGTTGAAAAGGCAATAAGCGAGGGCGCAATCATAATAGGAAAGACATCGCAGGATGAATTTGGCTTCGGCAGCTTTTCTATATACTCGGGATTTAAAGTGCCTAAAAATCCAATTGATAAGGAAAGGTCCTGCGGCGGCTCAAGCGGAGGTGCAGCAGGGATTGCAAAAAAAGCGCCTTTCCCACACATTGCCTTGGGCGAGAGCACGGGTGGCTCGATTGCAGAGCCCGCTTCTTTTTGCGATGTGTTCGGCATATGCCCCACATACGGCAGGGTTTCAAGGCATGGATTGATAGATTTCGCAAACAGCATGGATAAGATTGGCGCCTTGGGAAAAACCTGCCATGAAACTGCCTTGCTGCACGAAGTAATCTGCGGCTATGATGAAAACGACAGCACCTCCCTAAAAATAGAAAACGAAAGCTATGCAAGCCGGCTTAAAAAGCCAATCAAGGGAATGAAAATAGGCATCATAAAGGAGTCTTTCGGCTCGGGCGTTGAAAGGGAAGTCGAAAAGAACGTCTACAGTGCAATAAACGAGCTCGAGGAAGAAGGCGCAAAAACCGAGGAGATTTCATTGGAATTGCCGGTAAAATACGGGCTCTCTGCTTATTACGTGATTGGAACCTGCGAAGCCTCAACAAACCTTGCAAAGTATTGCGGCATGCGATATGGCGCATCAGAAAAGCTCGAGGGATCATTCGACGAATACTTTACAAAAGTTAGGAGCGCAAATTTTGGCGAAGAGGCAAAAAGAAGAATCATCATGGGAACATTCGCAAGAATGTCGGGCTTTAGGGACGCGTATTACATAAAGGCAATGAAAGTTCGCTCATTGATGATAAGCGAATACAAGAAGGCTTTTAAGAAATATGACGCATTGGCAAGCCCGACCGTTGCAATCCTGCCGCCGAAATTTTCCGAGATTGAAATGCTAACTCCCCTGCAGAACTACATGATGGATACGATGCTTGTAGGCCCCAATGTCTGCGGGCTTCCGCACCTAAGCGTTCCCGTCGGCTATGAAAAAAACCTTCCTGTTGGAATGCTTCTTGTAGGCGACCATTTGCAGGAAGGAAAGCTTTTGCAGATTGGGAGCGTGTTTGAGAGGGAAGGCTGAAAAATCCGATTAGGATTTTTTGCTCATTTTGAATTCGGCTCGACAATTACCTTAAGGGATTCTTTTGCATCCGCAACCAGTTGGAATCCTTTCCCTATATCTTCAAATTTAAGCCTGTGGGTTATCATGCCTGTTAATTTGAGCCTTCCTGAGCTTATCAGCCTTATTGAATCCTTCAAATCGTAAGGTGATGCGCCGTAAGAAGTCATCATTTTTATCTCATTTCTCCAGAATTCGTTTATTGGAATTTCAAGCTTCTCGTCGGGCTTTGGAACGGCAAAAAACAGTATCGCGCCCCCTTTGTCAGCGCATTTTAAAGCCTGGTTGCAGGCTGCAAGCGCTCCGGTGCATACAATGACGATGTCTGCCAGCCTTCCTTCGTTAAGCTCTTTAACTTTGGATTGCACCTCTTGAGAAGCGTTGATTGAATGGTCTGCGCCGAATCTTTTTGCGGCATTCAGCCTGTAATCATTTAAATCAACTGCAATTATTTTTCTTACGCCTTTCAATTTTGCCGCATTTATGTGCATTATGCCCGACATTCCGCTTCCTATAACCAGCAAAGTGTGGCATTTTTTTAGTCCTGCAATCCTTTGCGCCCGCAAAACGCACCCTAGCGGCTCTATGAAAGTTCCTTCATCAAAAGAGACATTTTCAGGCAGCCTGAATGTCCCGATTTTCACGTTTAATTCAGGTATTCTTATGTACTCTGAAAAGCCTCCCGGGTCGAAATTTGTCCTGTGGAGAGTCTCGCACGCCGTGTGATTGCCATTTAGGCAGTAAATGCATTGCATGCAGGGAACGTGGTGGGAAACAAAAACACGGTCGCCGGCTTTAAATCCTTTCACATTTAAGCCTGCTTTCTCAACTATTCCTGCTATCTCGTGCCCGAGGACAAGCGGCGCTTTCTTTATCCTATACCACTCCATAACGTCGGAGCCGCAGATGCCGCTTGAAATAACCTTCACAAGAAGCTCGCAATCGCCTATTTCTGGAATCTTTCTTTCCTCTATCCTTACGTCCCTGTTGTTGTAGTAGACTGCAACCCTCATTTTATTCACAAAAGCTTTGGCTCATAATTTATTTTATGCCTCTTTCTTAATTCATCGGTAACTTGGCTTAATGTCTTTATTTCAAAGCCGTCCTGCGGCATGAAAAATTCCTGTATCTGCCTGCCCCACTTCTTAAACGGCGTAGGATGGGTAAGCACGATTACAAGACCGTTGGTTTTTCTTGCTATTTCAACAATGTCCTTGTAAAGATTTTTTATATTATCTCCCTTGCCCTTGTGCAGGTTGATAAACTCTACCTCGGGAAGGTGCGGAAACTCAATTATGCCAAGGCTCGTAAGAAAAGGCCTGAACATGCTCAATTTTGTCCAGTTATCGTAGCTCGAGTCCGCCTTGAAATAATCTTTGATAAGATTAAGGTCAGGAAGATGGTACTGGTGCGCCCTTACAATATCTGTTTTTTTTCCGACTAAATCGTCAATGAGTTTTTTTTCTTCGATCACTTTTTTTATCCCGTTTCCTATGAAATTGGCATGATACTGGAAATCCCATTTTGAATGCGCACTCACCCATTTTTTAGAAGGTGAGGACATTGCAAGAAGAAACATCGTGGACTTTATGCCGTATTTATTTTCAGCGTCAATTATATCGTTAATTTTAGGCTCGTAGCCCTCGTCTATATCATGCGTGAAAACCATGGTCGGCCTCTCAAGCTCAAGGGTTTTTTCGTAATAGTCGAGGTATTGCGTTTTCGCGTATTTTTTTCTCAGCCTTCTTACGGAAGCCGCCAAAAGGTAATGGAGGTATTTCATTTTTTATTAAATCAACTCTTCAAGAATTTTTTTGATTTTTTCTTTTAAATCAGGCAATTGTATCTTAACAATGTTCCAAGTAAGTTCAATGTCAACACTAAAATATGCGTGGATAAGAACGTCTCTTGTGCCGGCAATCTTTTTCCATTCTATCTCTGGATGAGCGTTTTTGAGTTTAATAGACACATTTTTTGTGGCTTCCCCTATTATCTCTATTCTCCTTATTGTCGCATCTTGGATGTTATCATCTTTCTTAAAATCTTCCTGTGAAATGTTTTTTGCTGATTTTTCTATCTTGATTATTTCATTCATTATATGCTTTAGATATACTTTATCTTCCTTTATCATAATATCCTAATTTCTTCTTTCAAAATATTTTTTTTGATTAGAGGATGAATTGAATTATAGGTTAATATATCTACTTTTTTCCTCAATTTATCTTCTAATTCTATTTTTAATCCAACTAAGTCAAATAGGCTCTTGCTGCCCTTGAACTTAACCAAAATATCTATATCGCTGTTTTTTTTTGTTTCTCCTCTTGCAAAAGAGCCAAATAGCCCTGCTTTTATTACATCATTGCTCTTTAGGATGGATATTATCTTCTCTTTCGTATCTAACATCTTGGCATTTTTTTGCTTTTGCATTTTGAGTCACTCCCGATAATGAATATTAAAAGGGTTTAAATAGCTAACTTATTTCTTTTTTTTTAAAAAAATTTTAAAAGAGATAATAATACTGATTATTAAAAGCGCCATTAATATGGATGTTATAATCATAGATTTATTTTCTCCTTCTTTAATCTTTTCTGTAATTAATCTCCTTTCACCAATTTGCGGAATTTTAGTTTTTACTTCTGTACTAAGTTTCCCCCTGCAATCACTCGGACAGTTTACCTCATTTTCATATATTTCGCAGACTGAATTGTTATTGCAGTAAACGGGCACCGTTTCTTTTGATCTTACTAATGGCGCGGTTTTGGTTTCTTCACAATCAGGATCACCTGCCCCGATTATGCAGTCAGGATCGCAAATAGAATCTGATTTTTTGTCGCACCATCCATCTTTTGAGCCGGAAGGGCAATCATTTGGGCAGGTTAAAACAGTCTCGTAATTATTGCAAATGCCGTCGTTATTGCATAATAGTTCTTTGACTGATGCGCTAAATATTCTTTCATTTTGGTGGTATATCTGTAGTTCATTCCAATCAGCATTGCAGGGTTGCCTTACTGACAAGGGAATTGAATCAACTTCTTCAAGAGGATCTAGCACATAAAATATTACCGGTAAATTTATTTGTCCAACTCGTTTGCCTGAAGCATCGACAAAGACAAGCCCATAATCTGAGCTTTTAAGTTCGGCTGACTCAGGATTTCCAATATAAGAACGGGCTTTTATGAATTCAACTGTGTCATTCTTATAAATAAAAAAATCAAACTCGCACATTGTTTCAGCAGATACGAGTTGCAGAATCAATACAGATAATATTGTTGATATTAGTATTGTTTTTTTCATTTGATTATTCTGCTATTCCAGTATCCTGCGGAGTATAATCCTGTTGAGTAGTTTGTTGTTGTTCAATTACTTCTGGTGCAGGTCCTACGGCTTCATAGCCGCCTGTGTTGTCGTAGCCGCATACAGCGGCGTGACTATAAGACATAACAGAATAATGAGTAACGCCGCTTTTACATACATTTGGAAAAAGTGGCCCGCTATAATCTCTGAATGTAGGAGTATTACCTAAACACCACTGATCATTTTTTGGGCATTGTTTAGGCCAAGCATTTTTGCATGTGATATCTTCATTTTGCCTACTATAAACTGAAGATGAATGTTCATCTGAATATTTATATTCATCACAAAGATAATAAGTATGGCCCCATTCATGAGCAACTAAACTTGGAGCATCTATCTGATTTTTACCTTCATTATAACCCCTGCTTGCCCAAGAAACTTTATAACCAAAATAAGCATTCCCAATAACCGTTATAGTCACAGGAAAAGCATTTGTAAATCCAACTGCCCTTTCATAGCCAATGCCTAATGATTGAGTATACTTGTCAGCACAATCTTTGATTTTTTGATGGCTTTTCTTATCAACATTGCCAAAATTAGCCACATCGCAATTAGAGTTTGCATAATCAATTGGAACATATATAAATTTAACATTTTTAAACTTGAATTTTGAAATGTCCTGGAAGAAAATAGCTCTGTCCTTGGCTTTTTGCTCAAAAAATTGCTGGTTGTTGCCCCAACTATTGTCAAGAGGGACAAAAACAAAGTAATATGTCGGCTTATTGCTAATCTCATTATTTGGGCTTTTGATTGAAATGCCGCAGCCAAATTCTGTAATGGTAAACTGATATTCCTTTCCGTCAATAATGAACCTATAGATGTTTTTATCTATTTGTTCGGCGTCAACAAAAAGCCTGTTGCCGAAAGTTGCATCCTTCTGCCCATACCAAACGCCGTAATTTCCTTTTGGAAACCTTTCTATGGTTGCATTTCCTAATCCATCAAAAACCGCCTGTAATTGGATTCTTTCAACACAGCTTTCATTTGCAGGGCTGCAACAGGTTAAAACATTGCTTGAGGAAATAGGGGATTTGCAGCATCCCTGGCAGTTAATGCCCCCCTTTTTCTGGCAGGCTGCCTCTGCTTCATTAAGTTCTTGAGTGATTTCCTGCTCAGGCGTTAATTTAGCATAATCCTGCGGTTTAAGTGGTGTTGGCGGTTTATTTTTATTACAGCCTGCTATGAGCATAATCAATATAAAGATTATAAATAGCAGATTAATGGGGATTTTCATTTTTTCAAACTTTTCTTCAATTAAACAGATAGTTTATGTTTTCCTGGCTTAGTTTCTTAAATATGCCTTCTTCGGCAGTTATTACTTTTTTTACAAGCTCCACTTTGCTCTCCTGAAGCTCTAAAATTTTTTCCTCTATGCTGTCTTTTATGATGGCCTTATAGACGAACACATTTTTAGTCTGGCCAATCCTGTGCGTCCTGTCAATTGCCTGCATTTCAACTGCAGGATTCCACCATGGATCAACTATAAACACATAATCTGCAGCAGTAAGGTTCAATCCAAAGCCGCCTGCTTTGAGGCTAATCAGAAAAACCTGCACGGAGACATCCTCCTGAAAATTCCTCACTTCGCCTTCCCGATCTTTTGTTTCTCCGTAAATATATGAAAATTTTATGTTCTTTTTTATAAGATAATTCCTGAAAACATTGAGCATCTTCACAAACGCCGAGAATACAAGCACTTTATGTCCTTCGCTTATGACCTCTTCAATCTGGCTTATTATCAAATTGAATTTGCCTGATTCCCCTGTAAAGCTTTCGTCAATAAGGCAGGGATGGTTGCATATCTGGCGCAGCGTTGTCAGGCTCTGGAGTATTTTGATTTTGGATTTCATAAGCCCTACTTCCCTTATTGACTGCAAAATTTCAGCCTTGTACTTATCTTTCCAGTAATCATATATTTCCCTTTGCTTCTCTTCCATTTCGCAATAAAGCACGGTAATCTGCTTCTGCGGCAGCTCTTTTGCCACCATTTCTTTTTTCCTCATCAGAATAAATGGGCTGATTATGTTCTTCAATGCCAAAATTTTATCTTCTTTGTCTTTGCTTTCAGACATAAACATTTTCCTGAAGTATTCCATATTGCCAAGCATGCCGGGGTTTAAGAAAGCAAACTGCGACCACAACTCCAAATAGTTGTTTTCCACCGGAGTTCCCGTCAGAACCAAGCGATATTTGGATTTTAAGCTATAGACGCTTTTGGTGTTCTTAGCCAGCGGATTTTTAATCTGCTGTGATTCATCCAGTATTATATAGTGATATTCATTGCCATTTAGCATTTCTATATCTTCTCTTAAAGTTGCATAAGTTGTAACAATCAAATCAGGGGCATTTTGGAGTATTCTGCCTATATCCTTGAGCCTCTTTGAGCCATGGTGCACATATACACTCAAAAAAGGCGCAAACTTTTTGACTTCCTGAATCCAGTTAAACACCAGCGAAGTCGGCACGACAATTAATGATGGAATAATATTGCCGCTTTCTTTTTCATACAGAAGCAAAGCTAAAACCTGCAATGTTTTTCCAAGCCCCATCTCGTCAGCCAAACATCCGCCAAAGGAAAATTCTCTTAAAAAATTCAGCCAGTTATATCCTGCTTTTTGGTATTCTCTTAACTGCCCGTTTAGCCTTTTTGGAAGCTGCGCTTGCTTTATCTCTTTAAAATTTTTGAATTTATGCAGGAGCTCTTTATATGATTTATCTACTTTTGATTTTTTCGCTATGCCGAGCAGGGACTCGACAATTTCCATTTGAGTACGCGATGCCCTGTAGGCGTTATTCTCTTTATCTTTATTTAAGAATCCAATTATCCCGGAAAGCCTGGATACCCACTTCTTGGGGATCATGCCAAGGCTTCCGTCGCTCATCTTCACAAACCTTTCATGCTTAATCAGCGCATTTACTATCTTGTCAAAGCCCAGTTTTTCCTTTCCGAAAGTTACGTCCGCTTTTAAGTCCAGCCAATCAACTCCGCTGGAGACGCTTAAAGTCAGTTTAGGCTCTTCATAATTTATTTTATAGCTTACCAAATCGCTTCTGCCGTAAATTTCAAATCCTGCAGAAATCAGGTTATTAGCCGCATCAGACAGCCATATTAAAGGATCCCCAACAGGTAAAAAAACATCTCCTTTTTTTATGACTGAACTTTCCATTAATTTTGAGACTATTTTAAGTTCTTCCTCCTTATTTCTTCTAATTTTAATAATATTGCTGCCGCTGCTTCCCCTGAAAACAATATCATAATCATTTTTATGATGCGCCTCCCGAGCTGTTTCTTGAGCCTGATATAAGAATTTTAAATCCATGCAGAACGCCCCTTCATAATCCTTTAAATAAATGCGGGGCTTTGGAATGATTTCATTTATTTCTTTTATTTCATAGTCCTTTGGCAGATTGACATTTACGATTTCCGATAGCTTTGTGTAGTGTTTTTCTACAAAATTATTCAAAGTCCTTGAGTTCATTTCTATTCCTGAAAAGCCAAGGATTTTGCTTAAAGTTGCCGGCTCATCAGCTTCTAATTCTATAAGATTAGGCTTTGCATATACCCATAATGAGCTGTTTCCAATTATAAAAACAGGAGCATGCTTTAGGCTGATTGTTTTATTCTGAAATTTTGCAGTGGAATCTAACAGGTAACTCTTTTTATTATTTTGCGCTTCTTCTATGGATAATTCTGCAACAGCCTTATCCTTTGGCAATTGGCAATTTATAAAGCGTGAAGGCTCTTCTGAGCAGATTGCCCTAAGATTCTTGAGCAGCTCTGCATCCAATTCAGAGCTAAAGGCATCTTTAACTGCTTTGCCGCTATTAGAATAATAGTTATACTGATACCCTTCTTTATTTAAGGCGCTAAACATCAGGTCAAATACTTTTCTTTCCTTATCTGAAAAGCTAAAGTAATTCTCCTTGATGAACCTGATGCTCATCTGGGTTATTTTTCCAAGCGTGCCGTTATTAAGCATAGGCGCCTTTTCGACTGACATGCAGATTGCATTTTCTTTTACCCCGATATTAAAAAGCGCCCTGTGCTGCCTAAAAGGCTGCCTGCCTGCAGGTATTGTTTCTATTTGATCCGTAAAAGATTGATATTTTTCCTTGTTCATTTGCCTTCTGATTTTTGCCTCATAACCTTTAGGTATTGCATCAGGATTTTTATTTTTTAGAATGGTCAGTAAAACTGCCAATATATGCTCGCAGGATTTATCGTATGAGAATTCGCTGCATGAGCACTCCTTAAGAATGCTGCTTTTAGAATTATATGTTCTTATTTGATGGAGCCGAACTTTGTATATTCCGGCATTCTTAACTTCAGCAAGAAGATAATTTCCAATGGCATGGGAAAAATTAACCGAACTCTCATTAAGAATCTTAAAGGCTGCTGAAATTCTTTCTAAAGTGGAAAGCCTGATTATGTCTTTGAATCCAATATTGCCAAAAATCCCTGTTGCTCTTTCTATAGCACCCTGCTGATTATGGGATTTTTTTGGGGAATAATCGCCATATAAATCAGAATTAATCCACTTATACAAAACAGCTACAATATGCTTGCACCCATATCCATCATACGGGCAATTGCAGCTTGCATCTATTTCTTCTTCACCGTCAATGGAGATATTTACAGCATAATTGCCATAATTTCCGATTACCTTTGCTATGATTTTATCATTTTTTACATCCAATGATCTTACTCTTCCTGTTCTGTAGTATTTCTTGCCCCTTTCTATTATTGAATCAGAATCAGCAATCTCTTCTATGTACTCTTCAGATATTTTTGCAAGCTCCATGCGCAAATTTTTGTTTATAAACCTTTTATAAAGATTTCCTCCTAAATTTTGAATAAATGACGAGTCATATTATCGAGGACTTTGAATAACCCCCTGTATTTATAAAGTAAATGCAGTTTATTTATAAATGGAATAGGGTTATTCAAAACTCTCTATATTCTTTTGAATTTGCTTTTGCATTTTGAGTCGCTTTTTATTTAAAAGAAACTGAGTTATATAAAGTTATTCTTACTGAACATAAAGATGCGAACCTATGACAACCCGACTGAAAGGAGATTTTTTGGATGAAGCCCTTTAAATGCTTTAAGTTTGGTTAGTATTGTTAATGTAATTATAATAAATGATTGGGATAAGAGACTTAAGCACAATTGATATGTTTATTCTTGTTTCTCCTGCAGCAATGGACCAAGAGGATGTAGAATTCCTGTAGCCTTCTTTTGAAAGCACTACTTCATAAACACCGGGGCGTAGCTCATTAATTGTTAATGGCGTTAGTCCTTGGTATGACCTGTCTAAATAAACGCCCGCATTGCCCGGCTCAGATTCAACAAATAGGGTGGCAAAAGTCACATTTGTTATTTGTATGCCTTGAATATTTGAAATGGCGCAGCCGAATTCGCTGACACTGAATTGATATTCTTTGTTACCAACAATGAACCTGTATCTATTGACATTAATTCCTTCAGCCCTAACAAATTTCCTATTGCCGAAATCTACATTCTTTTCACCGTACCAAACCCCATAGTACCCGTTTGGAAATTCGATGTTTGCTCCACTTGGAAATCTTTCGATGGTTACAGTTCCGAGCCCTTCAAAAAGAACAACAATCTGTATCCTTTCATCGCAGGCATCCGGCTTGCAGCATGTGAATGCACCCTTTGAAAATATTACACTTCTGCAGCACCCCTCACATCCCAATCCGCCCGTCTTTTGGCAGGTTTCTTTGGACTGTACCGAATTTTCATTTATTTGATAATCACAAACTTCTTTTTTGCATTCAAGTTTGTAAGGGGTGCATGATATAAAAACACAGAATTTATCCTTTGTTATATTGCATTCCTTCTCAGTAAATCCTTCACAAAACCTTACTGAACTCTCGCATTTATTTGTGATTTCTTTACATTTTGTTATGTTGTTATATTCTATAATATCGGGTGCAAGCGGCTTCTTTTTATTTCCGCCCCCCCCGCAGCCAGATAAGACTATTATCAGGAGAAAAAGTGATGTTATAAAAAATATTGAAATTCTATTTGATTTTTTATTTTTTGTCATCATTATCCCAATTTTATTGATTATTTTCATTAGAGTTTAAATTATTTACGTCTCCAAAGAAAAAACTATACCTTTTTTTATTCATTTTTTCCTGTCAACTCGTCAAGAATTTTTTTAATTTTTTCCTTTAAATCAGGCAAATCTCTCTTAACAATATCCCATGTAAGATCAATATCCAAACCAAAATAATGATGAATAAGTTTATTTCTTGTGTCTATAGAGGACTTTGAATAACCCCCTGTATTTATAAAGTAAATGCAGTTTATTTATAAATGGAATAGGGTTATTCAAAACTCTCTATAATATCAAGCCAAGGTATCTCTTTATATTTTTTTGTGAAGTCTTTAGGCAGATTTTTGGCAGCCTCGCCTATGATTTCCAACCGCCTGATTACAGCATCTTGAACTTTTTTCTGAGACAAAAACTTCTCTCTATCAATATCTGTTATGTATTCTTCTATATTTTCAATGCTTTCTAAAATATGGAACAGGAATATTTTATTATCTTTTATCATAAAATTTTGACCTCTTCTTTCATTATCCTGTCTTTTAATAATGGATGAAGTGATTTGTAAGTTAGTAAATCAACTTTTTTATATAAGGTGTTTTTAAGCTCCCTTTCTAATCTTACTAAGTCAAATAAGCTCTCCCTTCCCTTGAACTTGATTAATATAGAGAACTTTGAATAACCCTCTGAAAATAACAATTTATTATTTGCGCATCGTCGAGACTGAAAATCAAAACAATTCAAAAAATGGGGTTATTCAAAGTCCTCTATATCTATATCGCTATTTTTTTTTGCCTCCCCCCTTGCAAAAGAGCCGAATAGTCCTGCTTTGGTTACTCCATTCCTCTTTAGTATGGGAATTATTTCATTTTTTATGTTTGATATACTCTCATCTTGTATAATCTGCTTTCGCATTTTGAATCACCTAGGATAATAAATATCAAAAGGATTTAAATAATTAACTAATTTTTTTACGTCTCCAAATTAACCGCAAAGAAAAACTCATATTCCTTTTCTTTTATTATCCATAAAAATCTTCCTGTGTCGGGATACTGGTAGTTCAAAAATAACAATCCGTTTCTTGTAAATGACTGCGCAGGAATGCTTGGCTGCTTGCCGCTGTCAATTTTCTTTTGCGCATCTTCGACATCCTTCAATATATTCCCGGCTTGCTGAATTATTTTTTTGAGTGATGTCGTTTTTCCCGCAAAAGTATTTTCTAACTCAAATGATGCCTTGCCTCTAGTGAATTTGGCAGGAAAGTTGAGCGATGCGGCAACGTCATTTTCTGCAAGCGTTACCCTGCTCTTAACTTGCGGAATTTCTATGCCCCATCCTTGTTTTTCATAATCAACAAAGTCATCAACGCAATACCTCATATTCTCATTTATATACTTTTCTACATCAGACTGCATTGAATCCAAACCTGGCAAAAAATTAGTCCTGTCTATGTAGAGAAAAGTAAAAATATAATCCTGGGTGTATTGGATTTTAAGCCCAGGCTTCCTATAGATATAGCCGCCGTTCTCCCCTAATTTACCCAAGGCATCTTTTAGCACGGTATTCAGGCACGATTGGGTAAAAAACTCGGCGCTGTCTTTGGCAGAAATCAGATTGGACTGCTCTTTTGGGGCGGATGCATTTTTTTTGCCTATGTCTCTTGTGTGAATGATAAACATAATGCCAATTAATAAAACCGTGCCGATTAGCATAAAAATTGCTATTTGCCCTTTTTTAACTGTGCTCATTTTTCAAGAATTCCTTAATGGAATTGGCAACCATCGCTATCTCATCCTGTTTAAGCTCCGGAAACATAGGGAGCGAGAGTATCTCGCCTGCAAATCTTTCCGCAATAGGAAAGCTTCCTTTTTTATAATTTAAATGTGAATAAGCTTCCTGAAGATGTATCGGAGTCGGGTAGTGTATTGCGGTTTGGATTCCTTTTGAGTTCAAGTGCTCGATAAGCCTCTGCCTGTTTTTTGCCCTTATGACATAAAGATGGTATACGTGCCTGTTGTATTCCTTTTCTATCGGGATTGAAACATCGCAGCCTTCAAGCAGTCCATTATAAATGGAGGCATTTTTTCTTCTCATCTGCGTCCATTTATCAAGATGCCTTAATTTGGCTCTTAATATGGCTGCCTGCATCTCTTCAAGCCTGTAATTGTAGCCTATGTATTTGTGGACGTGCTTTTTTACCTGGCCGTGGTCCCTGTAAGCTTTAATCAGTTCTTGTGTTTCTTTGTCATTGGTTACTATGCAGCCTCCTTCGCCGTAAGCACCTAAATTCTTGCCGGGATAAAAGCTAAAGCAGCCTATGTCAGAGGCTGGAACGGTTTTTTTATGGTGCTGCGATCCATGCGCCTGGCACGCATCTTCAATGACTTCCAATCCGTGCTTTTGCGCAATCTCCATAACCTGCTTCATGTCAGAAGGCTGGCCGTAAAGGTGCACGGGAATTACTGCTTTTGTTTTAGAAGATATTGCATTCTCAAGCTTTTTAACGTCTATGTTATATGTTTGGGGGTCTATGTCAACGAGCCTTGGCACGGCTCCCGTATAGGATATGGCGGCGCAGGTTGCTATGAATGTATTTGGGGCAGTTATGACCTCATCACCCTTTCCTATTTTTTTGGCAAGAAGCGCAAGGTGCAATGCGGATGTGCCGGAATTCAGCCCTATGCAGAATTTTGCGCCGCAGAATCCTGCAAACTCCTCTTCAAAGCTCCTTAAATTCTCGCCCATTATGAACGTGGTTGATTCCAGCACGCCTTTTATTGCAGCACCTACCTCTTCTTTTATAGAATTATACTGCGCCTTCAAATCTACGAATTTTACCATTTGGATTTAAAAAATTTCAATCCAAAAGATTGAAAGTTTATTTGTATAAATAGTTTACTAACATTTATTGATAGAATCCTGAAAAATTCGCTTGAAAAGTGAATTTTTCAAAGTTCTCTATCACTTCACGGCTTGTAGCATTATGCTGTGCGTTCCGAAGAATTTTCCAAAAAGCCCGTATATCCTGCCTGCGGATTTGGAAGATACAACCTTGTGCCCGTGCAACAGTCCAAGCCCTAAAACCCCCTGCGAGGGGAATTCGTAAACTTCATAATTCCTAAAGCCCGCGTCATAGGCAAGCTGCTCAAGGGATTTTTTTGTGAAAGGCTTCTTGTGCGTGTAATCATCCCAGAAATGCTCAGACATTCTGTCAGTTAGCAAGACCAGCCTTCCTTTTTTCCTTAAAACCCTGAAGATGTCTTTCATAAAGCCTAAAGGTTCTTCGAGATGCTCGAGCAAATGCCTGCAATGCACGTTTTCGATTGAATTGTCCCTGAACGGCAGGCTTTTTGCGGCGTTGTGCAAAGATGCGTTAAGACCCCTTTTTTTGGCGATTTTTACCGAATCCTCGTCAATGTCTATGCCCGTTATATTTTTGGGGTCCTGCGCCATGAAATTTCCGGTAGAGCATGCAATGTCTAGTATCTTATCCCCCTTCCTGAACAATATGCTGTAATAAAACCTGTCAAAATCATTGCTTTGCGTGTAGTGCTTATCCGAATAATGTCCCATTTGGGCTAAAAAGCATAAACTATATATAAAGATTATTTTTATTTCTCCCTATGATTTTTAAAAAAAAAATATTAAGAAACATAGGCTTTGTGAGCATGGGCGAGGCAGCCTCGAGCCTGCTCTCTTACTTTCTGGTAATATACATTGCAAGGCTTCTTGGCTCTGAAGGCTTGGGGATATATTCGTTTGCCTTTGCCTTTGTGGGCTTGTTTGCATTATTCTATGATTTTGGCATATCCACTTTTTTTGTAAAGGAAGTTTCGAGCAGCAGGAAAAATATCGAAAAATATTTCGGTAATTACGCCTCATTGAAGCTGATTTTCTGCGTGATAGCGATGGTTTTGCCCATGGCGTCCATTCTTTTCCTCAAAAGGTCGCTTGATGTGAGCATAATAGTATTTTTGGCGTCCATCTCGCTTTTTTTCCAGAATTATTCATACGTTGCAAGAAACACGTTCCAGGCTTACCAGGAGATGAGTTATGATGCAATTGTCAGGATATCCGAGCGCGTCATTGCATTTGCATTGGGCTTGTACGTTTTAAGTGCAGGATACGGCCTTACGGCTTTTCTTCTCGTGCTCGTATTTTCAAATCTTGCATCGCTTATAATCTCAATAATGCTGCTAAAAAAAATCCGCGTAAATTTTAGCTTCAAGCTTGATTACTCGGCATGGAAGGGCATATTAAAAGTATCATGGCCGTTTTGGCTTTCAGTTGTGTTTATACAAATCTTCTATCAGGTAGACACCGTGATGCTATCTTTCATGAAAGGGTACGAGGCAACGGGATTGTACAATGCGGCATACAAGCTGATAAACGCAATCGCAAAGATTCCGTGGATTATTGTTGCCGTGCTGTTTCCTGTAATGTCGGAATTGTACTCAAGCGTCTCAAAGGAGCCTTTGAAAAAAGTCCTCGAGAAAGGCATGCACGTTATGGCAATCATGAGCCTTCCTTTAATCATAGGAACCATGCTGCTCGCGGACAGGATTATATTCTTTATTTACAAGGACGGGTTTCACGATTCCGCAATCGTTTTGCAAATACTCATATGGACTACCATATTTGTGTTTTTGAGCAACATAATAGGGTGGTTTCTTAATGCAATAAACATGCAGAAAACATTTACATACGCTACCGGCTTATCACTCGCTATCAACATCATATTGAACGCATTGCTTATACCAAGATTTAGCTATATCGGCGCATCGATAGCTACGCTTGCAACCACCCTAATCAATTTTTTGCTGCTATACTATTTCAATGCCAAGTCCGGCTATCACATAGGTGTTTTAAAGCTCCTGATAAAGCCATTCGCAAGCGCAGTTGTCATGGGGATTTTTATCTTCTTCTTTGGAAGCAGAATAAACCTTCTTTTGCTGGTGCCAGTATCCGGGATTATTTATCTCTCATCGCTCGCATTGATGGGCGATATAAAAAGAAGCGACTTTCGCGGGAGTTTTTAAGAGAGCTTTGAAAAAATCAATTTTTTCGCAAAATTGATTTTTTCACTGATGCATGAGCAAAGAACTTATAAATATGTGCTTGCACAAACAGTAAAAAAGGCGGTTGAGACCTAACTAACTTTGACACACCACCGAAAACTTTGAAAAAAAAGAGGATGGAAGATTGGATAAGAACAAAGAATCATCATATAAAAAAAACTTATCGAATCATAAAAATCCGACCACTCTGGACTACGCTCCGCTTCGTCCAGAGTTTGCTCGCCCTTCGGGCTCGGGTCGGATTTTTAGGATGCCAAAAATAGAAAACTCCTTAAATTCAAAGGATACTCTGGATTTCACTTCGCTACATCCAGAGTTTTCTATTTTTGTGCATAAAAAATTTTTCATTTGGAAAAATTTTTTATTATATCCTTTTTGCATATTGCTAATATCGTTGCCGGTATTTGCAGACGGGTGGGATGCGAGCAAGCCATCGCATGCGACATTGTATGCTGATACTTTAACGAGCAGGACAAGCGCCTCTCCAGTCAGCATAGCGGATTCGCAGGGGTTGTTTGTGACTGGAGATATCACTACCCTGGGTAATATAGGAATTGGGACGGCGAGCCCGGGAGGGAAGCTTGACGTGGTGCCGAACGTGGGAGAACTCCTGCGCGTTTCAAGCGATACAGCCGGCCCCTATTCATTAGTAGGCGAAAACGGACAGGATATGGTCTTCCTGCAGTGGAGAAAGGCGCAGAATATCGGCTGGCTCCAGACGTCGATTGGCGGAGTAGGCACAGGAAGTTTGGTGCTTCAGGGGGAAGGCGGCAACGTCGGCATCGGGACGGCGAATCCGATAACGACTTGGGGAAAAGGATTGGATGTCAATGGAAACATCCATATCCACATGGCACCGAGCGATGCAGGACTCCTGTTTGGTGATAATGATCCCGTGAATACCAAATGGCACATCGGCTACTGGGAGCCGTCAATCATGCCACCCAACGGAGGGCTTGTCTTTACAGAAAGCAATGTTGCAGACTACATACTAACACTGCGTGCCGGAGGCAACGTAGGCATAGGGACGGCGAGCCCTACAGGCAGGCTGCACGTGCTCGGCCCTCCGTGGAGTGGCAGTTATATCCCCCAATTGACAGTGGAGGCGCCCACCCACATAAATTCCATCTTTGATCGCACCGACACGCAGGATCACATGACACTTACGGTTGGAAGCGTCGGAACAGGCATCCACTTTGGCGATACCAACCGCTTTTTTATCAGCGCTGATCCTTACACAGAAAGAAATACGGGCGGGTTTGGCAAGGAAATCTTCACCATCCTTCCCAACGGGAACGTCGGGATTGGGACGACGGGGCCAGAGGGTATGCTGCATTTGGCAAAAAACGTCGCTGCCGGCGACCCTTACCTGTTCCTTGAGCGTACCGGAATCAACCCAAGAAAATTTCGATTGAGCATAGAGGGGCCAAGCACCTCCCCACTCCGGCTAAATCTGGCTGACATGACGGCGGGAGTCGATAGGTTTGTCATCACCGATACAGGCAACGTCGGCATAGGGACGACGGGGCCAGAGACAAAGTTGGATGTACGAGGGGATTTTAGAACATGGCTTGATGGCGAAGGCGACCTTCAGGTCACCCATTTGAGTCATACGAGCTTCTTGCGCTCTACAGATGTAGATCCTAGTGCCGATTTGGCATTGGGCGCGAATAATACCGAATGGCTGAGAATAAAACACAACGGCAACGTCGGCATCGGGACGGCGAGTCCGGTGGGGAAGATGGAAGTCGTATCATCGGATGGGATCGATGCGTTACGGATCACGAATGTACCCAATGCCTATGAAATTCACCTGATGGGAACATCGGGCTACTCCTCGATATTTTCTGAAAGTAATTTCGCTCTATCAGCGGCGTCAGGCCAGCCTGTTACGATTCAGGCAAACTCAGCCGCCCTGACGCTTTCGACCGACACGTCTGGACACATCGTGTTATCACCAGCCGGCAACCTCGGCATCGGGACGACAAATCCCGGCTCAAAAGCAACAATTCTTGGAGGAGATGTTTATGTCGCCTCATCTGGCAGCGGAATAATCCTCAAAGACACGGCAGACGGCACCTGCAGAAGAGTTGTTTTGACAAGCGGCTCATTGAGCGTTTCAGGCGCAATAGCATGCCCTTCAAGCTAAAAATAAAAAATAATCAAAATGCGAAAGCCAATTAAAAAAAACTTAAAAAAATCTCAGGCAACTTTTGAGTTTCTGGCAAATTATGTTTGGGTAGTTATAATTATTTTGGTCATGATTGGCGCCTTATCATACTTTGGAATCTTAAGCCCAAGCAAGTTATTGCCAGAAAGGTGTAGTATGAGCCCGGAAATAAGTTGTGTGAAATCTATAATAGGACAAACAGATTTAGGCACAGGCGTTCTAAGGCTAAGGCCGAAGAACAATGTAAATAAGCCTATTGTAGTTGCTTCATTGGATACAACAAGCGAATCTTCTATACCTTTTTCTTGTGAGCAAAAACTGAATGGGAGGGAATAAAATGGGAAAAAAATGTACAATATCTGATTTGGGGTTGAAAGTTCTTGTATTTTTTATATCTTTCCTGTTAACAGCAACGCATGTCTTTGCCAACGGCTGGACATCAAACCAGCCATCACATTCAACTTTGTATACAGATACAATAACCAGCAAGACAGATGCCTCTTCAGTAAATATCGCAGATGCTCAAGGCTTGTTTGTGACTGGAGATATTACTACATTGGGAAGGGTCGGTATCGGCACGACGAATCCGAGTCAGAAGTTGAGCGTAGCAGGCACGATTGAATCGACCTCCGGAGGTTTTAAGTTTCCGGACGGCACGACCCAAACTTCAGCGGCAGGGAACGGCAGCAGGGTTTGGTCACTAAATGGAACGTCAGCATTCTATAATAATGGCAAAGTCGGCATAGGGACGACGAACCCGATTGCCGCCCTTCACATCTTCGGCAATTCTCCCAGTTCCACACCTTCCATTGTACAGAGTTCGTTGAGAATTCAAAGTCTTAGTCCTACAGTTGGATCGGCTGCTTATCTGGTGAATGAAATCGGCAATTCCATAATGCTAGCAATGCATGGTTCGTCTGTCGGCGGTAAATTCATCAATGGCCTTAATGATTCAGGAACATTAACAACGAGAGGCACGGGTGGTCTTGTTCTTGATTCAGTAAATGCGGACGCTCCAATGATTTTTGCGACAGGCGGAGCCGCAATCTCAAATGAACGCATGCGCATCACGAGAGATGGAAACGTCGGCATCGGAATGACGAATCCGACCCAGAAGTTAGATGTCAGCGGCAACGCTCAATTCTTAGGCCATGGCGCCTTTGGCAACGCCGCTCAAGTGGATAATCATAGTTTTACAATTCCCCCCTACCTCATCTAAAGGGATTACTCTCAACATTGCGGAAGAAGTTACTGATATGGACACACCATCTGGGTCATCTAATAGTGTCTTTGGCCTAATCTCAGGTCAAGTGAATGAACTCTTGCTCAATCCGGCTGGAAAGTCCAATACGTATACTATTGGATCTAGGAACCGAGTGATAACCAAATCCGACAACACCAAAGATTTTGAGATTGATATAGGGGGACTTTCTTCTGAAGTGATCCATGCTGGTAGCGGATCGGCAGAGGAGTTATGGGGTGGTAACATTGGCACCTTTTCCATCGGCATTGGAAGGGTGGATTATCAGAAAGGATTGAATGTCTTATCAACTAACTCGGGCGGCGGTTCAACTAGGGATAATTATGGGTTTAAGATAGTCACAGGCCATGCGGGGAATAGCTACGGGATCAACTCTTCAATCAACAACGGCTCAATCACGAGCGATTATACCATGTACATTCACTCACCGTTTCATGCGCGGCCGCTCATCAACCATTACGGCATTTACTTGGAGGACCAGGATTTTGGCACGAAGAATAGCTATGCGATCTACTCGGCAGGAGGAAAGTCATACTTTGCAGGCAACGTCGGCATCGGGACGAAGAATCCGAATGCTCAATTGCATCTCGTAAACACTGGCTCTAATAACTTAAACCCTTACTTGTTAATGGAAAGCTCACTTGCTAACGGTGGCCCTGGAATACAAGCTAAGAATGATCTTGGTAACTTAATAGGACTCACAATGTTTGGTTCTGCGATCAATAATTCGCGTGGATTTATTGATCCGACTGATTCAGGAGTACTTGTTTCAACTGGGGCTGGTGGACTTAGGATTCAGACACTCCATCCGAGCGCTCCGATGCTTTTCGTGACAGGGGGTAGCGGGTTACCCTCAGATGAACGTATGAGGATAACTGCTGGCGGCAAAGTCGGCATAGGAACAACAGATCCAAACTTCAAGCTTGAAGTTGCAGGCTCTGCTGGAAAGCCCGGCGGAGGCTCGTGGTCGGATTCTTCCGACATAAGGCTAAAAAAGAATGTAAAGCCAATAGATAATGCCTTGGGCAAAATCCTTAGCATTCAGGGGGTAACATACCAATGGAAAAACTCATCAATACACAACAACATGAACGCAACTTACATGGGAATGATTGCAAACGAAGTGGAAAAGGTATTTCCGGAATGGGTCGGCATAGACAAGGACGGCTACAAGACTCTTGGCTTTATAGGGTTTGAGGCTTTGGCGGTTGAGTCAATAAGGGACTTGAAAGCGCAGAATGACGAATTACAAGACGAATTCAATGAATTAAAATCGCAAAATGAAAGGCTGCAGCAAAGATTGGATATGCTAGAATCAAAAAATAAATATAGCAATTCACGAAAATAAGGAGCATATACGAAAAAAGAGGAAATGGGAATAAGATATCTAATCAGGAAACGCAGGCATAACAAATCTCAGGCCGCATTGGAATTCATATCTACATACGGCTGGGCATTTCTCATCATTTTATTGATTATAGCTGCGTTGTCCTACTTTGGAATATTAAGCCCGGGAAAATTGTGGACTGACCCCCTAAAATAGACAAACAGTTAAGCTAATTCTATATTGCCAAAC
>CAYWNO010000006.1:0-24891 GCA_964459665.1 uncultured Methanosarcinales archaeon
AAGAGAATATTTTAAACTTTTTAAAATGTTCGGTTATTTAGCACAGATACTATATGTGTTCTTTCAGTTCGGAAATGGTCTGAAGTTGGTCTCCTTTCATTAGCCCTTAACGAATCATAAGTAGCTCTTTTTTGTGGATCAATCAAAACTTTATAAGCCTCCTGTGCCTCTAAAAATCTTTCTTTAGATTCAGGACTTTTATTTAAATCAGGATGCCACCGTCTAGCAAGCCTTCTATGAGCTGCCTTTATAGCATCTGCTGTAGCATTAGATTCAACGCCAAGTATTTTGTAGTAATCCTGTCCGTTCATGATTCTTCACTCTATTCCTTGTGTAGAATGTCTGAGTGAGTATTTAAATCTTTTGTTTTTATTTACTTTAAAGTAGTTAAATTTTTATAGAAAGATTTAAATATAACAATGTGCACAATATATGACAATGATAGTAAAAGATGCTATGGTAATAATCCATTTAGCAAAGATAACGCTGCTTGAAAAAAGTTGTGATTATTTTAAAAATGTAGTAATATCCGAATTAGTGTATAATGAGACTGTTGTAAAGGGCAAAGAACACCCAGAAGCTATAATAATAAAAGAGCTTGCTGAAAAAAAGAAAATAAAAGTAAAGAAAATGAGCAATAATCTTTTTGTTAATAAGGCAAATCAATACAACATTCAGAGAGGCGAATCTGAATCAGTCGCACTATACTGGCAAGAAAATTCGGATTTATTAGCTACTGATGATGACAATGTCAGAAAAAAGAAGGCATTATTGAACTTAAATCTCATTGGAACGCCTGCAATAATATTCAAACTTTATAAAGACAGCATAATTGATAAGGAAAAATTCAAAGAGAGTATATCACAATTAAGAGAGATAGGATGGTTCAGCAATGCTATACTTGACAAAGTTTTGATGGAGGGCTTAAAATGAATGAAGCAATAGGTATTAGGCTACCGAAGGAAATTTTAGAGAATATACAAAAACTAAGCAAAGAGGAATTAGAAGATAGAAGCACAATAATAAGAAGATTAGTAATGATAGGTTACAAAGACTTCATAAATAAAAAAGCTGCAGAAAATTACCTTAAAGGAAAAATAACTATTTCAGAGGCTGCCCATAAAGCTGAAATCACAATATGGGAAATGGAAAAATATTTAATAGAACAAGGCTATACTTCACATTATTCTACCGAAGATTTTGAAAGAGAATGTAGTAAGGATACTGCATTACGAATTAACAATAAAAATCATTAAAAAATATACTCTTGCAAGGCAAGAATGTAATTTTTTAAACTCAAAATGTACATAAAAGGAGTAGGCATGACAAGCTTTGGACTTCAGCAGGATACCACAGCCTCATTGATTTACGAATCCTCGCTGGAAGCATTAAATGACGCAGATATGACAATGGATGATATTGAGGCAATAGTGATTTCAAATAATGATGTGGTAAGCAACGGCGAGCGGCAGAGGCACAGCGCTTCAGTTGTCAGCAGCCTGTTCCAAAAGAAGCTTCCGATAATTGCTGTTCCTGCCGGCTGCGCAGGCGGCGGCACTGCCCTTTGGACGGCAATAAAGCTGCAAAAATCCGCGGGCTACAGGAATGTTCTTGCCATCGGCTTTGACAAGATGGTTTCGAACATAAGCAAGACGGTAACTGATGAAATGCTGATGGGCACCGAAAGAATATATGAGCAAAACGAAGGGATGAATTTTCCTGCTGAAAACGCCCTTGTCGCGCAGCAGTATATGTCAAGGTTTGGTGCGACAACGGATGACCTTGCGCTGGTCGCATATAAAAACCACAAGAATGCATTTTATAATCCGAAGGCAAGGTTTTACAGGAAAGCTGTTTCCGTCGAGGAAATCAAGAATTCCCCAATCGTTGCTTCCCCTTTAAGGCTTTTTGACTGCAGCATACCTGTCAACGGGGCAGCGTCGCTTATACTATCAAAAGATAAAACCGATATTGAAATTGCAGGCTCTGCGGAAGAATCCGATTATCTTGCCCCTTTTGAAAGAGACGAAATGGCTTCATGGGAAGCAACAAGGCTTGCTGCAATAGAAGCTTACAGAGAGGCCGGAATATCTCATTCGGACATAGACATTGCGGAGATACATGATGCCTTCACTTCAGTAGAGCTTATATCTTACGAGGATTTGGGGTTTTGCAAAAAAGGGGAAGGAAAAGAGATGATAAGAAAGGGGATGACAAATCTTGAAGGAAAGATTCCCGTAAACACAAGCGGAGGGCTAAAGGCAAAGGGCCATCCCATAAGCGCAACGGGCATAAGCCAGATTTATGAGCTTGTAAAGCAGATAAGAAAGGATGCAGGCAAGCGCCAGGTTGATAATGTGAAGTATGCGCTCGCCCATAATGTGGGCGGCGCTGGAAGCATTGCCAGCGTGCATATACTAAAAGGAGCCGTGTGATTATGCTGAAAAATAAAGTTGCTTTGGTAACGGGCGCTTCAAAGGGAATAGGAAAGGCAATAGCTGTTGAATTTGCGAAAAATAATGCCGATGTGATAATAAACTACAACAACGACAAAAACGGGGCAATGGGCGTAGAGCAGGAAATCAAAAAAATCGGCAGGAAAGTTATGTCCATAAAAGCTGATGTGGGCAATTATGATGAAGTATCTTTAATGATTCAGTCGGTAAAAAAAGAATTCGGCAGGATAGATATTCTGGTGAACAATGCAGGCATTACTATGGATAGGACTTTAAAGAACATGACGCAGGAGGAATGGAACAAGGTGATTAATGTAAACCTAAACAGCGTTTACAATGTAACAAAACACGCCATACCTTTGATTCCAAAATACGGAAGAATTATAAATATTTCTTCCATTGCAGGTATATCCGGAAACTTCGGGCAGTGCAATTATTCAGCTTCAAAAGCAGGGATAATAGGATTTACGAAATCGCTTGCAAAAGAGCTTGGAAAGCAAGGCATAACGGTAAATGCAGTAGCGCCCGGGCTTATACAAAGCGAGATGACAAACAAGATACCTTTTTTCAGAAAGAAGGTTATGATGCTCCTGATACCGCTAAAAAGAATGGGAACAAATGAAGAAATAGCTTTTTGCGTCCTGTTCCTTGCATCAGAAAGGGCAAGCTATATAACAGGAGAAGTAATGAGCATTAACGGAGGCTTAGGATTATAAAATGGCAGGAATAGCAGGCTACGGGGTTTACATACCGCTATACAGGATTAAGACCGAGGAAATTGCAAATGTATGGGGGAGGGATGTTGATTCCGTAAAGAACGGGCTTATGATTATTGAGAAGTCCGTTCCAAACATGGACGAGGACACGGTTACAATGAGTATAGAGTCTTCATTGAATGCAATCAGGCATGCGGGCATAAATCCTAAGGATATAGGCGCCATATATTCCGGCTCTGAAAGCCCGGCTTATGCAGTAAAGCCAAACATAACCATGATAGGCAATTCAATCGGGATGTCCGCTAACTACACAGGGGCGGATGTTGAGTTTGCATGCAAGGCAGGCACGGCGGCAGTTCAAATGGTGATGGGGCTTGTAAAATCGGGAATGGTAAAGTACGGCCTTGCGATAGGTGCGGACGCCGCCGAATACAGCGTCGAGAATGTAGGCGACCAAAGCACGGGCGCAGGCAGCGCTGCATTTATCTTAAGCAACGACAAGAAGGATATAATTGCAAATATTGAAGAAACATTGTCTTACACATCCGATGTGCCTGATTTTTGGAGAAGGCCGCAGGTAAGATACCCGACACACAGCGAGAGATTTACAGGAGAGCCAGCTTATTTTAAGCACACAATCATTGCAACGAATCTTCTCATGGAAAAGGCAGGGATTAAAGTTTCCGATGTGGACCATGCAGTATTTCACACTCCTAACGGGAAATTCCCGTCGAGGGTTGCAAAAATGCTGGGATTTACAAATGAGCAGGTAAATGCCGGCTTTGTTGTGGATAAGATAGGAAACACTTACTCGGCTGCCTCGCTTATAGGGCTTGCATCAGTCCTCGACATTGCAAAGCCTGGCCAGAGCATAATCGTTACGTCTTTTGGCAGCGGGGCGGGAAGCGACGCGTTTTATATAAAAGTTAGCGACTTAATCGAGGAGAAAAGAAAAGAGGTTAGGACGACAAAATATTACCTTGACAGGAAAAAATATGTGGACTATGCAACTTACTGCAAGTACACAAGCAGGATAGAATGAAGATAAAACCAACCATAATAGGGGCAGGATCTACAAAGTTCGGGGAGAACTGGCAGGACGGGATTAGGGAGATGGTTAGCAGCGCTTGCGCAAATGCACTGAAATCAGCAAATATCGAATCAAAAGACGTTGATTCCTTGTTTGTTGCGAACTGTTTTGGAAGCCAAATAAACGGGCAGAACAACATCAATGCGCTATGCTCTGACGAGCTTGGAATCCAAAATACGGTCTCGATAGGCGGCGCAGATGCTGCCGGCGCGTATGCAATAGTGCAGGCGGCAAATTCAATAATGTCAGGACAAAGCAAAATCTCGCTTGTTATTGGTGTTGAAAAAATGAGCGATCTTCCAATAACTGACATTACAAAAATAACTTCGGAAGTTTTAGAGCAGGAATGGGAGGCTTCAACTGGAGCTACATTAGCAAGCCTTTATGCAATGATTACATTAAGGCATATGAAAGAGCATGGAACGACGGGAAAGCAGCTTGATATGGTATCTGTAAAAAACCACTCCAACGCTGCCGAAAATGACATCGCCCAATTCAAGTTCAGGATAACAAGGGAGGATGTCGCAAAAAGCCCGATGGTAGCAGACCCGATAAGAGTGCTGCATTCTGCCGCACCAAGCGATGGCTGCTGCGCAATTGTGATGTGCAGCGACGATATTTCAAAAAAACATAAAAATAAAGCCCACATCATAGGAACGGGAGTCGGCAGTGATTTAATGGCAGTGCATGAAAGGGAGGATATTACCAGGTTTAATTCCGTCATAGCTGCCTCAAATAATGCGCTCGCAAAGGCAGGAATCGGCCTTAAAGAAGTAAGCTTTGCAGAAGTGCACGACATATTTTCCATAGGCGAGATAATTTCAATAGAAGACATAGGATTCGCAAAAAAAGGAAAAGGCGGCAGGTTTATAGAAGAAGGGCAGGCAAATTTAGACGGAAAAATTCCGATAAATCCAAGCGGCGGCTTGAAAGGATGCGGGCACCCGTTTGCAGCCACGGGCATAAGGCAGGCAATAGAAGCATTTATGCAGCTAAACAAGATGGCAGGCAAGCGCCAGGTAAAAGACCCAATATACGCATTGACAGAAAGCATAAGCGGCACAGGCGCAACCGCCGTCGTAAACATATATTCATTATGAAAAATTTCAACTCTAAGTTGAAATTTTTTTTGAGTTAAGTTAAAATGTACAAATCAAACATCGTGATGGCGTGGAGAAAGACAAGAAGGGGCAACTACATAATAGGCTCAAGATGCAAAAAATGCGCTTCTTTATTTTTACCGCCCAGAAGCAAGTGCGCAAAATGCGAAAGCTCCGAACTGGAAGATTATAAATTCAAAGGCACGGGCGAGATTTATGCCCATTCTACAATCCACTATGCGCCGGCAGGCTTTGAAAAAGAGGTGCCTTATTCTGTTGTCATTGTAAAGCTCAATGAGGGGCCTAAAATCACTGCCCAGATTGTGGAGTTTGATGAAATCAAGATAGGAATGAAGGTGGAATCCTGCGTGAGAAAGGCTTATGTTGACGGCGAAACGGGAATAATCCATTATGGAATCAAATTCAGGCCCGTAAGGTAACAATGCAGAGAAGGAAAACAAAAACAGCCACATTAAACGAATCACTGGATAAGATAAAATCAGGTATGACGCTCGGGTTAAGCGGATTTTCTTATATGAACCCGCCGATGGCTTTTGTAAGGGGCATAATAAAAAAAAAGATAAAAAACCTAACGGTAGTTTCGGGGCCTACTTCAGGCATTGAAACGGATATTCTCATAGGGGCGGGCTGCGTAAAAAAGATAGTAACTTCGTGCGTTTCTTTTGAAAAGATTGAAAGCGTTGCACCAAATTTTAGAAAGGCGGCGGAAAGCGGCAGCATAGATATCTGGGAATGCGACGAGAGCATCTGGCACATTGCGCTAAAGGCAGGCATTTATGATGTGCCCTATATGCTCTGGAAAGGAGGCATCGGGAGCAGCATACCAAAGCTGAACAAGGAAATTAAAGAAGTTGGAATCAACGGCAAGAAATACTTAAAAATTCCCCAGATAAAAATTGACCTGAGTTTTTTGCATTGCGGGCTTGCAGATGTATACGGGAACGTGCAGTTTCCAGAAAATATTTTCTTGGGCAGGCTGTTTTGCGAGCAGGAGCTTGCAGAGGCATCAAAGGACGTCGTGTGCTCTGTCGAGAATATTATCGGCAACGAGCTCATTGTAAAAAATGCGCATAGGACAATCATAAGGAACGCTTCAGTAGTTAATGTGCCTTTTGGCGCACATCCGGGGGCATCAAACGGATTTTACATTCCCGATTTAAGCCATTATAAGGAATATGTGGGCTTATGCAGAGAAGACAAACTTGGAAAGTATCTCGATAAATATGTTTTTAGCGCCGATAATCACGAAGAGTACATTAAGATTATAGGAAAAGAGAATCTGGAAAAATTAAAACTCGAATAAAAAACAAAAAAAAGTTTTTATGAAAAATTACTCGGTCGGGGAATTTTTGGCCTGCATTGTTGCAAGGGAGCTAAAGAACGATGATTTGGTAGCATTTGGCCTTAATGCCGAGTTGGTCCTTGCAGCAGCGTATCTTGCGCAGAAGATTTACTCGCCAAACTTGCGCATAAGGCACGGCCTTAATTTTGAAAGAGGCACGCAATTAAGCCCTTCGGCGTGGACTGAAGATACCAAGGCCAAATCAAGCGGCATTGTTGAGTACAATGAGAGCCATGATCTGATACTGAACATGGCAAGCCCAAAAAATACGAACATTCTGTGCAACACATTTTTCGTCTCGGGGCTGCAGATAGACAAATGCGGGAATACCAACCTTCTAGGTCTAAAAGGCAGCAATAAAAAGTTTAAATTAAGGGGCCCCGGCTGCATAGGGACAACTTCAATTGCGCAGTTTGCAAGAAAATATTTCATATTCAGCCTTGAGCATTCAACAAGAAGATTTGTCGAAAGCGTTGATTATGTGTCTTCCATAGGATACGGCATAAGGAAAAAATACGGGATTTTTGGCGGCCCGCTATTGTGCTTTACCCCATTATGTGTTTTTGATTTTTCAGACGGGAAGATGCGAATTAAGTCAATCCACAGGCATTCGAGCCTAGACGAAGTTCTGGAAAAAACAGGATTCAAGCCCATAATCCCAAAGAGAATTCCTACAACAAAAGAGCCAACGCAAGACGAATTAAGAACCTTAAGGGAGATAGATAAAGAAAGTATAGAGAACTTTGAATAACCCTCTGAAAATAACAATTTATTATTTGCGCATCGTCGAGACTGAAAATCAAAACAATTCAAAAAATGGGGTTATTCAAAGTCCTCTATATTAGAAAAGATTTGATTGAGATGGAATTTACAACTCTAAGCAAGGCAGTTTCAAAAATCATTGACGGCAGCCTGATAACATTTTCCGGCATGGAGCTTAACAGGGCGCCAATGGCTTTGGTTTATGAGATAGCAAGGCAGGGCAAAAAAAACTTAAGGACGATAAGCATACCAAACCCGCTTTCATCCGACGTGCTGATAAGGGAAGGGTGCGTTCGGCACGCAACTTTCGGGTTCAACGGATTTTCTTTTGAAGACGGCTTTGTGATTGCGCCGAACTGGAAGCGCGCAGTCGAAAATGGGCTTATTGAGTGGAAAGAGACTGACATTCTTGAAATAGTTTTGGCATTAAAGGCAGGCTCTCTTGGAATTAAGCAAATAGAAGTTCCGCAGCTCAAAAACACAGATTACTTAAAATTCAACCAATATAAAAAAATCAAAAAGGGCGGACGCGAATCGGTGCTGGCAGAGGCTGTACGTCCTGATTTCGCGCTTATCCATGCGCAATATTGCGACTTGGAAGGAAATGTTTTCATAGAAGACCCGCTAATAGATAGACTGATTGCAAGCGCAAGCAAAAAAGTCATTGTAAGCGTTGAAAAAATCACAAAAAGCGTAAATTGCGCAACCATACCGAAAGAAAAAGTAGATTTTATTGTGCACGCCAAAAACGGAGCCATGCCGACTTCGTGCTTTGGGTTTTATGATTATGATTTGAAGGGAATAAGGGATTACCTTATGAAATCCAATGCAGGCAAAATGGGTGAAAAAATCAATTTTACGAAAAAATTGATTTTTTCAAAGTCCACTATTGACAACATGATAATTTCCATGGCGGAATTCATAAAAGACGGAACTTCTGTAGCTACCGGAGTTGCATCTCCGCTCCCCATGATTGCCGTGATGTTTGCAAGGAAGTGTGGCAAAAATTTTGATTATTTCAATTGCGGCAGCGGCGCGATAAATCCTGTGCTTAAATCTCCGGCTTATTCTTCGGTTACTATAAGCGCGCTTGAGCAAAGGCAGTCATTCATGGAACTGACCGATGTGTGGGAGCATGCGCTTAAAGGAGAAATAGGCACGATGTTTTTCGGCGCCGTGCAAATAGCCGGCAATGGCGATGTCAATATTACCTGCATCGGCGATTACAAAAAGCCGAAAGTAAAGCTTCCCGGCCCTGCAGGGGCTGTAACATTAAGGAATTTATGCAAGAACGCGGTTATTGTAACCCAGCACCACACTAAAAAAACATTTGTAGAGAAGGTTGATTTTGTTACAAGCAGCACAAATAAGGATACGACAGTAATAACCAATTTGGGAGCATTAAAATTAGGCAACAAACCAGAGATTTTATATACATACCATGATTCAAGCATCGAGGAAGTTAAGGCAAATACGGGCTTTGAGCTTGAAAGCGGCAATGCAAAGATTGCTAAAGATATTACGGCAAGAGACAGAGGGATATTAAGCAGGATTGATAGCAATTCGATAAGGTATAAAATTTTGTAAAATGATATTTAGCAAGGGCATATTAAAAAATAAGATAGCGGTTGTTACAGGCGGCGGGAGCGGAATAGGTAAATCCATATCCATTCAGTTTGCAGAATTAGGCGCCAAAATCGCAATAATCCACAGGAAAAAGGGAAATGTTGATGAAGGGATTAAAGAAATAAGCAAATTTGGAAAGTGCATAGGATTTGTGGCAGATTTGAGAAATGTCGGGGAAGCTGAAAATAGCTTCAAGAGCATTGCGAAGGCATATGGAAAGATAGATATTCTTGTCAATAATGCCGGCGGCCAGTTTATTGCCCCAATAGAGAATATAAGCCCCAACGGCTTTGATGCCGTCTTAAAAACAAACCTGTACAACACTTTTTATTGCTGCAAGGCTGTAGGGGAATACATGAAAAAACAAAAGTATGGCAGGATTATCAATATCGTAACCATTTATGCGGTTAAATCCGCTGCCGGAATGATTCATTCAGGCGCTGCGCGCGCAGGAGTGATAAACCTTACAAGAAGCCTTGCTTTGGAATGGGCAAAACATAATATAACTGTAAATGCCGTTGCCCCGGGATTTGTAGATACAAAAGGATTGAATCAGGAGCTTATGGGCAACAGTAAAATATTGGATAAGCTAAAGAAAGAGGTTCCTTTAAAGAGATTTGCCGATGCAGGCGAAATTGCGTGTGCCGTTACATACCTTGCAAGTGATGCGGCAGGCTACATAACCGGCCAAACATTGGTCATAGACGGGGGATGTGTAATGACAAACTGGCCGAACATAAACGAGAAATTGTAGTTTGCAGCCCACAAAATTTAAATACTACTTACACTAACTAAAGGTATTTCGGAGGTAAATAGATATGAGACATGACAGAGGAGGAAGGCGTGACTTTGGCTCACGAAGTTTTGCCCCGGTTAAGGTTGGGGACGAGTTAGACGTAAAAATAGATAATATAGGTGATAAAGGGGACGGCGTTGCCAAGAAAGACGGTTTTGTCTTATTTGTGCCTGGCACAAAAAAAGATGATGAAGTAAGAATAAGAGTTACAAGAGTGCTCCCGAAAGTCGGCTTTGCAGAAGTGATAGGCCAAAAGAGTGGGGAGGAATCTGATTCTTCAGAAGGATCCCAAGAAGAAAAGTATGAGCAGCACAAGGAAGAAGCAGAAAGCTCTGATTCAGAAGAGGATTATGGCGGAGAGGATACAGAAAACTTCGGTGAAGACGAAGATGAGAAGGCAGCTTAACCATTTAGCAAAGTAAAATAAATAAGGGATTGCTTCATTAAAGTTCAGGCTTTTTTTATTCTTGATTGTATAGACAGCCTTCACAAGCGAAAAATATATAATAGCAGTCTGGGTTGGATTAAAGAGAACTTTGAAAAATTCGCTTTTTAAAATGAAAATCTGCATACTAAGCACGTCTTATCCAAGGTCTAAAGACGACCATTGGGTGCCGTTCATGCATTATTGGGCAAAGGAATTGGCAAAAACGGAAGATGTTACGGTAGTTACTTCAGGAGGGATGGGCGCGCAGGATTATGAAGAAAGGGATAATGTCAAGATATTCCGCTTTAATTATTTTTACCCAAAAAGCCTGCAGAGGCTCACTTATCGCGGCGGGATGCGGGAGAGCTTTAAAAAAGAATTTCTGGCAAAAATACAGGTGCCGTTTTTCATGCTTGCGTTTATAATCAAATCTTTCAGGGTAGCAAGAAAATCTGATGTGATAAATGCGCATTGGACTTTGTCCGGGATTGCGGCCATTCCCATAAAAATTTTCCTTAAAAAGCCTGTTGTTTTAACAGAGCATGGCGGCGGCATACGTGGGCTGCCTAAATGGATTAACAGGCTTGTTCTCAAAAGGATGGATGTTGTGGCATCGGCGCATTATGACATGATAGAATCGATAAGGCAGATGGACATATCAAATGTTGCAGACGTCAAGAATTTTTTGGATGAAGAAAAATTCCTCAAAAATCACGACACAGCCCTGATAAAAAAAGAGCTGGGCATAAAAGGTGAGAATATCGTAACTTTCATAGGGAGGTTCGAGGAATTTAAAGACCCGCTTACATTCGTCAATGCCATAGGATATTTGGCTAAGACTGCAAAGAATGTTAGGTTCATAATTGCAGGAGATGGGCACCTAAAAGAAGAAATCAGGATCAGGATAGCAGAGCTGGGCATAGAAAAAAGGGTAATCATGCCAGGCCCTTCATCAAATGTGGATAGATACCTTGCAATATCGGATATTTTTGTTGCGTGCAGCCCTGTCGAGAACTGCTTTAGCACCACCATTTTGGAAGCGATGCTTTCCAAAGTGCCGTGTATCATAACTAAAGCCGGCATGACAAAAAAGTTTTTCGGGCATAAGAAAGACGCATTCCTTGTTGAAAAAAAGAGTCCGGAACTGCTTGCAAAAGCCATTTTGTATCTGCTTAAAAATGCAAAGCTTAGGAAATATCTTTCGGAAAATGGTCTGAACTTCCTTGAGAGGCACGGATTTAGGAACAGGGCAATCAGGGAGAAAATAATGAAGATATTCGAAGATGTGGTAAAGGGCTATGAAAAATAAAATAAACTGGCTCGGTTGGGGAAAGGAAGCTTTTGAGAAAGCAAAGAAAGAGAACAAGCCGATTCTGCTTGACCTGACTGCCGTTTGGTGCCATTGGTGCCATGTGATGGACTCAACATCCTATTCTGACGATAGGATTGCGCAAATAATCAACAACGATTTTATTCCAATAAAGGTGGACATAGACGAAAGGCCGGATATAAGGGAAAGGTACAACATGGGCGGGTTTCCTTCAACTGTCTTTCTTAATCATAACGGGGATATAATGGCAGGGGATACTTATGTGCCGCCAGAAAGGCTTAAACCTGCTCTTGAAAGCGTGAAAATCCAATATCAAAAAAATCCCGCCAGTTCAGGAAGGGTTTTTGCAAATAAGGGTAAAGCATCAGCGAAACCGCTAAATAAAAAAGTGATTGATGAAGGTATCATAAAAGAGATTTTGATTTCTGTGGAGAATAATTTTGATGTGTCCCATGGCGGGTTTGGAATGGAGCCGAAATTCCCACACCCGGATGTGCTGGATTTTTTGCTAATAAATTACAAAAAAACAAAAATTAAAAAATATCTCGATATGGCATTAAAGACGCTTGACGGAATGCGCGATGGAATTTATGACAATGTTGATTTCGGGTTTTTTAGGTATTCCGTGACTCAGGACTGGAAAACACCCCATTATGAAAAAATGCTTGACACTAATGCGGGATTATTGAAAAATTATTCAACTGCATTTGAAATCACAAAGGAGGAAAAATACAAAGATACAGTTATTGGAGTTCTATCTTACATTGAAGGATTTTTGTCTGACAGAAAAAAAGGCGGCTTTTACGGCTCGCAGGACGCAGATGAAGAGTTTTATAGCTTAAGCGGCAAAGAAAGGAAAAACAAGAGATACCCTTATGTAGATAAAAAGATTTATGTGGACTGGAATTCCATGATGATTTCTTCGTACATAAGGGCAGCAAGCATATTAAATGATAATAAAACGATAAAATTTGCGCTTAAAAGCGCGGATTTTATATTGGACAAGTGTTACAGCCAAAAAAACGGGCTGTGCCATTTTTTTGACGGCATGCCCAATATGCATGGGCTGCTGAATGATAATATTTATTTTTTAAACGCTTTAATAGATGCCCATTCAATAAATAGAAATGAAAAATATCTTGAAAATATAAAGGAAAATTCTGCATTTATATTGAAAAATTTCTATGATGAAAAAGCCGGAGGTTTTTATGACGGAATCGCCAAAGAGGATAGCTTAGGAATGTTAAAATACAAAGAAAAACAATTCTTGGAGAATTGTTTTTCTTCGATTGTGTTTTTAAGGATATATTTTTTGACGGGCGAAAAAATGTACAGGAACTGCGCTGAAAAGACTTTGCTGCACTTTGTGGGCGACTATGCCAGATTCGGGCATTTCTCGGCAGTTTATGCCATGGCTGCGGACATGCTATTGAACGGGCGGCGAAATGAAAGCACCTTTGATTAGGCTGGCAGTTGCAAGTTTACCGGCTTCATCCAAAAATTCGCAACGCTTACGGTTAGAGGAGGGTACAGAGAACTTTGAAAATATCAATTTTGCGGAAAAATTGAGTTTTTCCCGGAATCATGCCACACAGCAGAAAAAGCGTAAGATTTATAATACACAATCAAGCGTTCTTTTTTAATGCTAAAATACGACCTGCACATGCATACCAATTATTCCAAGTGCAGCAACCTAAAGCCGCAAACAATACTAAAGATCGCGAAAAAGCGCGGTTTAAACGGGATTGCAATTACCGACCATAATGAGATAAAAGGCGCTTTGGAAGTTAAAAGGCTCAACAGGGACAAAGATTTCGAGGTCATTGTAGGACAGGAGATAAGCACCAATTACGGGGACGTTTTGGTTTATTACATCGGCAAAAAAATCGAAGAGATTGATTTTTTTGCCGCGGTGAGGAAAGCAAGAAAGCAGGATGCCCTAGTGATACTCCCCCATCCTTTCAGGACGACGCTTTTTAGCAACCATAAATTCCAGCTGCCACTTGAAAAAGTAAATGAAAAAATAGATGCAGTCGAGTGCTTCAATGCAAGGACGTTGCCCGGCGACAATAAAAAGGCCAATGATGCCGCAGAAAGGCTCGGCATTGCAAAAACCGCAGGCTCAGATTCGCATTTCTTCTTCGAGATTGGCACGGCTTTTTCCATTTTCGACGGCGATTTAAGGACTGCCATAAAAAGAAAGAAGGTGGAAGCCTGCGGCACCATAATATTTGGAGCTTTTGGCGGGGCATTAAGCTACATAAGAAAGAGGATTTTTTAATATAGAGAGTTTTGAATAACCCCATTCCATTTATAAATAAACCGCATTTACTTTATAAATACAGGGGGGTTATTCAAAGTCCTCTATAATATCGGACGCAAATAATTGATTGAAATTTGTTGCGTCCTCTTGATACACGCGAAAATCGGAGATTTTCGGTGTCCTGAAAATCCATGATTTCCATGATAGTGTTGGATTAATATGCTCAATTATTTACTTCCAACACTATAGAATAATTTATAAATTGAAAATAAAACCTTTACTGTTGCCGGGATCGCATAACTTGGCACCCTTAGCGGGCAGGAGATTGCGCAGGCCTGGAAATTTAATCTATCAGCGAGCCTGTTTCCGAATAGGATATCTGGGTTCAAAACTTGGATTTCAAAAATTTTGCTCGGCAAAAATTTTGAAAAGTAAGGTGAAAGTCCCAGTCCCGGCGTTTTTTAAAATCATATGAAAGGGCTTGCCATCACGTCAAAAGGCATAGAGGAAACGGCATCTATCGAGATAAAGGAATTAATCGGTGCCGAATGCAGGGCGCAGGAAGGCTGCGTTATCTTTGATTTTAGCAGGTTCAGCGAGTTGTGCCTGCTTTGCTATAAATCCCAGTCTGCCGACAGGATACTGTGCCTTATTGGCAGCTTTGAATTCAGGGATTTCTTTAGCGACCTTGAAAAATTCATCGGCGAATCGAAATTTGAAGATTGGATTTGCAAAGCCAAAAAATTCAAGGTCGAATGCCTAAGGCTTGGAAGCCATGGATTTAACAGCGTCGAGGTCGAAAGAAAAATCGGCGGTCTGCTCATTAAAAAATTAAGGGGCAGGCAGGCAAAAGTCGATATAAAAGATTATGACGTTGTGTTCTTTGCCTATATCCTTAATGACAAATGCCATTTTGGGGTAGATTTTGCAGGGTTCGAGATGAACAAGAGGGATTACAAGATATTTCTCGCCTCAAATTCATTGAGGGGAACAATCGCTTATTCCCTTGTAAGAGAAAGCGGGTTCAAAAAAAAGGAGGTTTTGCTTGACCCTTTTTCAAGGGACGGCATAATACCCATAGAGGCAGCATTCCATGCAGGCAATTTTCCGCAAAATTATTATAAAAAAGAAAGGCTTGCTTTCCTGAAACTGGATTTGGGAATAAATTTTGAAAGTTTTTTTAAGGATATTGACAAAGGAATCAAAAAGGCAAAAACAGGCATATTCTGCTATGAGCACCTGTTTAAGTATGTGGATTACTCAAAAAAAAACGCAAAGATAGCTGGAGTCGACAAAGGCATTAATTTTAGCAGGATTGATATTGAGTGGCTTGACATAAAGTTCAAGGAAGGCAGCGTGGACAGGATTGTAACGAGCCCGCCGCTATCAAAGAATGCCGATTTGGATAAGATATACAACGAGTTTTTTTACCAATCTAAATACATTCTGGGCAGAAACGGGACAATTGCAATAATCTCCAGAATGCCTGATTTTGTGAAAAAACACGCCATAAAGCACGATTTTTCAGTCTTTAAGGAAAGGGATGTATGGAGCGGCGAGCAGCTGCTAAAGATTATTGTTTTTGGAAAATAGAGAATTTTGAAAAAATCATTTTTTTTTGTAAAGATGATTTTTTCAACGTTCCAGAATATTTACATCCTCCCTAAAAATATTTTTTATATCAGCTTCAATCTCATTTTTTAAATTCAGCATGGAATTTGCCGCCTTTGAAATTTCATTTTTTAATTGGCCAAAATCATTGCTGCTTTTCTCTATTGATAAGTTGATATCCTTGAGCTGCCTGCCGTATTTTCTTAATTTTTCAGGAACGCCGGATGATTTTACCTTGCTTTCAAGCTCTTCCATCTCTGCCTTGAATGATGAGTGCTTTTTCATGAACTGCTGCAAAAATTCCCTGTTGAGCCTTTTGATTTCCTCGAATGATTTTTCCTTTTTTTTATCATCAACATGCAGCCTGTTTTCCTTCAGGAAATTCTCCAGATTCCCAAGAATCTGCAGAATCTCAAGGCTCTTGTCGTTAAAAAGCGATTCAACAGGCTGCCTTAGGTAATCGAGCACAAGCTCTTCGTGCTTAAATTCCATGTGCGAGTACTTCCTAAGCGGCTTTTCCAGTATGGAAAAAGACTGCAGTATCAGGTTTTCATCATTATAGAAAGCTCCTGCCTTGCTTTCTTTTTCCCCATTTAGCTTCATAAACTCACTGTGCTCGCAACTCTCATTGAATGATTTAATCTCCGACATAAGTGAGGCTTTTTCGCTTTCAGAGAGCTTTAGCTCAGCTTCTGTTTTTTTGAAGTCCATTTCGAGGTTTATTTTCTGCATAGCCTTTGCATTGAGGCTTTTGATTTTTTCTGCAGCTTTGCTTACGGCAGCAACCTTTTCATTGCCCAAGGCAGACTTTAGCTCCCTGAAAGATAAGTCAATATTTCTGATGTTTTCGGCTACATTGCCCGTTTCATTTGCAAAAAATTCCTGAAGTATGGTATAGCTTCTTAGCGTACCATTGTTCAAATCGCCTATTAATGAGTCAAATTTCCCGCAAAAATCAAGAAGGTAAAAATAATCCTTGTTGTTTATATCAAGATACCCCATAAATGAGTTTATTGCCTTGATGTATGCCTTGCGGTTTCCCTCCATGTATTGCTTGGCCTTGAAAGGTATGTTCGGGTTCTGTAATTTTGCATTTTCAAGGGCTTGTACATTGAACCTTACCCTTTGTATCTCTTCGCCAATCTTCATCAAAATGCCTTCTGCCTGAAGCATCACCTCTTCCATTAAAGGCTTTGAATTTTCATTGAGCCATTCTTCGCAATCCATCAGCCTTATCTGTATTGCCTTCTTTACTTCCTGCTCCCGAAATATCCTCTTTATGAACTCTAGCATTTTATGCAAAATAAAAGTTTGGGTTATTGGGCTTTTTTTTGCTCGAGAACCTCGCTTATAATCTGCTCAACTTCGTTTTGCGTTACAAACTTTACCGGATTCCAAAGGTTTATGTATTTTTCAAGCACCTTTACTTCCTCTTTCCTTGCGACCACCTGAAGCTCTTTTATCACAAGAAGAAGCTTGTCTTTTAGCTCCTGCACCTCTTTGCGGATTTCGCTGATGTCAGACGCCAATGTCTTTATCTCTGCAGAATAATGCTTGTTCTTTGCTATTGAGTTGTCTTCCGTGATTTGAAAGAACCTTCTCATGTTGGTAACCCCCTCTTCCAAAAGGCGCAGCCGCCTGCCAAGGCTGTTAATGTCGCCCGTCATGCCTCCGAAATCAGGGGCTTGCTGCTGCTCGGCGTGCCCGAATTTTAGAATTCCCTCGTGCTTTTTGGGCGGCGGAGGCATAGGCTCTTGTAGTGGCATTCTTGCTCAAGATTCCCGCAATTATATAAATTTTGCCATTCAAAAACATAATCCTTAAATACCTTATATATTATTTTATAATATAAACTAGATAAAAAAATATCATAAAAATCCGACCACTCTGGACTACGCTCCGCTTCGTCCAGAGTTTGCTCGCCCTTCGGGCTCGGGTCGGATTTTTAGGATGCCAAAAATAGAAAACTCCTTAAATTCAAATGATACTCTGGATTTCACTTCGCTACATCCAGAGTTTTCTATTTTTGTGCATAATTAATTGTAATATAATATAAAAAATAGTTTATAGAGGACTTTGAATAACCCCCTGTATTTATAAAGTAAATGCAGTTTATTTATAAATGGAATAGGGTTATTCAAAACTCTCTATAATATTATGGCGGCATTTTAACATTAACATGAAAAAGCCCATAAGCGCAACTATAGAGGAGAAGTTAATCGACTGGATTGAAAAAGAGGTTAACGGCAATAAAAGGTACAGGAACAAGTCGCATTTGGTAGAGGTTGCATTGGAAATGCTAAAAAAAGAGGCGAAAAAATAATGAGCATAAAAAAAACGGCTTTCAGCAAAAAATCGCAGGCGGCAATTGAATTTTTATCCACATACGGCTGGGCTTTTATTGTTATCCTTATCATGATAGGGGCGCTTTCATATTTCGGCATTTTAAGCCCGAGCAAATTATTTCCAAATAACTGCAAGTTCGGTTCAATTGACTGCAGGGAATTTACAATATACAAAAACGGATTGCAATTAATATTAAAAAATACTCTCGGAGAACCTGCCATAATTGACGAAATATCGGCATTGACTGACAAAGGAGTGATAGTATGCAATTCATCGGCAATTGGATCAGTATGGAAATCTGGCGATATAAAAGAAGTTCCCGTCATATGCAGCAATTTTTCAGGTGTAGATATTTTAGGACAAGAAAAAGTAAAATTAAGACTTAAAGTAACCTTCCATCCTGTTATGAGCAGCAGTTTATACAGCAAAGAAGTAACTGGATATGTTTACTCTGCAGTCCAAGATGATCTGGTTCCTTCAACGGCTTTAGCAGGTTCATGGCATTTTGACGAAGGCTCGGGAACCCAGTCTTCCGATTCAAGCGGCAATAACAATGGGCTTAACGTTTTCAATGGTGCCCAATGGGTTCCTGGAAAGATTGGCACTGCTTTAAGTTTTGACGGTTTGGGCGCTTTTGCGGAAATTCCAGATTCGCCGATGTTAGACATTCAGAATGCAGGCACTATTGAAGCTTGGATTAAGCTGAATGAAGTAACTGGAAAGGCTGACCAGAATATGATAGTTAATAAAGACTGGATAATGTATGAAATGGCCGTCCACGATAATACAGGGCCGGAGAATACGGTTAATACTTGCGGAAAATCAACAGACCAAATTCCAACTTATAATCTTGCTTTTTATTTTTGTGGACTCTCGGGACTGCCCAGCCATAACTGCGGGTGGACAGATGGCGGAGGCACTATACCCAAAAACATTTGGATACATATTGCCGTAACCTATGATGGCTCTAAAGTCAGGACTTACATTAATGGCGCAATGAAGAAAGAATACACAGGAATAAGCGGCAATGTTTGTACAAATAATGTTCCTGTTAGGATAGGTTCACGCGGAGGTTACAGGGTAGAGCCAAACGGGAGTGTAACTGTGCCATTATATCCTCCGCCTCAAACAGACTATGGGGCGCTTTTTAATGGCGCAATAGACGAGGTAAAAATCTACAACAGGGCATTGACGGATCAGGAGATTTTGAGAGACTCGAGCATTTAACAAATTGAAAATGGCGCTATTCACAGAAGCCAAAAAGCCCTTCACTTATGATGTTTTAAGGGAGGGGGAAGAAACAATACTTTTGATAGATTTGGAGCAATATCCCCACACGCCTTCCCTCGAGGATGATCCTATCTGCATGTCAAGAACAGTAGATATTCTCGCGCAGGCAGGCAGCGTAACCAAAATCGTTTATATGCAGAAGCGAAACTATGAGTATGATTATAGCCAAACAACGATGCTTGCGGAAATGGCAAAACTGTACTCGCAGCTTAGCAAAAGGAAAGATTTATTCGGCTACGAAAGCCTGCTCTCAGACCCCAATTGCACAAGATGGGCTGCCAAGTGGTACGCAAATGTGCAAAATATAACTGCAGACTTGCTTAAAAGGGATCCTTTGGGAGCGTATGTCGAGCTCAAAAGGTCAATCAGGGACGAAAGAATAAAAATCGAGAGGGCAGCCGACGAGGCCTACACAAAGTGCGCCCAAAAGTACATCTTGGCTCTGCAATACCTGATGGGCATTATGGATAAGACAAAACTCATAGAGTCTTCAAAGGCTTATCTATCGGGCTACAAGCTAGGGGACCGCTCCGTCTACAGGAGAATATTCACCCCGGACATAAGGCCCGATTTCATGTTTACAAAGCTCATGGCAAGCTTTCCTCCCGACGGTGAGGAGATTGACAACTACGAGATTGACAGCAGCACCCACGTAACTATATTCGAGCTGCCCGATAATGTCCAGTATCTTTATCATTTAACGCCGCCGGAATTCAAGCTCAGCGAGGAGAAATACGAAATCCTAGACACCGCAAGAAAGATAATGGCAGAGCACAAGCCTACGAGGCAGGAATTTATAGACCCGGAGAGAATGAGGCAGGTTTTCTATAACATAGGCTCTGACTTGATTGAGGAGCTTGTAAATTACCGGAACCTGAGGCTTGCGCCTTCCGAAATAGACGAGATGACAAAAATCCTTGTCAGGTACACGGTCGGGTTCGGATTGATAGAGGTGCTGTTGCAGGATGAAAAGGTGCAGGACATAACAATAAACTCTCCATTGGGGGAAACTCCCATGTTCATAGTGCATCAGGATTATGCCGACTGCAGAACTAACATAGTTCCTACCGCTCCCGAGGCGGAATCGTGGGCTTCAAAGCTAAGGCTGGTTTCCGGAAGGCCGCTAGACGAGGCAAATCCTATACTCGACACCGAGCTTGTAATTCCCGGGGCAAACTCAAGGATTGCCGTTATATCGCCGCCTCTTAATCCAAGCGGCCTTGCTTTTGCTTTTAGGAGGCACCGCGACAAGCCATGGACGCTTCCTTTGTTTATGAAAAACAGGATGCTAAACCCGCTCGCTGCCGGCATTTTGAGCTTTTTGATAGACGGCTCAAGGTCAATGCTTGTTGCAGGCACAAGAAGCGCTGGAAAAACAAGCCTGCTCGGCGCAGTGCTCGTCGAGCTTATGAGAAAGTATAGGGTGATTACAATAGAGGATACTTTAGAGCTCCCTACAAATTCGCTAAGAAAGCTAGGCTACAACATCCAGTCAATGAAAGTTGCCGCGGCGCTTACGAAAGGCACAAGCGAGGTTCCCGCCGACGAAGGAATAAGGACAACCTTAAGGATGGGCGACTCAGCATTGATTATAGGCGAAATAAGAAGCAAGGAGGCTTTGGCATTGTATGAGGCAATGAGGGTAGGCGCCCTTGCTAATGTAGTTGCAGGAACAATCCACGGCGACTCGCCTTACGGAGTTTTTGATCGGGTAGTAAACGATCTTGGAGTTCCGAGGACGAGCTTTAAGGCAACCGACATCGTGGTCGTCGCAAACCCCATAAGGAGCGCAGACGGATTGCACCGCTGGAGAAGAATAACCCAGATAACGGAAGTAAGAAAGCACTGGGAGCAGGACCCTCTTGTCGAGAAGGGCTTTGTTGATTTGATGAAATACGATTCGAAAAAAGACGAGCTGGAAACAAGCGAAGATTTGATTAACGGCGATTCCGAAATCCTAAAGTCAATAGCTGGAAATGTAAAGGAATGGGCGGGCAACTGGGACGCCTTATGGGACAACATCACATTAAGGGCAAAGATAAAAGAAACGCTTGTTGATTTTGCAGACAGGAGCAACATGCCGTGGATTCTCGAAGCCGATTTTGTAATACAAGGCAATGACCAGTTTCACAAAATATCGGAAAGGATAAGGGAGGAAGTGGGGAGCCTGGACTCGAAGAGGATATTTTTTGACTGGAATGAATGGCTAAAGAGGCGCCTTAAGAAGATTGATTTTCACAGTAAATTATAAAAAATTTCACCTTCTTGAAAGGTAAAATTTTTCACTTCAAAAATGCCAAAAGAAATAGACAGGCAAAAACTGCAGTCGTTAATGGAGATGTACAAGAAAAGGGTAGAGAAAGAGCTAGGAGCAAAGCTTGAAGAGCAGCCTTCAAACCCCGCCACAACCAAAGAATACCAGGAATTCAAGGAAGACTTTCTTCCAAAGCACATGAGCGTTTACGAGAAGTTGTGCAACTTAAGCGAAAAAATCCTCAAGATAAAGCCCGACCAGAAGAAAGCTGCCGTTTTGCAGGAAGCAATTGATATAACGCATCTTAACATAACTCCTGCGGGAGCCGTATCTTTTTCCTTCCTTATTCCCATAGTGGGCGCCGTGCTCGGCTCATTGTTTGCATTCTTGGTTTTCCAGTCGGCATTCTTTGTTTTTTTGTTCGTCATTGGCTCTCTTTCAATGATACGGCCTTTTGGAAAAGCGCCCGAGTTTATTGCAAATAACTGGCGCCTCAAGGCGAGCAACCAGATGGTGCTATGCATTTTCTATGTGGTAACCTACATGAGGCACACCTCAAACCTCGAGAAGGCAATCGAGTTTGCATCCGAGCATCTTGCGCCGCCCCTCTCGCTGGACCTAAAAAAAGTGCTTTGGGATGTTGAAAATGAAACCTATTCATCCGTAAAGGAGGCTCTCGACATTTACCTTGAGACATGGAAGAAGTGGAACATAGAATTTATCGAGGCATTCCACCTTATTGAAAGCTCCTTATACGAGGGAGATGAATCGCGAAGACTGAATGCGCTTGACAAGTCGCTGGACGTTATCCTCGACGAGACATACGAGAAGATGCTCCATTATGCGCACAACCTGCAAAACCCAATCACGATGCTGCACATGCTTGGGATTATCCTTCCGATCCTTGGGCTGGTAATCCTGCCGCTCGTCGTAAGCTTCATGGAAGGGGTAAGATGGTATCATCTTGCCGTCATTTATAATGTGATACTCACCGTCATCGTTTACTACCTTGGCAAGAGCATTCTTTCAAGAAGGCCTACAGGGTATGGAGATACAGACATCGCGGAAGAAAATCCGGAGCTAAAAAAATACAGGAATGTCCTAATAAGAATCGGAAACAAAGAAATCCGGATGACCCCATTAGTCATAAGCGTTTCTTTGGGAGTCCTTTTTTTGCTGATTGGCTTAATGCCCCTGATGATGCATGCCGTCGGCATTCCTGACTTCGGTATTGGAGGCGAGGATGCAACATCTTCATGCGGGCAAAGATACTGCTTTTTGGAATACAGGAGCAGCGCAACTACAAATCAAGAGAGCGGCCCTTACGGGCTTGGGGCATCGCTGGCCAGCCTTTTTATTCCTTTGAGCTTTGGCATCGCAATCGGCTTGTACTACAGGCTCAGCTCAAAGAACGTGATAAAGATACGGGATAAGTCAAAGCAGCTTGAGCTGGAATTTGCAAGCTCATTGTTCCAGCTTGGAAACAGGCTCGGGGACAATATTCCCGTCGAGGTAGCTGTGGGAAAAGTTGCAGATATGATGGAGGGCACAATCTCCGGAAGCTTCTTTGAGCTTGTAAGCCTTAACATAAAAAGCCTCGGGATGGGAATAGAAAAAGCAATATTTGATCCCTTGCACGGCGCCTTGGTTTCATTTCCCAGCAACCTCATAGAAAGCTCGATGAAAGTGCTTACGCAGGCGATAAAGAAGGGCCCATTGATTGCGGCGCAGGCGCTAACCAATGTCGCAAGGTACATAAAGGAGATACACAAGGTCAATGAGCGGCTTAAAGACCTGATGGCAGACGTAATCTCTTCCATGCGCTCCCAAATAAAATTTTTGACCCCGGCAATCGCAGGAGTCGTCGTAGGAATAACCTCGATGATAACTTCAATACTAGGAAAGCTAAGCTCGCAATTGCAGCAGGTTACGGCTTCAGTTTCCACAACAGAGGGCGCAGGCGCGCCTAGCGGAATCCTAGGGCTTTTCGGAGAAGGCATTCCGACATATTATTTCCAGATTATAGTCGGAATCTATGTCGTCCAGATTACTTTTATATTGACAGTCATAGCAAACGGAGTTGAAAACGGCTCCGATAAGCTAAACGAGAGATACCAGCTTGGAAACAACCTTATAAGGAGCACGCTGCTTTACATTTTCATATCGGGAAGCGTAATGCTGCTGTTCAACACAATCTCGAGCAGGATATTGAGCGCAACTTTAGGGGGCTGATGTGAGCTTTGAAAAATTCGCTTTTCAAGCGAATTTTTCAAATTTTTATTTCTCAGCTTCCTTTTTTAGCCCCTCAAGAAACTGCTCAAAATAAATCTCAAAATTATTTTTGAATAATGGGAACAGCACGGGCGCGAGTATCCCCCTAAAATTCTCGAAGTTGGAAACTTTTGTTTTGTTTCCAATCCCTTTGAATTCGAATGTGTGCGTTCCGTTAATGAGCTTTCTTGTTCCCGTCCACGTGACTTTTTTGCATGGCTCCGATTCCAGGATTTTAACTTTTGAATCGAATTTTTTTATCATGCCAAATCCCCTGACGGTTTGCAGGAACATAGATTCTGGCTGCCATTCTCTCCCTGAAATCCACATTGCCTTTATTATGCAGCCGCCCCACTGATGCCATCTCTCCAAATCAGAAAAAATCTGGAAGATTTTTTCTGATTTTGCATCAATTAAAATTTCTTTTTTTATATGCATGGTTTTTATTTTTTATTGGCTGCAAACTTTCCTATATCCTCTCTCGACGGATTTATGACTCCCTTTTCGGTTATGATGCCAGTTATGTATTTTGCTGGCGTAACATCAAAAGCCGGGTTTCTTGCGCGGCTTTCCTTAGGCGCAATCCTTACCTTTCTTATTCTGCCGTCTTCTCCTATGCCAAGGATGTACAGGACTTCATCTTCGCTTCTTTCTTCTATCTCGATGTCATCGCCGCTTTTTGATTTTATGTCGAAAGTTGATAAAGGCGCCGCAACATAGAACGGAATATTATTTTCCCTTGCCAAAACCGCTTTTTCATATGTGCCTATCTTGTTCGCAACATCTCCGTTCATTGCAATCCTGTCAGCCCCCACAATTGCAAAGTCTATTTTCCCTTTTTTCATGAAAAATCCAGCTGCATTGTCCGCAATTATTGCATGGCTTATCTTTTCCTGCGCCAATTCCCAGGCTGTCAGCGATGTGCCCTGGTTTCTCGGCCTTGTCTCGTCAACATAAACAAAGATGTTCTTTTTGCTGTAGTGCGCAATCCTTATCGGCGACAATGCAGTCCCGAAGTCAACGCATGCAAGAGCCCCTGCATTGCAATGAGTAAGTATGTTCTGGTTGTTTTTGATTAATTTGTTGCCGTGCTCTCCGATCTGCCTGCATAATTCAGCGTTCCAGTTTGAGTATTCGTTTGCAGACTTTACAGTATCTTTTTTTGCGTTTTCCAAATTGGAATTATTCAA
>CAYWNO010000007.1:0-23418 GCA_964459665.1 uncultured Methanosarcinales archaeon
ATAGTACAAAATATAGAATCAAGTTGCCATGCAAAAATAACCGTATACTACAATTGATATTTTGAAAAATTCGCTTTTCAGGCGAATTTTTCAGCTTATATTTTTCAATGCGCCCAATAATCGGCCCATTTCATTTTCACTATAGCAGGTTTGCTTCAACCCGCAGCTTCTGCACTTGTTTTTGTTGCTGCAAAAATCCGGAAGTTCTTTGCCCTCGAGAAGAGAGATTACTTCATCGGTTATTTGCATCACTTCCTCTTTCATAAAAGGGTTTATTGCAATTCGCCTCTTTTCCTTTGAATCTAGATAAAAAACGAACCCCTCTTTTATTTCCATGCCAAATTTTTCCTGCAGGAGCAATGAATAGGCGGCCACCTGTATCCTATGCGACGGCCATACTCCGTCGCTTGGTATGCTTCCTGTCTTTAGCTCGAAGGGCACATAATCGCTTTCATATGCATAAACTTGGTCTATTATTCCCTTTAATCTTAATTTTTCCGAATCAACTCTTATCTCGGACATTATTTTCGGGGTTAGCTTCTCCCATAGCTCTTCTCCGAATAGATTGCTGGATTCAACAAAGCTGAAAATATTCGATGCGCGTATCGAGCATTCTTCAATAACATACGGAAAGATTTTTTTGTAGACTTCAAGAATATTCAGGCCCAATAAATTGATGCTTTTCTTATTCCCAAGGATTGCTTCCCTTAATATTCCAAGATATTGCCGTCTGTATAGATTTTGTATATTTTCCAGGCTTTCTTTTTTGGTTATGGAAACGACTATCTCCCGTTCCTTTTTATTTATATGGTCGTATATCTGGTGCCTTATAGAGCCAAGAACGAGGCTTTCCTTGGGCGGCTCTTTGAGCTTTAGCACCTGCTCAAGAAACAGCTTTCTTGAACAGTAGAGGTAAGATGACAATAAAGTAACCGAGATTTTCATTCCAATAAACAAGAAATTATCTTTTATAAAGTTTGTGTGAAGATGTCCAGTGGTTGTATTGGTTTTTTATGAGTAGGCAGTTAAAGATTTTACCATTGAATTAAATAAAATTAATATTAACGTAATAAAAAATCAATCGGTCGCCTTTGGGGCGACATAATATACCCCACCTTTTAAATATTGTTAGTTCTTTTCCTTTTTTACTTTCAGTATAGAAATTTTCCATATAGAAACTATCAGGAAAACACAACCATTATAAATCATAAAAATTACCAAATTATAGACGATAAATTAATATTCAAGTTCTTTGAAAAATGGCAGAAGAAAACCAAGGGAAATTAGGCACAAAAATAATACCCAGAATCATCCAGGATGAGATGAAGCAGAGCTATCTGGATTACTCCATGTCCGTAATTGTCGGAAGGGCACTGCCTAATGTAAGGGACGGCTTAAAGCCGGTGCACAGGCGAGTCTTGTTTACCATGTGGGAAAGCGGGCTTTTGCACAATAGCCCTTTCAAAAAGTCAGCAAATGTAGTAGGAAACTGCATGGCCAAATTCCATCCTCACGGCGACTCTGCAATCTATGATACTCTTGTTCGGCTTGCGCAGGATTTCTCAATGAGGTACCAATTAATTGACGGGCAGGGAAATTTCGGATGCTTTACGGCAGATACAAAGGTTAAGCTTACTGATGGACGAGATTTAACTTTTACTGAACTGATAAGGGAATATGAGCAAGGCAAAAGGAATTTTACATTTACTGTCAATGAAAAAGGATCAATCCAAATTGCCGAGATAAAAAATCCAAGAATGACTAAAAAGAATGCAGAGATTATGAAAGTCATTTTAGACAACGGGGAAGAAATAAAATGCACTTTAAATCATAAGTTTATGTTAAAAGATGGAAGTTACAAGGAATCCAAAGATTTAATGCCGGAAGATTCCTTAATGCCGGCATACTTCAGAATTTCTGCTAAATCAGACAACCCAAATGTAGCTGGCTATAGTATGGTATTCCAGCCAAGACAAGGATTATGGAATTTTGTGCATGTATTAGCAGATGAATGGAATATCAGTAATGAAGTATATGCAAAATCTGCTGGCAGAATAAGGCATCACGCAGACTTTAATAAGATAAATAATAATCCAGACAATATTCGCAGAATTGGCTGGAAAGAACATTGGAAAACACATTACGAGTTAACTTCTCAGAAGCACAAGACAGATAATGAATACGTCAAAAAGCTTGCTCAAGGCAGAAAAGAATACTGGAGCAATCCGGAAAATAGGAAAAAACACTCTAAAATAACTTCTTTTAGAAATATAAAAAATTGGAAAAATGATAAATACAGGGAGCAGATGCGAATAACTTTAAGTAATATAAATAAAAAATACCTAAAAGAGCATCCGGAAATTATTGAAAAAATCAGTCAAAGGGCATCAGCCACATTAAAAAGGCTATGGAAAATTCCGGAGTATAAGGAATTATTTCATAATAAGATTGTTGCAAGCAATAAAAGAAGATTAACAAATTTAACCGGCAAAAAGAAATTTTTAAAGATATGCGCTTATCTTAAAGAAAATAATCTTTCTTTTGATAAAGAAAATTATGAAAAAGTAAGAAGAGAAATCTTCGGAGTAAAGAGTTTTACAAGTTGGGATTTGGGCATTAAAAAATATTATTCTGATAATAAAAATCTGGTAATTTGCGAAATAAATGGAAATCATAAAGTATCAAAAATAGAATTATTAAAAGAATTTGCTGATGTATACGACCTTGCAATAGATAACACTCATAATTTTGCATTGAGTGCAGGAATCTTTGTCCATAATTCTGTCGACGGCGATCCTCCTGCAGCAATGAGGTACACTGAATGCCGCTTAAAAAAGCTTGCGGAAGAAATGCTAGAGGACATCGACAAGAAAACAGTAAAATTCATCCCAAATTTTGACACAAGCACGACAGAGCCTACTGTTCTTCCCTCAAAACTGCCAAACCTTCTTATCAACGGAAGCTCCGGCATAGCAGTCGGAATGGCAACTAACATGCCGCCGCACAATATTTCCGAAGTGATTGACGCCGTAATAAGGCAGATAGACAATCCCGATTTAAGCATAGAGGAGCTAATGAGCATCGTGCACGGACCTGATTTTCCTACCGGAGCTTTGATTTGCGGAAAAAGCGGGATAAAAGACGCATATTCAACTGGAAGGGGCAAGATTCTTGTTCGGGCAAGAACAAAAGTCGAGGATGACAAGGGCAGGCAGACAATCATTGTTAACGAAATACCTTTCATGGTAAATAAGTCAGAGCTTGTTGAGGAGATAGCAGAGCTTGTGAGGGACAAAAAAATTATCGGGATTTCCGACTTAAGGGACGAGTCCGACAGAGACGGGATAAGGGTGGTAATAGAGCTCAAAAAAGACACCGACTCGGGCGTTGTGCTAAACCAGCTATTCCAGCATACGAGAATGCAGACGACTTTTGGGATAATAATGCTTGCGCTTGTAAATAACGAGCCAAAGGTCCTTAACATAAAACAGCTGATTCATTATTACATTGCCCACAGAAAAGACGTCGTAAGGAGAAGGGCGCTCTTTGAGCTCAACAAGGCGCAGATAAGGGCGCACATACTTGAAGGACTGATGGTAGCATTGGCCAACATAGACGAAATCATAAAGCAAATTAAGGAAAGCAAATCAATCGAAACTGCGAAACAGGCTCTGGAATCTGGCTTTAATCTTACAAACGAGCAGGCTGTTGCAATACTCGAGATGAGGCTTTCGAGGCTTACTTCTTTGGAGCAGGAAAAGATAAAGCAGGAGCATTCTGATTTGATGAGGCTCATAGAAGATCTTGAATCTATCCTATCAAGCCCGCAGAAAATACTAGGCATAATAAAAAAAGAGCTAATCGAGCTTAAAGAGAAGTATGGCGATGCGAGAAGAACAGAGATTGTTGATTCGCAAGGCACGGATATTGAAACTGAAGACATGATAAAAGACGAGGAAATGGCGATCACTATAACAAATTCCGGCTATATAAAGAGGCTGCCTTTGGAAACATACAAAATACAGCGCAGGGGAGGAAAAGGCGTGATTGCCGCTGCGACGAAAGATGAGGATATCGTAAAGGATATTTTCATCGCAAGCACCCATTCGTACATCCTGTTCTTCACGAACAAGGGGAGGGTTCATTGGCTAAAGGTTTATGCCCTTCCTGAGGCGAGCAGGCAGGCAAGGGGCAAGGCAATTGTGAACCTTCTTGAGCTTGGAAGCGGGGAAAGTGTAACTGCCTTTGTGCCGATAAAGGAATTTGATGACAAGCATTGCCTTATAATGGCCACAAAGAAAGGCACTGTTAAGAAAACAATCCTCATGGCTTACGGAAAACCCAGAAGAGGCGGAATTGCGGCAATCACGCTTGAGGAAGGCGATGAGCTTATCAATGTGCAGTTAACAGACGGAAATCAGCAGATAATGCTCGCAACAAAAAACGGGAACGCAGTCCGCTTCGAAGAGAAGAATGTCAGGTCAACGGGAAGGTCGGCGCAGGGCGTTAGGGGAATAAGCCTGAAAGAAAATGACACTGTCATTGGGATGGTCGTTGCATCAGGCGAGAAAACACTGATGAGCATAACGGAGAACGGCTACGGAAAGAGAACACCTATATCGGATTACAGGATCATCAACAGGGGCGGCTCGGGAGTAATAAGCATACAGTGCAGCGAAAGGAACGGCAAGGTCGTCTCCATTTGCAATGTTACGGATAATGACGATTTGATATTTATCAGCAAGAAAGGCATTGTAATAAGGGTTCCTGCGTCTGATATTTCCGTAATAGGAAGAAACACACAGGGCGTTAGGATAATGAAGCTTGAAGATAAGGATAGGATTGTGAGCGCCGTAAAGGTTGCAAAAGAAAGCAACGGAAACTAAACAAAAAAATCAATTTTTCTTAAGAAAAATTGATTTTTCAAATTCTCTTCCAAAGTCTCTTATAGTGTTGGAAGTAAATAATTGAGCATATTAATCCAACACTATATCAAGAGGACGCAACAAATTTCAATCAATTATTTGCGTCCGATATTATAATTTGACCTTATCGCACAGTAATCCTAAAAGTTTAAGTATATGCGTTTGGATTATAGAGAGTTTTGAATAACCCCATTCCATTTATAAATAAACCGCATTTACTTTATAAATACAGGGGGGTTATTCAAAGTCCTCTATAAGCTAAAAAACTCACTTGAAGCGAATTTTTCAGAAAGTTCAGATGAATGAAAAGCTAATAGAATTCATAAAAAAACACATTGAAATGGGCCACGAAGCCGAAAGGATTAAGCAGGTTTTGCTTAATGCAGGCCACGACATAGTTAGCGTCGAGGATCACATAAACCACGTTTTGAAGATAGCCCAGCTGCAAAAATTCACAAAGAAGCATGTGGACCTCGGCACCAATCTTGACAAGGTAAGGCTGTATCTTGTAAGGGCAGGCTATGACATAAACCTTATTGAAGAGCATATTGCCAGCGCCTCCAAGCTTAAGAAAAGCAAAAAAAATCTTTTAATAATAACCCTTCTTTTGATAATAATCATATCTTCTGTAGCGTTATTTCTTTTTAAAAATTATTCCCAAAAGGAATATGCCAATAAATTCCAGTCATCGCAGAATCAGAATCAGGCCCAGCCAAATCCGCAAAGCCCGCCTGTAAGCCCGCCTGCTTTGCAAACACAGACGAGTATGTGCACCTGCGACTTAACTCCTTCAAAATGCGATTCGTCTTCATGCACCTGCGACCCCCTATGCAAACCGCAGGCTCCGCAGCAGCAAAACAACAACACTTTGGCGCAGCCTTCTGCAAGCCAACCGGCTCAAAATCCTAACCCGGCATGCGCCTGCAATATAAATCCGCAGATTTGCGATACAGGATGCTCATGTGATTCATTATGTGCGCAGCAGCCTCAACAGCAGGCAAATCCAGCCCAGCCGCCAACCCAACAGCCTCCCGAACAGCAACAGAATAATAGCAGCCCGCCACCTTCACCGCCTCCGTCGCAACAGCCGCCGCAGAATTCAACTCCTCCTCCGGGCATGTGCAGTTGCGACATAACTCCTTCAAAGTGCGATTCGCCTTCATGCACCTGCGACCCGTTATGCGCATCACAGCCGCCTCCGGAGCAGCAACAGAATAATAGCAGCCCGCCTCCGCCGCAACAGCCGCCGCAGAATTCGACTCCTCCTTCCGGCATGTGCACCTGTGATATGAGCCCGGTATTATGCGATACCGGATGCGCATGTGATCCAATGTGCTCATAATTTTGAAAAATTCGCTTCAAAAGCGAATTTTTCAAAGTTCTTCATTAAAAAACAAACTTTTTTATATAGTGTTGGAAGTAAATAACTGAGTATATTAATCCAACACTATCATGGATTTTCAGGACACCGAAAATCTCCGATTTTCGCGTGTATCAAGAGGACGCAACAAATTTCAATCAATTATTTGCGTCCGATATTATATGTGGATTTTTTAAATCAAAAGATGAAAGAAAAAAAGATAAAGAAGATGCTTGAAGAAGCCATGGATGAAATACGGCCGGATGAAGGCTACGAAGAGGAAATATTCAGCAGGCTTAAGCCCATAATAAAAAAGATAAACTCAGGCCAGAAAAATTTCAGGGCAATATTAGGCGGCTCAGGGGCAAAAGGAACATGGCTCAAGACATTTGATGCGGATATTTTTGTTGTTTTTGATTATGGAAAATTTAAGGATAAAAGCGGCAGGCTTTCGGATATTCTGGAAAAAAACATTAAAAGAAAATTCAGGAATGCAGCGAGGCTGCACGGCTCGCGCGATTACTTCCAGATAAAGCAGGGCAATTTTACTTTTGAAATTGTCCCGATATTAAAAATCCAAAAGGCCGCTCAGGCAAAAAACATAACGGATGTAAGCTTGCTACATTCAAGCTGGGTTCTAAGGCACAAAAAGCTTGCCGGCCAGATGAGGCTTGCAAAGCAGTTTTGCCATGCGCAAAATATCTATGGCGCGGAAAGCTACATAAGGGGCTTTTCCGGATATATCTGCGAAATACTCACCGTTTATTACGGCTCTTTTCTGAATTTAGTAAAAAATGCCGCAAAGTGGGGCGAAAAGGAAGTAATTGACGTTCAAAAATATTACAAAAGAAAGGATGTATTTAAGCTCATCAACACTTCAAAGCTCTTGTCTCCTCTGGTTGTTATAGACCCCGTGCAGAAAGACAGGAATGCGGCAGCCGCGTTAAGCGCCGAGAACTTTGAGAAATTTAAAAATGCATGCAGGGAATTTTTGAAGTCTCCTTCAAAGGAATTTTTCACAAAAAAAGGCTTAAAATCAGTTTTTCTGGCGCAGAAGCAAAAAAAACTGATGGTTGCAAAGGCAAAGCCGTTAGCGGGAAAGCCGGATATTTGCGGCGCAAAGCTCCTTAAGATCTACGAATTTTTAAAAAAAGGATTTGAAAATCACGATTTCCAAGTCCTTAAATCAGATTGGGAATGGGACAAGAAGAATGACTCAATTTTTTATTTTTCTTTCAGGAAAAATAAAAAATTGCCAAAGCTTGTCGAGATTGAAGGGCCGCCGATGAAAATAAAAAACCATGCGGATAACTTCAAAAGAATGCACAAAAAAACATTCGTAAAGTCCGGCAGGATATTTGCATGGGAAGAAAGAAAGTTTTTGGCTCCCGAAGATTTGTCAAGGCAGCTTGTTAAAAATGATTTTGTAAGGGAAAGATGCAGGGGCATAAAGGTTGAATTTATAAGTCTATTAAGCGATAAATCAGTGAAAAAATGAATGAATGAATGCTTCCATGGGCAAATCGCAGGCAGTAATAATGGCGGCAGGAAAGTCAACAAGAACATATCCATTGACGCTTACAAGGCCAAAGCCGTTGCTCAAGGCTGCAAACAAGACTCTTCTTGAGCACAATCTTGACAGCTTAAGCGGATTGGTTGACGAAGCCATAATAGTGGTAGGGTACAAAAAAGAGATGATTAATGATCTTATAAAAAATAAATATAAGAAACTAAAAATAAGATATGCCGAGCAGAAAAGCCAGCTCGGGACAGCACACGCACTTTCCATTGCCGAGCCTTACATCAAAGGAAGGTTCATACTGATGGCAGGCGACGACATTTATACAAAAGAGGATATAAAAAAGTGCATAGGATACGATTATTCGATCCTTACTTCCCGCGTCAATAATCCGCAGGATTTCGGGGTTGTAATCGAGAAAAACGGAATTTTATCCGGATTTATAGAAAAGCCAAAAGAATTTGTTTCTGATTTGATAAGCACTTCGCTTTATTCATTTGACGGGGAAATTTTCAAATGCATCAAAAAAGTAAAAAAATCGGCAAGAAACGAATTTGAGCTGCCTGATGCAGTAAATCTTCTTTCCAAGAGCCATGACGTTTTCTGCATTGAATCCAAAAATTGGATTCCCATAGGGCACCCGCAGGACTTATTGAAAGCCGACAGATTGCTAAGAAAAGGAAAAAATGCCATAGGCAAAAATTCAAGCATCCAAGGGATTGTTGAAAACTCAAGCATAGGAGCCGGTTGCACAATAAATGGCCATGTCAAAAATTCAATTGTGATGGACAAGTCTTTTATCGGCGAGAAATCAATTGTTGAAGACTCGATCATGGGCGAGAACTCGTATTTTAACGGCAAAGCATCCTTTGCCGTGATAGCCGATAACGTGAAAGCAAAAAACGTCATTGTAAACCAAGGATGCAAAATCTGGCCGAATAAGAAGATTTCGAATGAGACAGTAAACAAAGATATCAAATAAACCATCAATCCGATATTTATGAAAAAGATAAATTATGCCTTTATGCTTATTGCTGCAATCTTTCTCTTCATAACCTCTTATGGACTTGACGGGCAGGCGAGGCTTTTATTTGAAAATTTCAGGCTTTCACTTTTGGATATACCTTTAAGCATAATAACCAATTTTGCAGTTGTTGTTCTGATTATGCTGCTTCTGCCTTGCGCAATTCTTTATAAAAAAAATAAGAATGCAGCATATTTGCTTGTGGCAGCATTTATCTTATCCGTTGTTTTAGCTTTTGCATTAAAGCTTATTGTGATGAGGCACAGGCCCATGGGCGATTTTGCTTATCCTTTTACAGGCATAGAAGATTACTCTTTTCCGAGCATGCACTCAATGGCTGTTTTCGCGCTGCTGCCCGCGCTTATAGAATTCATGCCAAAGAAGAAAACTTTCTGGATTGCCTTCGCTTTTTTGGTTGCATTCAGCAGGATATATTTCGGCTTTCATTTTTTGAGCGATGCCGTCTTTGGCGGTATCGCAGGCTATACGATTGGGCATTTTTTATTAAAATCACAAAAATTTTTCAAAGTCCCCTAAAGATTGGATTTTTTCACAAAAGCCAAAAGGAGATAACGCAACGGCAGAACAAAAAATATCGGATTTTGAATTTAACAGGCAGCTTTTCCATCTTTTTTTGGGCTTGCTCATAGTTGTACTTCTAAAGTTCGGATTTATCAGCAGAAATGATCTCTTGGCAATAGTAATCGTTGGGCTTTTTGTTTCGTACTTAAGCAAAAAAATCAAAATTCCCATAATCCATTCTCTCCTGCAAAAATTCGAGCGCAAAAAAGAGCTTGAGACTTTCCCCGGAAAAGGAATCATTTTTTATCTTACCGGCTCTTATGCCGCGCTGCTGTTTTTTCCCAAAGAAGTTGCGATGGCTTCCATAATGGTTCTTGCACTGGGCGACTCTGTTTCGCATCTGTTCGGGCTGCATTTCGGGAAGATGAGGCACCCGCTGTCGGAAAAAAAATTCTTCGAGGGGACAATCGCGGGCTTTTTTGCGGGATTTTTAGGGGCATTGGCATTTCTGCCGTGGAATGAGGCGTTCTTTGCTTCCATGATTGCGATGATTGCAGAAGCAATAGAGATAAAGATAGGAAGCCAGCAGGTTGATGATAATCTGCTGGTTCCTTTTGTCGCGGGCTTTGTGGTTTGGTTAATGAGGATTAAATACTAATCTTTCTTTCATTTTATTAGCCATCCCTCAATTTGTATATGCGCCGTATCAGGTCTAATGATTGTTTTTCAATATCTTCTTTCCCGTTTAAAAAAAACGGCTTTCCGATGTTTATTACTGAATTAAAAGGAAGATAGGAAGAATTTATGCCAATCGGAAGTATCGGGGTTTTTGTTTCAATCGCAAGCCTTACGGCGCCTGTTTTAGGGTATGATTTTTTTGCATTAAGGTGCCCCTCGGGAAAAAACCCCACAATCTCGCCCGATTTGATTTGCTTTCTTGCCTCCTCATACGCCTGCCCGCGGTCAAATATAGGAATGCATCCCGCCCATTTCCTGCAGATTGTATCTCCGAAAAACCACCATCTTCCCGTTGACAAAAAATGCACTTTCATGTTTAATTTTTTTAGTATCGGATAGATTATATACAATGGGTCTGCCAGCTTTTCGTGGTTAGCCGCTATTATAAACAAAGATTTTTCAGGTACGTTTTCCATGCCATTGATTTTTCTGATAAAAACCCTGAGCACCGGATACGCCCATAATTTGGATATAGGATAAGCCATTTTATGAAAATTTAAAAATCTGTTTTCCAGTGAATCTTTCAGCTTGCAACCTATATAAAACTTCCTTTTTACAAATTTAGGCTTCATCCAAAAATTCGCTTCGCAAAGTTTGGCAGCTTCAAAGTCCCTGATTTTTTATGTTTATAGCCGACATTCCCCGTAAGGGACTTCCCCCTTGTCGGCTGGATTGTTTAGTTGATTGGACTTTGACTTGAGGCTGCCAAACCATTTTTTGGATGAAGCCACAAATTTAGAAAACTTTAAATAAAATCAACCTAAACAGGATTCCTGTTAGAGAAGGCGAGGCTGATTCATGGATGCTCCAAATGCGATTTCTTCCCTGAAATCAAAAATTAATTCGAGAGAGAATGGCTACAATAATTACGTGAAATTTTTATTAGAGGCGGCAAATTCCGGCTATGATTCTGTCCTTTCAAAATACAAAAGCTCGGAGCAGGGCATTTCAGACGAGGAAGCGCAGCTGCGCCTCAAAGAGCACGGCAAGAATGATGTGGCTGAAGGAAAGCGCCCGACTTTTTTAACTTTTCTTGTAAGAAGCGTAAGAAACCCGCTTATTATCCTCTTGATTCTGATAGCAACAATCTCTTATCTCACAAAAAACCTCAGCTCTGTTTACGTAATCTCCGTTATGCTCATCATAAGCATTGCTCTTCGCATCGTGCAGGAAATGCGGGCAAGCATCTCTGCCGAGAAATTAAAATCAATGGTTAAGACTACGGCAACGGTAATGCGCGAAGGCAAAAAAAAAGAGATTCCCTTAAGCTCGATAGTTCCGGGAGATATAATCCACCTTTCTGCAGGGGACATGGTTCCTGCCGATTTAAGGGTCATATCATCAAAGGACCTGTTTGTGAACCAATCCGTGCTTACAGGAGAAGTTATGCCGGTCGAAAAGTATTCAAGAAAGGCTGAAAATGAGTTCAAAAGCCCGCTTGACATTTCAAACCTGTGCTTTATGGGCACGAACATCGAAAGCGGGATAGCAACGGCAGTTGTAATCCTGACCGGAAAGAACACGTGCCTTGGCTCTTTGGCAAAAGGGCTTCATAAAGAGGTTGTAACAGTATTCGACACGGGAATAAAAGACTTCACATGGCTCATGATTAAGTTCATCATAGCCATGGTCCTTTCTATTTTCCTCATTAACGGGGCGCTCAAAGGAAACTGGGTCGAATCATTTTTGTTTGCGTTGGCAATAGCCATCGGATTAACGCCCGAAATGCTGCCGATGATTGTAACAGTCAACCTCTCTAAGGGCGCGATTGCGATGACAAAGAAAAAAGTCGTCGTAAAAAGGCTAAACTCGATCCAAAACTTCGGGGCAATGGATATTTTGTGCACAGATAAGACAGGGACAATAACTCAAGGAAAGGTCATAATTGTAAAACACATAGACCCTTTGGGCAACGAGGAAAGCGAGCAGGTATTGAATTATGCGTTTCTAAACAGCTATTTCCAGACGGGCTTAAAAAGCATAATAGACACTGCCGTATTGGAGTATTCGCACGAATATGTGAAATTCAAGGCGGACAGCGATTACAAAAAGATTGACGAGGTGGCTTTTGATTTTTTCAGGAAGAGGATGTCTGTAATAGTTGAGGACAAGGCAGGGAATCATATTTTGGTGTCAAAAGGCGCTGTTGATGAGCTGCTTGGCGTTTGCAACAATGCTGAAGTTAACGGGAAAGCATTCGCGCTTGACAAGGAGCACCAGTCAAACATAAAAAAGCTCGTCAACAAACTTAACAGGGAGGGGTTTAGGGTAATTGCAGTCGCCCGCAAAGACACGCCAAAAGACAAGGCAGTTTACGGCGTCGAGGACGAGAAGGATTTGCTCCTCATCGGCTTTATAGGGTTTCTCGACCCGCCGAAAGAGACAGCGACTAAAGCAGTCTCATTGCTAAGAAGCCACGGAGTCGAAGTCAAGATTCTTACAGGGGACAATGAAGTCGTAACCAAGAAAATATGCAGGGAAGTAAAGCTGCCGGTAAATGGAACGCTTTTAGGACACCAAATAGAAAAAATGCAGCAGGAACATCTGGAGGGCATTGCTGAAAAGACAACAATATTCGCAAAGCTTCTTCCCGAGCATAAGGAGCGCATAATAAAGGCGCTGCAAAAGAAAGGGCACACGGTCGGGTTTTTAGGCGACGGGATAAATGACACTTCAGCCCTTAGGGCATCGGATGTTAGCATTTCTGTTGACACTGCCGTTGACATTGCAAAGGAATCATCGAGCATAATCCTTCTGGAAAAAAGCCTTCTGGTCCTTGAAGACGGCATAATAGAAGGAAGGAAAGTTTTCGGAAACATAACCAAGTACATAAGAATGGCTGCCAGCTCGAACTTCGGCAACATGCTAAGCGTTGTCGGGGCAAGCATATTCCTGCCGTTCCTTCCTATGCTTCCTCTTCAGGTTCTTGTCAACAACATGCTCTATGATTTTTCACAGATAGCGATTCCAACCGACAATGTTGACTATGAGTATATGTCGAAGCCGAGGAAGTGGCGCATCGAGGGCATCAAAAAATATATCCTGTGCATAGGGCCCATAAGCTCAATATTTGATTACACAACTTATTTCATGATGATATTCATCTTCAACGCGTGGAGCAATCCTGCATTGTTCCAGACAGGCTGGTTTGTCGAATCGCTTCTTACCCAAACGCTGATTATCCATGTAATCAGGACAAACAAGATACCGTTCATACAAAGCAAGGCAAGCACGCCCCTGATTATAACTTCCCTCATAATAATGAGCATAGGCATATGGCTGCCGTTTTCTGTATTTGCATCCCACATGGGATTTGTTCCGCTGCCTAGCCTTTACTGGCCGCTTCTTGCCTTAACGCTGCTAAGCTACATAGTGCTAACGCAAGTAGTAAAAGTCTGGTTTGTCAACAAGTATGCAGAGGATTGAAAAAAAACTTTATAAACACGACAAGGTTCTTTTGGTTTATGGCACTCTACTTCATAGGGCTTGGATTAAACGACGAGAAAGACATAACGCTTAACGGATTCGATGCCGTAAAAAAATGCGATGCCGTATATTTGGAAGATTATACCTCCGTTATGGGCTGCAAGAAAGAAGACTTGGAAAAGCTTTACAATAAAAAGATAATCCTTACGGGAAGGCAGATAGTGGAAGCAGATGACAATGAAATCATAAAAAGCGCAAAATCCAAAAATGCCGCATTCTTGGTTTGCGGGGACCCATTGGCAGCTACAACCCATACTGATTTGTTTTTAAGGGCAAAAAAAGAAAAAATAAAATGCCATGTAATCCATAATTCTTCAATCGTAAGCGCAGTTGGCATTGCCGGATTGCAGGTTTATAAGTTCGGAAAGGCCACAAGCATACCTCTGGAGAATGAAAATATCGAAGCCCCTTACGACGCTTTGAGGGGCAACCTAAGCTTGGGGCTGCACACGCTGTTTCTGCTTGACCTTAAGCCCGAAGAGGAAAAGTTCATGAGCATAAACGACGCAATACGCTATCTTCTTAAGGTTGAGCTAAAAAGAAACCAAAAAGTTTTCTTAGAAGAAACTTTTTGCGTAGGGTGCGCAAGAATCGCAAGCGAAGGGCAGCTCATAAAAGCAGGGAGTGCAAAAGACCTTCTGAAGCATGATTTTGGAAAGCCCGTCCACTGCCTGATTGTGCCAGGAAGGCTGCATTTCATGGAAAGTGAATTTTTGGCGATATACGGCTAAAACCCCCTCAATACCAAATAAACAACGCCAATCACAAACAAAACGGAAATAATAAAGAATAGCATCATAAAGAATTTTTCAACCAGCTTATGAAGAACAACCATCAGGATTAGGTAAGCTATCACTGCCCCGATTATTATTGTCCAAAACATTTTTATGATAATTACAAAACTTTTTTATTGGGCATATCTCACACAAAGGCTTCTTCCTGCATGCATTTTTTCCCAATTCTACCAGCAATGCGTGGTGCTCATTAAATAACCTTTCGTTATTTGGGAGGCTTCCCATAAACAATTTCTGCAGCTCGCCATATGTTCTTTCTTCATAACCTACTCTTCCCATTATCCTTTTCGCATAGGCATCTATGACGAAAATGGGCTTTTTTGCAGAATACAGCATTATTGAATCAGAGGTTTCAGGGCCAACGCCATTAATGGATAATAACTCCTTTCTAAGCTTATCCATCTTATTTCTAAACAGCAAGCCAAGCTTTCCATTGTAATTTTCTGATAAAAACCCGCAGAAATTTTTTAGCTTTTTTGCTTTCTGGTTGTGGTAGCCGGAAGGCTTAATAATCTGCGCCAATTTTTTGCCGTCAATCTTTAGGATTCTTCCGACATCTATCAAACCGCTTCTATTCAAGTTAATAAGCGCTTTTTGCGCATTCTTCCAGCTTGTATTCTGGGTAAGGATTGCGCCAAAGCAAATCTCTAAAGCTTCTTTTTCGCTTCTTGGGGCGTTTACATGGTATTCGCAAATCAGCGTCTTTTCATTGATTATTGGCCACCAGCCCTGCGGGCCAAATTCTTTCAGAAGAGCATAGTATATCTGCTGGATTTTGTTCATTTTTAGCTATTACTCATAGCGCAATGCGTCCACCGGCTTTAATTTTGACGCCCTGTAAGCAGGAATTGCCCCTGCAACCATCCCTATAAAAACAGAGACGAATAATGCTTCCACAAGAAGGCTGATTGGAATTACCGTCCTTACGCTTCCTCCGGGCCCAAGCCCTGATAATAAATTCGGAAGAACTGCTGAAATTGCAGATCCCAAGCCGATTCCTAGCAATCCTCCGACTAAGCCTACCAGGCCTGAATTAAAAAGGAAGATTGCCATTATGTCGGAGTTTCTTGCGCCAATTGCTTTCATTATTCCTATCTCCTTTGTTTTTTCAAGGACGGAAGTAAACATGGTGTTTGCAATGCCTACTGCGCCTACAAGAAGCGAGACTGCGGCTATTGCCCCAAGAAAAATCGTGAAAGTCTGGGTTATTCCCTGTATCCTTTCAAGGGTTGCCTTCGACGAAGTCACGCTAAAATCCTTTGTCTTGTTTGTAAGGTGCCTTGAAATCATCAGCTTTGAGTCAATCTCGGCGGTTTTATCGTCAACGATGTTGGTGTCATCCAATTTGACGGTTATTGAGTAGATTTTTTCCTTTCCGACATTTTCAAGAATGTCCCTTGCCTGCGCAATCGGCATGAAAATCATGTTGTCGTCCCCGCCTATGCCGGCAGATTTAAGGACGCCTACAATTTTGAACAGCCTGCCGCCCACCGCTACGTCCCTGTTTAGTATAAGCGGCTGCTTGAAGGTTGATTTTGAAACCCGATTTCCTATCACAATCGCATTTGTATCTCCCGGGTTAAGGTACCTTCCCGACTCAATTTCAGTGGTTATGATATTTCTCCATGCGAATGTATCGACTCCCTGCACTGAAACAGAAGCCATTTCAGCAAGAAAATTAACGTTAGCCCTTCCTGAAACAATCCCGTTTACAAAGCTTATTCCTTCTATTGACTTTATCACCTGGAGATCCTTGCCGGTAAGGTTCTTTACCGTAGTTGTTGTGCCGCCACCGCCTCCTCTATCTCCTCCTCCAAATCCCCTAAATCCTCCCGATGCCCTCTCAAAGCCCGATGACACTGTAATCAAATCCGCCCCTAATCCTCCGAGCCTTTCCTGAACATTAAGCTGGGCGCCTTCACCTATGGATACGATTGCAACTATCGCAGCTACCCCTATGATAATTCCTATTATTGTAAGCCAGCTTCGCAGCTTGCTGTGGAGCAAAATGCTCAATGAAAGCTTAAATGATTTTTGCAGTCTCATTTTTAGCGTATTTCATGTCCTTCATTTTTTCTTCACAGCCTCCATTAAGCCAAGCCTCCATCCCTTTTTCCTGTAAATGATAAAGCCCAACACCAAAATTGCTATTATCACTGGCGCATAAAACGCCTTGCTTTGCCAGAAAGCTGTTTGCCGTGCTCTTTGAAACTGGCCGTTTTGTGAGCCGCTTGCTGAACCTGCGGAAGAAGTCCTGAATTGTATGGGCAGATTCTTCTCGATGCTTCTTCTCTCCCCTGTGGTGTCCGTGTAGTCTATGACCACCTTGAGGTTGTTGCTCCTGCCTGCAAAATTTTGATTTTGATTTTGGCTGTTCTGTGATGACTGCCTCATCCTTGCGCCTGTGGCATTTCCCATCCCGCCCTGATTTATCTGGAAGGATACGATTGTATAATCCCCCTTGTCAAGATTTCCTATGATTGCAGAATTGCTGCCCGTAACCCTAAAGCTGTTTTGCTCAGGAATCCTTACCGAAACCGACAATGCAGGAGTGTTCCCCGTATTTGCGACAGACAGGGAGGTTTGGCCCTGCGTGCTCTCGGAAAAAGCCACGTCAAAATCAGTTTCACCGCCCACAAAAACGCCTGCCCTCGTCTTTATCGTGTTTATGGTAAAGTTCCTTAGCGATTCGGAATTAAGTATAAGGTCCAGCTTGTAAAGGCCCGGCTTTGCATTTACATCCGCTATCACTGTAAATTTGAGATCTACTGACTTTCCTATGTCAAGATACTTGATGTATTTTGTATCGTCGGAATATACTGGCAGTATTACGCCGTTTGGCTCCGACCACGAAAAAATCAGGTTTTGCAGCGGGGCATTGCCGATGTTGGTTATGGTGAACTTCATTTCTGTTTCTTTTCCCGGCTCGATCTTCGCCTTGTCAAGATAAATTATCTGGGCGAATTCCTTGCTTTTGATGTCTATGCTAAAGCTTGATGTTACCCAATTAATGCCGTCGGTTGTGTACCTGACCTTTATCTCATGCTCGCCATTTACGGCGTCCTTGTCAACCTTTAGCTTGTATCCGATGTTGAAATAGTTCTTGTCAGTTTGGTATCCATACAGCTTTCCTAAGTTCTGCAAGGCATGTGCGTCAATTACCGTAAAAGGATATTCCTGCAATGCTTCAACCTGCACATTTTCAACGGAGCCGCCTCCGACATTCTCGACTATTAATCTTAGCTCAAGCGTATCTCCCGCCCTTGCAGGGTTAGGGTCCTGGTTAAGCAGCGCAACCCTTATCTGTGGAGAAGTGCTTTCCACTGCATACACGCCTGCTGCGATTAGCGGCATTAAAATCAATATTAAGCTTTGAAAAAATGCAATTTTAAAATGGAATTTTTTCAATATCTTATCAATTATTTTCATCTCAATCATCTTCCTTTTAATATTTGGCCGTCTTTTAACCTGATTATTCTTTTTGCATGGGCTGCAAGCTTCAAGTCGTGCGTGACCATTATTATCGTCTTGCTTTCATTTTTCCAAAGGTTTTGCAGCATCTCCATTATGTTTGCCCCTGCAATGCTGTCAAGGTTTCCCGTCGGCTCGTCTGCAAGAATGACATCAGGGTTATTGGACAGGCTTCTTGCAATTGCAACTCTTTGCTGCTGGCCGCCTGAAAGCTGCGAGGGAAGGTGCTCTGTCCTATCCCCGAGGCCTACGCTGCTCAAAATCCCTATTGACCTTTTAGCTGCATCCTCGCTTGGAATGCCCTGGAATTCAAGAGGCAGCATAACATTTTCAAGCGCATTCAGCGTCGGAATCAGGTGAAACTGCTGAAAAACAAATCCGATCTTTCTTCCCCTTATCTGGGCAAGGTCGGACTCGCTTAGCTTTGATATGTCCCTTCCGTCCAGATAAATATGGCCTTTTGTCGGCAAATCCAGGCATCCTACAAGGTTCATCATGGTGCTTTTTCCAGAGCCGCTTGAGCCGGTTATTGCTACAAACTCGCCCTGGTTGATTGTGAGGCTTACTCCCCTCAATGCATTTACCTTAACTTCCCCCATCCTGTATGTTTTCCACACATTTTCAAGATGAAGTATCGGCTCATTGGGTTTTTTTGGCTTGCTCTTTTCCATTTTTCCTTTGTTGGTTACTGCACGCATAAACGAAGCATGGCGGTATGTTTAATGGAACCATTGTTCTCTTTATGCTGTTAAAATAAGAGCCGAGCATTTTCTCCAAAGTGTCCGTATACTGGAAAAGCACAAAACTGCCGTTTTTATTTAGGCAGTTTTTTACTTGCGCAAGTATTTTCTTTTTTTTTGCCGCGGAGAAGTTTCTAAATGGCAGCCCGGATATCACGCAGTCAGCCTTTCTGATATGCAATTTTTTTAAGTTCATTATTATGCTTTCAGCTCCGGCATTTATGACTATTAAACGGCTGTCCGCATGATTTTTATCGAGATAACTGCAGAACTCCTTGTTCACCTCAAAACAAACCAGCTTTGAATTGGAATCTGATTTTTTTAAAATTTCTTTTGTAAATGTTCCCAGGCCGTGGCCCAATTCAATGAAATTTCTTGAATTTTTGAAATCAATGTTTTTTATTATCTCATTGGTTAGGTATCTTGAGCTTGGCGTTATTGATCCCACTTCTTTCGGATTTTTCAAGAAACTTAACATCATCGCCAATGTTTCTTTCATTTTAGTTTTACGCTTTTACCGCAACCATGAATATGAAAAAATAAATTTTTACAAAAAATTGATTTTTTCAAAGTTATCTTCTCATTGGATTTTTGCTATAAAGCATGTTCTTGTTAAATTTGCCGGAAAATCCCTGATAGAGAACGGAATAGACAATAATCTATAACCTTCATTTTCAATAATACTTTTGATTTTGACTAATGGCATGATGGGGTAGTGATATCTCTTCGAAATCCATTTGCCTAAAATGCCCTCGTTTAGCTCTAGGTTAATAAAATATCCCCCTGGTTTTATTAAACTTAAAAGTGTTTTTATTGTTTTTTTTTGATTTTTTGAATAACCTATCGCACCGCCTACTGATACAATGTCAAATGATTGCGGCCTGAGTAGAATTAAAGAACTATTGGGAAGTCTTACTTTGTCTGGCGAGGTTATATCGGAAAATCCCATGGAAATTCTTGATTTAACAAAACCCCCTTTCTTTGCATTTGTAATTGTTTGCCTCAAAAATCTTTTGTCTGAATCCGTCGCCAGCAATGTTGATCTTTGAAATTTTCTCATCAAAGATATTCCTACAACGCCTGTTCCGCAGCCGCAGTCCAAAATCCTGCTATTGGCAGGGCAGTTTAAATTAAGATCTTTAATAAAATTAGCCATGCCCCTTTCAAAACCAGAGATTTTTACAAAAAAACCATATAGATTGTATATCTTTTTATTAACCATTTTAAATATAGGAGTGTATGAGAATTATCGTGTTAAGACACTATCAGCACTGCATTTACAATGCCGTCCTGCCCCGGCCTTGAAGTTATTCTGGCTTTTCCGAATTCAGTGTCAATCACAGAGCCTTTGGTCATGATATTCCTTCTTATAAAGTGCCTGTTGGCAGGATTGTCCGTTATTGTCTTGATTTTTACCTGCTTGAATGATTTTGATTTTGGGTCAAAAAGGTTTGCATTGTCCGTGCTAAGAAGCCTTAATTTGCGGTTGCCGCCCATTGTCCTTATGAGCTGCAGCCTTTTCTTGCTGAGTTTTGTAAAAGAAGGCTCCCTTCCAAGCTCGTATCCTCTTTTCTTTTTATAATCCTTGTATCTTGCGCCTGTCTGCTTTCTTCTGGGCCTTGCCTGTGATAATGCCATATTGTTCGGTAATATTTGGAGGTTTAAATAGGTTTCTATGGCAATGGCATGTTGCAGTATACGGAAATTATTTCGCCAAAATTTAATAAAGCGGGAAAACCTGCTTTAGGACATCAATAATCCTCTTGTCTTTGCCGTCAATTTCCATTATGCCTGGAAAAAATTAATTTTTTGAAAAATTATTTTTTTCTTTTTAATTTTTTCCCATTGAATATTTAAAATTTTGCATTTTTGTACGATTTTTTGGATAAATAATGTATAATCTACAGATTTTTATAGAAAAAATATATAAATATCTATAAAAATACCAAACCGGGGTGATTTTAATGGACAAGGGTTCTAACTATGAAGTAAGAGACATGAAGCTTGCAGCGCAGGGAAATATAAGCATCGAGATAGCAGAGTCGAGAATGCAGGCTTTGATGAAATTAAAGCGCATGTTCCATTCGGAAAAGCCGCTTAAGAATATAAGGATTGGCATGGCGCTGCACGTCACCAAGGAAACGGCAGTTCTTGTAAGAACGCTTATTGCAGGAGGCGCTGATGTCGCAATCACTGGATGCAACCCTTTAAGCACGCAGGATGACGTCTCTGCCGCCTTGGCGCAGGAAGGCGTTAAAGTCTGGGCGTATAAAGGCGAGAGCAAGGAAGATTATTACAGGTATCTTAAAAACGTGATTGCTTTCAAGCCGAACATAACAATTGACGACGGCTGCGACCTTGTAAGCGAGATACACAAGGAGCATTCGCACTTGATTAAGGACATCATAGCGGGCTGCGAGGAAACCACGACCGGAATCATAAGGCTAAAGGCAATGGAAAAAGACAATGCACTCAAATACCCGATGATTGCCGTCAATGATAACAAGACAAAGCACCTTCTCGATAATTACATAGGAACAGGCGAATCCACATGGGACGGAATCAAGAGGGGAACTAACGTTCTGGTTTCAGGAAAGAATGTAGTCGTTGCGGGATACGGCTCATGCGGAAAGGGGGTTTCTCTTAGGGCAAAAGGAATGGGCGCAAACGTGATTGTAACAGAAGTTGACCATTTCAGGGCGCTGCAGGCATTATACGACGGCTACCAAGTTATGAAAATGGACGATGCCGCAAAACACGGCGACGTTTTCATAACCGTGACGGGTGATATTAACGTCATAAAAATAAGGCACATGGAAAAAATGAAGGACGGAACAATCATCTGCAATTCCGGCCATTTTGATGTAGAGATTGATTACAAGGGTTTAAAGAAAATCGCAAAGAGCGTAAGGGAGGTAAGGCCGCTTGTAGAGGAGTTTACCCTTGGCAACGGGCATAAAATAACCTGCCTTGCGCAGGGGAGATTGGTAAACCTCTCACTTGCCGAAGGGCATCCCAGCGAAGTAATGGACACGTCTTTTTGCGGACAGGCATTGGCCTGCGAATACGCCGCAAAAAACAGAGGGAAGATGGACAACATAGTAATACAGCTTCCCGACGAGATAGACAACACAATTGCAAAGCTAAAGCTCGAAGCTTACGGCGTAGAGATTGACGAGCTGGATGAGGAGCAGATTAAGTACCTCAATTCCTGGGAGGAAGGCACATAAGAAGAATTTTGAAAAATTAAATTTTTCCTTTTACCTTTTGCTCCTTGCCTTTCTTTCAGAAACAAACTTTTCAGGCGGCCTCCTATAGTGCCTCCAGAAGTCATTTACTTTCTGCTCGTCAAGCCTTCTTTCTTTTATCTGATCTTCTGTAAGATCCGGAGCAGCTATGGTCAATGTGGTGGGCTTTTCCTTCCTGAACTTTATGTACCTTTCTTTCTTTGCGCTTATTTTTTTCGGCTTGTCTTTTCTTCCCATTTTGATTCGAAATTAAATTAGGTTTATAAATTTTACGAGAACTTTTATTCATTGTCAATCTTTAGAGAAGTTTGAAAAATTCGTTTTTCACGAATTTTTCAACTTTTATGCATCTACAAAGCTTTACGCTTTAATGAGTGAAAAAATCAATTTTGGGACATGCGAGCGAATCGGGTTCGCTCGCACGCGTTCGACTAAAAAATTGATTTTTTCAAAGTTCTCAATATTTTGAAAATTCTGTTTTGTAACCAATGTGTATTACAGAAATCAAAAACTTTTTATACAAAATCCAAATCATAAAAGATTGTGGATAACGAAAACGTAAAGTTTGGCGGGAATATAGAGATGGCAGGATTTCGGGACATAGACAGCTCTTCCATGGCGGTATTAAAAAAGATAGTAAACAACCATGCAAAGAGAATAAGCAAGATTACAAAAAAGCTTGAGATCCTTCACATCACGCTTAAGTCTGTTCATGAAAGGGAAAAAAGCGAGAAATATGAGTTGCATGCTAAAATAATAGATGATGGCAAGGTCTACACTTCAGAAATAACGGAGCGCAACTTGTTTGTTGGCATGGATGCTGTCTTGAGTAAAATAGTCAATGAGTTGGATTAGAATTTCGGCTGCTCCTCTATCTTTTGGTCCATTCTCTGCTTTAGGCTTATTATTTGAATAAGCTTAAGAGCATTCAGCTCTTGTTTTAACTCGTCAACCTGGTCTTTTAGTTCATAAATGAGCTCGTAATTTTGCTGTATGTTGTCTGCATTCTCGCTTACAATTTGGGGCAGGTCTGAGAATTCGGAAAATTCCCTCCTGATCTGCTTTACCCAAGAATCCATGTTTTCCCTGAAACTTTGAAAGTCGGTTTCCATTTTTCAAATAAAAGATTCAAAAAAGAGGCAATGACCTTTAAAGGCTTTGAGACGATTGTTTCTTTGCCTTACAAACTTTGCCTCTTTTTTGATAAACCAGTATATCTTTTTGTTTATAAATATACTAGTATACCTTTTTGTATACAATCTCTTTATAAATCTTTTGGTTTTAGTACGGTTTTGTTCAATTTCATATATTAGTTGACACTTCTCCAGTATACATGTAGTTTTTAAACTTTATAAATGAGACGCCCCTACACACAAATTCCGATTTTGTCAACTAATTTCGGAATTATACAAGCCACCATTTTTTCCGGCACTGTCGAAAAAATGAGTGATTTTCACGGGTCTAAACTTAAGACTCGACGAGCTCTATTTTTCAACAATGAAAAATCACTCACTTTTTATATTGTGCCTTTTTTCCGGCTTTGAAGCGATGAGAATTCTTTTAAGCATTTGAGATTAAAAATAAGCTGAGG
>CAYWNO010000008.1:0-22960 GCA_964459665.1 uncultured Methanosarcinales archaeon
AAACAGGTTAATATAGCTTACGCCTCTTTTTATGAGTAAAGTGCAAAAGTTTAGTAGGGCCATATATTTATAAATCTTCACTTCCATTAATGACAAAATTCTCACAATAGTTTAGAACTCCAAGTTTTTCGAACTTAAACACAACTAAACTTAACTACTATTAAACTAGCTTTAGGGTCCTGATTATACTGTTAAAATTTCATGCTCCCAGATTCTTATCACTTTCCAGCCTTCTTTCTTTAGCTTATTTTCAACTTCTTTTGCCCTTTTGACATTTCTCTTAATTTTTGGAATCCAGTAATCCTTATTGGATTTGGGAGGAGCATAATGTCTTGGGCATTTGTGCCAGAAACAACCGTCAATAAAAACAACCACCTTTTGCTTTTTGCTGGCAAAATCGGGCTTTCCGATTATCCCATTTGGCTGATGCCTAAGATAAGTTCCTTTAAGAAGCTCTTTCAGTGCAAGCTCTGGCTTGGTATTTGCAGACTTGATTCTTGACATTATTCTGCTTCTTGTCTTTTTGCTGAAAGGGTCTGGCATAATTGCTATGGCAAAAAGAAGATTTATAGACTTTTCGGACAGATTCGGGACTTTTCGGTCAGGGTCTCCTTATCGGACAAACTCGGTTTTAACCTGAATCTTTCCGAATCATTCTTGTAATCAACACTAAAACATCCATTAACGATTGAACATTAACTAAAATGTAAAATGGGATAATTCTTTTTAAAGCCCTACTGCCACACTATTTTCCCATCATCGCCAAATAATCCAGTTACAACAGGATTGTTTTCCAGATCATTCCATTGGGAAGGCTTTTCGAACTTGTATGGCTCGCTTAAAGCTTTTATTATATTGCCGCTTTTATCCTCGGCAACGACTGTAAAGCAGTATGCCTGCCCTTCCTCGAACATGTTGCCCGGCTGCCCTATTTCCCGAAACTTATTAAATATTCTTGATTCAAGCTCGTAATCAGAGGTTTCTTCCTTTGGGGCAAAAGAAAGCACCGTGCATTTTCTTGGATCAGCGCATTTGTCCAAATCCGAAATTACAGGAGCCTGCTTTGCAAAATGCAGGTTATAAGTAAGAATCTCCCCTTTCTGCAAATCGCTCATGCCGTCTTCATTCTTCTTGGGCGCATAAAAGCCAACCCATATGTCGCCATGAACATTGCCGGCAGCTTTAGGCAGCTCCATGCAGGCGCTTGAAGTTTTCTCCTCCTTTTTACCGTCGGAATTGGTAAGGACTATCTTCTGCGGGCCGGGCGCGAGGTCGTCTATTGAATTTACGGCTGCCTGAACTTTTGCCTTGCTTTCTTTTCCAGATTTGCCTGCTGACGTTACAGCAAAGAAGTACTGGGCGCCGTCTTCGATTGAATCTTTTGCGCACTTGTTAAGCTCAATGTGCCATGCATCATAGCCTTTGGATGACTCAGGGGCTTTGACTGCAATTGTCGGCTTTAGATTGCCAAGATTTATTTCCTTAGCGTCCTTGTCTTCCAATGAACCTTTTGAGCAATAAACATTGTAATGGTCGAAATCGGAAAAATCGCTTCCGTCATCGAGCTTAACCTTGTCCCATTCCAAAACAACCGAATTTTGCGCCTTTGCCTTGTCTTGCGCCTTTAATGCCTTAACCGGGGGCGGAACAACTGGCTCTGGAAATGTGACTGAAAACTCGTAGCCGAAATCCTTGTTTTTTGGATCCTTGCTTTTTGCGCAGAACTTTATTCCTTTTGTCCTTGGCAGCTCAATTATTTTTATTTCCGACTGCGACCTGAAAAGATTTTCCTCGGTTCTGTCAATGAACTCTGCATTGCCGCCTTTCTTGTAAAACAGCAAGGACTTGCTTAAAGGGACTGTATCGGATTCTTCGCCGACTCCTATGGAATCCTCTATAAAGGGCTTATTGTTCCTGTATTCCAGGATTATTCTTGCGGATCTCATTTGCCTGCCGGGGCCTGCCCGATCATTGTAAGCTGCATAAGCCAGATTTTCAACGTCAAGGTATTGGGCAAAAGTATCCTTCCCGCTTATTAGCTCAACTTGCACCTTCCCATATTCGCTGACAAGCACTATGTCGAATTTTGGCAGACGTTTGCTAATTTCCCTTTCATCGAGAGAAAAACTGCAGACAACCCCGTCTTCCTCGAGATTGATGCAATCGTTAAGCTTGTTCATAAAGTCATTCAAAATATCTTGCGCCTTATTATTCGATTCCGGGCAGTTCCATCCAAGCTTGCCGGAGACATCTTTAAGGCATTTAGCTATGTCCGGGCTGCTTTCGCAATTTTCCAAAAGCCCGTTCAAATTGTCCTTTATGGACTTGTACTCTGCCTGCATGTCATAATCAATCTTCGCCCTAAATGACGGAAGTATAGAATAAGTGCCGATTAAATTGCTTTCTTCCTGCGAAGACGAAGCCGTGGCAAAGGCTGTTATTGACGCAAAATTATTTGTATATGCAATAATTCCTACCAATAGAATGGGCATTAGCATCAATAAAACCAAGTCTTTTGTTTCCATCTTTAAATTGAAAAATTTCAACTTAGAGTTGAAATTTTTCCTGATTGTTTTGCCAAATGTAAATTTTTAATCCTTTGAGGATTAAAAATTTCTATGTAATTGCGATGACGGGCTTTCCTGTCTGCCTTGCAATTTCCTGCGCCCTATTGTACCTGTCTGTTCCGCAGCATTCAAAGTGCCACGTCTCTTTTTTATATCTTACCCATCCTGCCTGCGCCATTACCCACTCCAATAATTCCGAGTCTTTGGCGTCCATTTTGAATGGCTTTCCCTTAAAATGTATATCAACCACGTCTCCTGTTCCGTGCGGGCACACGCCCCTGCATTTATAGGGATTTGCTATGAATTTTCCCTCCAAATCCGGATTATTGTGGTATTTTTCTTTATTGGCTTCCCAGATTTCAATTTGCCGGTCCATGGAGCGATAAGCGGACGTAACTTCCAAATCAAGCTTTTTTTGTTTTGCTATATCCTGCGACTTTAGAAGAAGGGAATATGCCTCTTTTGTAAGCAAGCACTTCGTGCCTTTGGCGCACAAATCTGTGCCAGTAAAATCCTGAAAGTCCCTTGTTTGGACCGAAGGCTTGGTTTCTTTTGGCTCTGCCGGCTTTTCTTCGGGAGGCTTTTTCTCCTCTGGATTTTTAGGCTCAATTTGAATTTTTACCTCTTTTGGCATTTTTACCGCAGGCTTTCCCTCGTCCTTTAGTATGTCAAATACCAATGGCTCTCTTGCAGTGCCGGTTATCTCGAGGCTGTCACTGACTTTATAATCATAATTCCTAATAGGTATTTCATAAGGATAATTGCTCAGGTATTCGTTAAGATTTTCGTCAAACTTGTTTTTCAGACTATCAATGAGCAATTTTTCATCGAAGCAGGATTCCCTGATTATTTTGCCTTCCTTGCCTTTCTTTAGCTCGTACCAGATGTTTGCGCCGTCAAATCTTCCGCATTCGTTAGTCTCAACGCTTATTCCCTCGTCGCTTATTTCGTTTGAAAATCCGCCGTCTTTTGCAAGATCGTAGACGGATTTTTGAAGGGAGTATTTAGCGGACTGCTCTATGTAGAAAAGGACGGATTGCGCCTTATTTTTTGAATTCATTATAGAAAATTGGTATTGCCCGATATAATTCTTCATTGCCTTGTGCTCGCCCAGATAGCCGGCGGCCCAGAACCCTATTCCAAGAAATAAGCTTATGATAAGAAAATACTCCAATACCATCCCCTTTTTATTTTTTATTGGCATGCTTCTAATCAGGATCCTAAAAAAATGTTCAAAGTGATAAGACGGCTCTTTGTGCCTTTAACGGGAATAAAAAACGAATCTGCCTGATAGATGGCATCCATCTTCGGGCTGTACCACTTGCTTTGCAGAGAGAATAGCTCTTTTTGATTTTGGCCAACCGCCTCTATGCGCCATTCCGGCAGGTAATCTAATTTCAGCTTGGAATTAAAATAAGCTCCCATATCTTTTTTTAATTCTGCATAATCCTCCCGATTATAGGATTGGGATATAAGGTCTGCCCTGTTATTGCCGTTTTCGCCGATTTTTTCCAGGTAATTCAACATTACATCATGGGCTTCCAAAAGATTTTTTTTTAGTTTTATTTTATCTATGGATTGGGAATCTTTTGCCTCTGAAGTTGACTTTAAGAAGACTATGGCAACAGCCGCTACGAATAAGAGGATGATGAATGGCACGACATCATCTATCAGCCCTTTCTTTCTATTGCAGGTTTTGTATTTCAATCATCATCGCCCCGTTACTTGTTTTGCCACCGGAATAGACAGGAACGTCTTTGGACTTGCTTTCCTCGGATTGCCTGTTCTGGTTCCAGTTTCTTGTGCTTATGACTTTGCTGATTTTTGCAGTGTCTGAAATCAATGTTATCCTGAATGCAGGGGCGGCATTTTCATTTGGTTCGTAGCAGGAATTCAGGTTTTCTTCGGTAAATTTTTCAGCGTCAATTGATCGGGCATTCATAATTGCGCCTTTCTCATAAACAAAACACGCCGGCGATTCAAAAAATCTCTGCATCAGGATGAACGATTCAAGATTTTCTTTTATTTTTGACTGCTCTGCTCCCGCTTTTGAAACTGTAAAAACAAAGCCTATTGCCGCAACCGTGAGCACAAAACAAAAAAGAAGCCACCAAGGCTCCGTGTGAATCGGCCACAGCTGGGATTCAGATCCTTTTTTTCCAAAGTTCATTGCGCAACTCCAGTTATTTTTACCTTGCCATTCGCCTTTTCTATCCTGATAAATTTTTTTGCCTCTATGTTTGCGCTTATAGAATCTGAGCTTATTCCCGCAATTCTATAAGACGCCCTTGTAGGATCAGTCTTGCCGAGATTATGGCTGTAAACATTAATTGAATTTTGCGTTATCTCCAAATCATAATCAGAAACATCATTTGGGTATGTGTATTCTATACTGCCGGGAAGCGCATAAATTAAATCTATCGTAAGAGCCAAGTCCTTTGCGACTGCGAGCTTGTAGAAAGCCTCCTCGCTCCCGTAGGATTTGCCCGCCCCTATAAAAGCTATGACTATGACGGCAGACAGGATAATTTCAAAAAGCGCCTTGTAAGGTATTTCTCCTCTTTTTTTCATTTTTTATTTATATGAAAGCTCATAAAAATCAAGCTTTTTGCATTCACCGATTAAATTGAGCTTGCTGTCAACGCAGTTTTTTGCGTCTTCACAATTCTTTTGAGTGATATATTTTGTTGCGATTATGTTATTGCCGTAGTCGCAATATACGTTTCCTTGCTCATCGGGAGGCACTCTTTTGATTTTTTGCGAATCAATGCATTGATACATTACCTCGCATATGTTCGGAGGAATTTTTGGCTGACTTACGGGCTTGAATTTATCTATGCACCCTGAATCAGGGCATACCGCGACATAATCATTGCCGTCAATATTATCCTGCTGCAGAAAAACCGTGAACTTATTGCCTTGGTACCACGGCAGGCCGTTTGTGAAGTAGTCTTTTCTCTCGTAAAGAAATCCACCCTCCCATTTTGCTTTTTTTAAAAAATCATAATTATCCCGCGTGTTTTTCTCAAATTCTAAAATATAATCCTTAAGCTCGACTGAATTAATCAGGTCTTTTTTTAGCGTCTTGCAAACAATGTCGTCGCATTTCATCTCGCCTGATTTTGCAACCTGCAACTGCGTTTTACATAGGCAAATGCATGATTTTTTGTCATTGCTATCGCCGCATTCCTTGACTTTGGGCTTATTGAAGTATGAAATTATGTAGCTTTCAGAGCCGCATGAAATGCACTTGAAGCTGTCTGCATCCCTGCTAAAGCCTATGATTGCAGTATTCGGCTCCAAGAACATGAATTCCTGCCTCGATTTGGCGTTGAGACTGTTTAATTCTTTGGCAAGCCTGTCAAATTCAGGCTCTAACTTGCTTGTTCCAAATCCGATTGCCTCGGCAACCCTTGCGCCGAGCTTGAAAAAACTAAAAAGTAGGACTACCGTGATTATCATAAGCATCAATGCATAGACCATAATTCCTTTCCTACCCTTGAGCATTTTTTTAGGATTTTAGGGGCTTTTCGGCTCCATCCAAAAATTCGCTTCGCGAAGTTTAGCAGCTTCAAAGTCCTTGATAGCTTATGTTTATAGCCGACATTTCCCGTAAGGAACATCCCCTTTGTCGGCGGGATTGTTTGACAGATTGGACTTTGACTTTATGCCGCTAAACAATTTTTTGGATGGAGCCTGGCTTTTCAAAGCACCATCTATCTTCATATTCTTTTTTCGATTTGTCAATCTTGTATCCATAAGGGCATCCGGAGTTTTCCATGTCATCCAATCTTTTTTCGCCGGCTGTTTTGGGAGGGCAAGGGCACTTGTCGGCAACATTTATAACTCCGTCGTTGTCGGCATCGCCTGCCGAGTTAAACCGCTCGTTCAATCCTGATGCGCCTTTTCCAAAGAACCCCGTAATGATTGCCAGATATATAATAAGGAAAAAAGCGAGCGCGATAAGCACAATAACGGGCCCGCTTATTATCTCAAGAGATTTTTTGTTTTTCATCGGTTAATAAGTAAAAAAATCAATTTTAAAAAAATGATTTTTTTCAAATTTGCTTAACATTCTGCCTTATTGCAGCCAACATTGTTTTCATGGCAATAATTGTTTCCTTTTTCAAGGCAGATTTGATATTTCCCTCCGGCTGATGAGCATTTGCACGGGGCATTCGCTGATTTGCATTTGCTGTCCACAATGCATTGAGGTATCTCGTCTAATTTAAATTTGGGGTTGCTTGCCTTGCAATAATCTGCATGCGAGGTTATGTCAGGGCCTTGCTGGCTGCAGCCTATCTGCCCGTCATAGCAGTATTGCTCAGCGAGGCATACTTTGGGCAGCCGTCCAGAAGACTTGGAGTCTTTGGTATTGCAGGAGCATGGGGCATTTCTTACCTGACATGTATAGTCACTGACTTCGCATGCCGGTGCCAGTATAAAATTTTCATTTAAGGCTTCCTTGCAAAGTTGAAGCTTATTTCCAAAGTCCGGCCCGTTTTCATTGCACCCCTCTGAGCCTTCATAGCAATAGGGATGGCTATCATCGCATACCCGGGGTGCTTCTTTGCGAATTTTACTGCCGACTGAAAAGCATTGGCAAGGCAAACTTTCAGCCCTGCACGTGTATTTATCAAGGCTGCACTTGTTCTTTTCATAATCCTGCAGAATTTTTGCCCAATCTTGCTCTTTTTTGCATTCAGGTATTGCGCTTTTAATTTTTTCCATGCATCTATCATCAATAGTATCAGAATTTTTGCTGCAGCCTAACAGGGAGCCAAACAGGGATTTACTTGAAGGGATGAGGCAAACTTTATCTTTTTCCGGCTTGAATAATAAATTTTGTGCCAAGCTATAAGCTTTTCCATTGATTGTCAGGCTGTCTTTGGTTATTTCTACAGAGACTGGAGTATTGTAAAGTTTCGCACATCTTGATTGCTGTGAGCCGACATAACAGTCATAAAATGCCCCTGAATCTATGACGCAAACCTGCAGGCTATCGGCTTCTACAGGATTTAGGTTTCTTGTGCCTCCGCCTGCAATTGGCTTTCCTATACGCGATATTATTTTACCTTCGTAATTAGACAGCGTCATAGTAAAATCACCTAATCCGGATATTGGGTTGAATGAGAGCAGGCATTTTTCTTGTCCGGGGTATTTGGATATATCGTCCATAAATGCCTTTTGCGCATCCATGAGCGGCTGTGGCAAGGAATCTTCCGGCCTTAATTCTTTTATCGGCTCTATCGGCAAAAGTCTCTCGGCGCCCAAGGCAATGCCCATAAATTTTGATATGAAGCCTGTTTTTGAGTTGTAGAATCCGAACACGAATATTAAAACGAAAACAATAAGAAGTGTCCATAAGACCATCTTGCTTGAAATTAGTTCTACCATTTTTAAAAAATCCTGAATAAAGATTTTAATATGGCAAATATTGCGTCTTTAAAAACCAAGTACACTACCCCAATCATTACTGCAATAAAAAGCAGAATAAGGAAAAACCGAATCAGCGTGCTTTCCATTATTTCTGCTTTTTTTGAGCCTATCATTTTTCACCGACTCCTGATTCTATAGCGCAATTCTCTTTTATCTTTTCATATTCGGATAAGTAAACGTAATTAATTTTCGGGATTCCGGAATCTGATGTTAGGCTGTATGTATAGATTGTGGCGCCCCCTAATACAGGGACAACCAATGGAATCCCTACCAAAGGAATTTTTGTGGAAGCTGCCGTGGCTACTCCAAGCAGTGCAGTAGTTGTGCCCAAGCCGAGAGTATCCCAACTGGCGCTCTTGCCGGGACTTATTAAAGCAATGCCGTATTTTTTCCCGCTTTTAAAATCTTTCAATCCTGTTTGCGATGCCATAAACCCAACTCCGCCTCCAGCGCCTTTAGAGCCCTGAACATAGTCAAGATAAGAAGCAACATTCTTTTCTTCCACATAGCATTTTGTGCCGCCCCTGCAAGACCATTTTCCGTAAGGCAAATAGCCGCTCTTGGAGATGCATGAGCCGCCCTTATTTATGCATTCGTCTTTTACATCTTTTGCTATGCAGCATTTTTGGCCGGGCTTGCACCTGCTGGAAACCGCCTCTACTGGAAGCTCGCTTTCGCATGAAGCCATGCACTTTCCGCCTTGCCCGAGTGGAGCACACCTGTCCGAGCTGTCAAATGCGTAATAAGGCTCATTTAATGATGCTGCAAACTCATCAAACTCAAATTCAGCGTCCTTGCTTACGGAAAATGTATAGCAGACAAAGCATTTATTCTGGCTCAGCAGCGCCAAAGTGGACTGGTCGAACATGTTAAGCTTGTTTCCCTCAAGCCACATCCACCAGCATTTTGCAACCATATCCCTCAATTCGGCTTTTGAGCCTTGATTTGGAAGGTTTCCGTAATCTTGATAATCCTTGCCTGGCAAATCTTTCTTGTCTATTGTCTTGCAAGCCCTCGGCGCAAGATTTATGTTTCCGACAGGAGTTCCTATCTGGGTCCGAAACCTTATGGCGTTAAAAGTTCTGCAAAGGGTTTCTGATGTTTTTTCATCAGCCTTATTTGAGAAATAAACAAAAACGCCAATCAGAAGCCCAGTTGCTACGACTACAAGTATTATGTCAATTAAAGTTTCAAGCTCTATGCCCTTTTTATTTCGGCCTAAGGACACTTAAACCCCTCCATACACCATACGCAAGAAGAAAGCCAAGCACAATGCCAAGTATCCAGATGGCAAGATTTTTTATTTGTGATTTATTAAAAAAAGTTTTCATTTTTGGATTGGTTATGTTATGATATTTTTAGTCAAATCATCTTTTGTAGGTTTAGCCTCTTGCGTGTCAAAAACTTTCACGCAGCATATAGGATTTGCTTTATCTTTTTCACATTCCGTATTTGATACAGATGCGTAACCATCAGGGCATGGCGATGGCTTGCAACCACCTTGTTTTACAGCACAGCTCTCCAGGCTTTGCGAGAATATCCTAGCCCTTCCGCTGAATATGGCAACTAAAACAACAAGAACAATCAAGGACAAAGTAGCTATGATGATGACATTTACCGGCATGCCTTGGGATTTTTTATTATTGCTGTGCATTCCAAATCTTTAAAGAAGCAGATATATAAAAGTTTTGGATTGCAAAATTGATTTTTTGAAGAAAAACAATTTTGGTTATAGTAAGATTATTGTCTGCAACAGCACTGTAGCTTATTACCACTTTGCAACTCATAAGCTCCAGGTAATTTAAGACCTGAACACTCACCACTGCCTTCAGGTATGGGGCCTGAGTTATCAGGACTGTATCCTGTAGCACTACAAGCTTGTTTACAAGTAGTTGTTTGCTCCACTCCTTTACTAAACAGCCCCAATCTTCCCGTAAATATCGCAAACAAAACTACAAGCACGGCGAGTGCAATTGCTGCTATGATGATTGTGTTGATAGAAATTCCCTGTGCTTTTTTATTCATTTAAGTCGCCTCTTTTAGAGATAAACTTGGTTATGAAACAGGTTATATATAAATATTTGGAATATTAGGGGAAGATATAGAAAAGTTTAAATATAAAAAAGTTTAAATAAGTATAATTATGTATAAATTTGCATTTGACTCCGATGCTTTGATTAAATTGGCAAAAGCAGGAGTTTTGGAAGATATTTGCCGTAATTACAGTTGCAGTATAACCAACGAGGTCAAAAATGAATCTGTCAATGAGGGTAAAAAAAGGCTGCATGAAGATGCGCTGAAAATTGAAGATTTTATAAATAAAGGTTTACTAAAGGTTATAGATTTAAAAATAAGCAAACAAATAAAGGAAAATTTAGGCAAAGGAGAAATATCTGTTCTCCGCCTTTATTTTCAAGAAAAAAATAGCATTGTTGTGACTGATGACTCGGCGTTCATAAAACACATGAATGAGGATGGTATACGGTTTGCAGTGCCTGCCGATATTATATTTTTAATGAAAACGGAAAATAAATTGGACAGGAAAACTTCATTAAGCTATTTAGATAAAATAAAAGAATTTATAAAAGAAGAGGTTTATAATGAGGTTAAACAAGATATAACGGAGGATTCAAGATGACAGTAGTATACCCTATGAAACTAAAAGATGAGATAATGCCACTCATAGATTTAAAAAGCAAAGAAGAGCATACAAACAAAGCAATAGTCCTAAAACAGATCCTATACAAGGGGCTTGAAGATTATGCAATAGGTTTGGTTAGCAGGGGCAGACTAAGTGCAGGCAAGGCTGCAGAAATCCTAAATTTAAGTATATATGACATATATGAGATTGCTAAATCCAAAGGATTAAAATTAAGCGCAACAAAAGAACAGAGGGTTATAAGTAAAGAGACAATTGAAAAATTCGCTTGAAAAGCGAATTTTTCACCCGCATACATCCATCTTTACATACATCTTATCCGAGCTTATGGGAATTGGGAATTCTTTGGATATCTTCTCTTTCAGGCAGGCATTTCCCAGCATGATTAAGGGTGAATTTATGCTTTTGTAGGCCAAAAATTCGTATTTCATGCTCCACTTGTCAAGCGTATCGCCGAATATTTGTATTGCAGTAGAGTTTACGAAGCTGCATGAATATTCGCCGTCATCGCATCTAATCGCCTGCCCCTGGGCGCAGTCCTGCAAAAGCTCTGTCATCGTAAGCTGCGAGCAGCCCTCTGAGGCAGTCTTAAGAAAGGTGTTAATAATGTTCGATGCTATTTCCGAGCTAACAAATCCTTTCCTGTAGTTCACGGGAGATTTCATGCTAACAAACTTCACTACAAACAGTGTGGCCATGATGACTAAAACCACAACAATTGCCAATCCAAGTATCTCCATCTGGGCTCTTTTTTGTTCTTTCATAAGGCTTATTCTTTTAGCGGATTTTGTAAAAAAGTTTCACGCAAAGCGTGAAACTTTTTTTTTATGATTATTTTATATCCGATAAAAAATTCAATCGCTTTAGCGATTGAATTTTTTATTTCAAGTATGTCTCTATTGTCAAGACTCCGAAAGAGTAGGTTCTCGCAGATGAATCGTACAATGATACGGGAACGTTTGTTACAAACTTGTCCCTGAATTTTTCCATTTTCTTCGAGTAGAGGGTATACGTAGGCCCCTTGGGATATACTTGTGACACGTTTATCTCGCTGAATTGGAAAAAATCGTAATAGTAAAGCGGATTTTTCTTCATTGTGTCCTGCGCCGCCTCGAGCTTTAGCCGATCGACGCAGTTGCTTATTTCCTCGACATTGTCTTGGTTGCATTGTATTTCAGGCAGGAACATGACTCTTTGCGATATTGAGATCGACGCAAGCTGCGAGTATTCGTCTACTTCGGCATTGGCGTTGCTCTTCATTACCCTTGCATAGAATAAGAACGCAATGACTATCAATACGAAGAATACAAAAAGCACTGCAACCGTCTCTCCAATCTGTATTTGGGATCTCTTTGGCTCTTTCATAAGGTGTATATCATTTTTGGCTTTTTTCTCAATAAATCAGGGGGCATGAATTAAACTGCACATCTTTATTCGTGCTTGCCAATGACTTTGCGGCGAGCGCCAAGGCGCCTGTTTTTGCGGCGGTGAATTTAGAGGATGCCGAATCTATGGCGCTAAGCTGCACTAATGCATTGCCGTATAGATCTGCGCATTCAGTTTGGCCCCTGAATGATGCTTCATTTTTTAATTTAACAGTCCTGTCGATGTACACCTCGTTTACTAATTTAAGCCTTTTAAGGGCATTTTTCATGCTGCATTCGTATGACTCCGGATTGTCTGAATAGACTGCGCCGAGCAGCGAGGCTTTTCTTATGTAGGTTGAAGCGCCTTTCGATGCGCCAAACGAGGCTGCGCCTTTTTCATAAAACTCAATAGTTCCTGTTTCGGAATTGCCGCTCACTTTCAGGGCAGTAACATCGGAGTTTTGCATCTTGGCGAAATTTGATAAGTCTATAGACGACAAGTCCGTGCCGTCAAAAATTATGAACCTTGCGTTGTAATTGTTCTTGTTCTGGAATGCTGCCGGAGCCGCGCCGTAAAACTCTTTTTTTAGGCTAGGGGGCATTGATTTGTTTATTTCCCTCGCAAGGGGCGTGTCGCCTATGATTATGTACCTAACGTCCGGGCTAGTTATGTAAAGAAGGTTCGTTGACTTGTAAGGCGCGCTAAGGGCCATTGTCTGGGTTAATAGCTTTTTTCCCTTAATCAAGTTTGGGGCAAACAAGATAAGGTTTTGGTATTGTTTCGATGCGCCGCCGAGTGAAAACTTGTTGCAGCTTACCTCTATGTCTAAGCTTGGAATGTCAATTGTGTTGGTAGTGTCCTTGCTTATGCTGGCCCCCGTTATTATTGACTCTATGCTTTTTATCACTGTTGCCCTCGACGATGATTCTAAAGAAGCCCTATGCTTGACGAGAATAACCGTAAAGAATGCCAGAATTGCGGCTCCGGCAACCAAAACAAAAATCCAGTTGAACTGTATCTCGAATGCTTTTTTGTTTTTCATCTTGCGTATCTGGGCAACATATTTGTAAATTCCTCAGGCGTTTGCGGCAGCTTTATGCCTTTTTGGGAAAGCGCGCTGGTTAGAATTTCTTTTTTTTTATCTAAACCCTGTTTTTGGATTGTTTCGTATATATTTTTTATTTCTTCAAAGCTGAAGTTTGCCGCAACATTTCTTAAAAAAATAAATAATTTTTGCCTATCGCTTGAAATCTTTAAAAGTTCATCAAATAAAATTGGAAATACCATAGTCTCAAATAAATCTGCGGCAAGAAGTCCATCAGGAATATTTTTCCGAAAAATGTTCCGTCTTGTGATCTCAGCACCTAAGGGCATTATCAATGGCATTGTTTGAAATTTGCGTGATGTTCCTTCAGGAAATTCCTGATAAACATAGTGTGAAAATTGAGTGTGTATTGCGCCAAGTGTAATAAGAATGTTTATTTTGTGTTTATTTTTTATATTCGGAAACGATTTAGGATTTTTCTTTATAGAATCTTTAAGTTTTTGGATAAAAGACTGCAATTGGTGGAGCATAAAATTTTCACGCTCTTTTATAAAAAATGCATCTTCCTTAAAATATTCATTGTGTAATGATAATAAATTCTCAAATGCACGATTATAATCAATAGTTGGGCGTTTTAAATTTTTAGAAAGTTTATAAATCAAGTGCCCTTTGGGAACATCTATGAATAGTATATACTTTCTGGATTTATACATCATTTTAAGCTGTTGCATAACAAAACCTTTTTCATTTGTTGTAAATTCTTCTGGTGTCTCGTCTCCAGAAGATATATGACGATAAGCATCAAGGGTATCTTTATCCCATCCAAACTTTTCTGGAATATAAATATCGGCTTTCTGAAGCCACTCTCTAAAATTAAGAGCATCTTCTGCCGTGCCATGCACTCCATAGAAAATCCGAATATTAATTTTTATATCTTCTTTTCCAGAAGATTTTCCCATTATATCCATTTCTGATAGCTCTACTAATTTTGATGTACAACCCGAAAGAAGAAAAGTTGATATGATCCCTGCTCCAGCGTATCCAAAAAAACCGCGTCTGGAGATGGTTTTTTGGCTTGAACTAAATCCGCCGCCTGATTTAACCTTATTTATAATATCAATGATTACCCCGTCTATTCTTTTGCTTAATTCGAGCTCGCTGTTTAGAATATCCAAAAATTGCTGGTTTTGGTTTATTGTTATCCATACATCATTTTTATTAAGAAATTGCAATTGGTTTGTGAGGTTTTCTTTCAATGGTAAGATACACTTATTCTTTAAAATTGCTGAATTTTCCACGATTGCCTCTTTTATTTTCAAAGTCCTGCCATCATTCTTAAAAATGCCATTTTCTTGTCCATAAGTTTTTATTAAATGCTGCAGTATAAAATCTTCGTCTTCAATATATTTTTCATTCAATTCTACAAACATTATCTGTTTTCTTATCAAAAAAGGAATATTTTCCCTTGTAAGCCCTTCTGCTTCTTTCCAGCGTTCATTCCAAATTTTTCTAATTTTTTTAATGATGTCTATTTTTTTAAATTGTAATTCCTTAAAATGCGCAAAATCTCTTATCTCTTCATTAAAATCTTCTTTTAATCTAAATATTGAATTATTCAATCTGCGTCTTTTCCAGAAATCAAAAACTGCCATAAATTTTCAATCGTGGCTATTATTTATTAACTTTTCCCATTTAATTTTTAACGTAATCCAAAACCTTCTTTCTCATCAGCTTTTCCGGGGCATCTTTTCCCGTCCATAATTTAAACTGCAATGCAGCGCCGCGGATTAGCATTTCAAATCCCGAAATTGCAACGCATCCTTTTCTTTCGGCTTCCCTGATCAACTTTGTCTTGAGCGGGTTGAATACTATATCAAAGACTATGGTGTTTTTCCTGACAAGGCTTGAAGGAATCGGCGAATGGTTAACATAAGGGTGCATTCCTACAGGGGTTGTGTTTATTAAAATGTCGTAATCAATCCTGCTTAAATCCTCCAACGTCCCATAGCCGCATCCAAAATCATCCGCGATTGTTTTTGCATTCTTAAGTGTCCTGTTCAATATGGTCACGTTTGCGCCGTTTTCAACCAGCCCATAGGCGAGCGCCCTTGCAGAGCCGCCTGCGCCGAGAATGACTGCATCTTTGCCCTTTAAGCGTGTTTTTGCTTTCAATGCCTCGACTGCGCCATAGCAGTCCGTGTTATACCCGAAAAGTTTTTTGTTTTTTACAGCTATTGTGTTCACCGCCCCGATTGCTTTTGCTTTTTCGTCAATCCCGTCGAGGCATTTAATAACTTCGACTTTATGCGGAATGGTAACGCTAAATCCAAGAATATTAAGCTTTCTGAAATAGCGGATAAATTCTTCAAGATTATCAACCCTGAATTTCATGTATGCCGCATTAATGCCGGTTTTGCCGAATGCGGCATTGTGGATTACATGGCTCCATGAATGCTCAACCGGGTTTCCAATCAGCCCAGCAATTTTTGTATTTTTATTTAGTTTGCTTATTCTGTAAACACCATTCATTTCGCCTATTGTAAACTGGCCTGCCGCCGACTCCTTCCCATTTTCAATTGATGCGTAGGTTACCTGTGAGCCGAGAATAATGCTTAGTATCCTGCTAAACTGCCCGTAAGAGCCCATGCAAAAGGCAATTATTTTTCTTTTTTCCCTGTTTGCGAATTTTATCAGCTCAAAAACCCCAAAATTGTCGGCAACAGAATTTGCACTTGTTGCAATCTTTATCATATCCGGGTTTAGTTTCTTTATATCCGAGTATACGCCTTTTAGGTTATTGGGCGTTTCGTTAAAATTATGGTATGAAACAATGACCTTCGTGTTTTTTTTAGACGATATTAAATTTTTTATGGAGCTTTTATCGGCAGAGCATTCTATATCTATGTAATCCGCGCCAAGCTCTATGGCTTTTTTCAATATGGCCATCCTTTCATCTTCGCTGCCGCAAAAAGCCCCGCCTTCTTCCTTTGTTCTATTGGTGATGATTATTGGCTTATTTCGGCTTTTTGCCGCAGAAATAAAATCATACAAAAATTTGGATTCAAAATCCAAATTTTTGGCATAGTCAAATCTTAACTCTGCCAAATCTGAGCCTTCGGCTTTTTTAATGACATTAAGCGCGTCTTTTGCATTTTCTGCTTTTATGACTGCTGCAAGCATTTGGATTTAAGATTTTTCAAAAAATTTGTTTTTGCAATCAATTTTTTCCTAATAAAATACCCAATCGCCCCAAGGGGCGGGGTATTTTGATGTGATTGAATGTTGTTAAAGCAGGCGGGATTCGACCCAATCACCGCAAGCGGTGGGGTAAAATTTTTCAAATTTATCGGGATTTATTTTTCCCGACATTATCATGTGGTCGGCCAATACGATTGCTGCCATCGCCTCGGCAATGGGCGGGAATCTTACAATGGTTGCGGGATCGTGCCTGCCTTCAACCGATATTGTTTCCTGCCTCATAGTCTTGTAGTTGACTGTCTTCTGCTGCTTTAGTATGCTAGACGCAGGCTTTACGACTGCCCTTATGACTATCGGCATTCCCGTTGATATTCCGCCCAATATTCCCCCATGATGGTTGCTCTTGGTTGCAATCTTTGCGCCATTGACTATGAACTCGTCATTAGATTCGCTTCCTTTCATTCTTGAAAATCCAAAGCCCTCGCCGAACTCTATCCCCTTGACTGCATTGATGCCGAGTATTGCAGAGCCAAGATCAGCCTCGAGCTTGCCGTATATGGGCTTTCCAAGGCCCGCTGGAACATTCAAGGCTACTATCTCGCAGATTCCCCCGACAGAATCGCCTTCGCTTTTGGCTTTTAGTATTGCCATCTCCATTTTCCTTGCAGCGCTCCTGTCCGGGCACATTACATTGTTTTTTTTTATCGTGGCATAATCAATCTTTTTGGCCCGAATTCCTGCAATTTCACGAACATAGGCGATTATCCTTATTCCGTAAATTTCAAGGAGCTTTTTTGCAATTGCTCCTGCCGCAACCCTTGCTGCAGTTTCCCTCGCAGAGCTTCTTCCGCCGCCCCTGTAATCCCGAAAGCCGTATTTGGCTTGGTAAGTAAAGTCGGCATGCCCGGGCCTGAAAATATCCCTTATTTTTTCGTATTTTGAAGAGTCTGCGTCTTTATTGTGAATCATCATGGAAATCGGGGTTCCTGTTGTCTTGCCCTCGAATATCCCAGAAAGTATTTCAATCTTGTCTGCTTCTTTTCTTTGCGTAACTATTTCACTTTTGCCAGGGGCCCTTTTGTCAAGCTCCGCCTGTATGGTTTCTTCGCCTATTTCAAGACCCGCGGGACAGCCATCTAAAACTACGCCTATTGCCTTCCCGTGGCTCTCTCCCCACGTAGTTATCCTGAATAATGTTCCGAATGTGTTTGACATTTTTGGGCAAAAAATTTTACCTTTTGGGTGAAATTTTTTTGTGTTTCATTTCAATTCCATCTGGACATAGTGTATTATGAGGTCGCATGCTTCTTGCGGCGATAATCTTGACGTGTCTATTTCGTAATCAGCAGCATTCTTGTATCTTGATTCGCGCTCCTGCATGACCTGCGCTATTTCGGCAAGGTGCTCTTTTCCTGTAAGCGAAGGCCTTTTAGTGCCGGATTTTATGCGATTGGTTATTGTTTTTATATCAGCCGTGAGGAGTATTATCAATGAGTTCTTTTTAAGGTTGGTTATGTTTTCATTGCGAAGTATTATGCCGCCGCCCGTGTCGAATATGCATTCATCAAAACCGCTTATGTTTTCTATAATCTGCGCCTCCACATCCCTGAATTTTTCCCAGCTGTTTTTTTTGACGAACTTTGCTATGCTCGATTTTGTTTTCTTTTCCATCTCTTTATCTGTAGAGATGAGCTTTTTATCCATCTTTTTGGCCAATAATTTTGCTATGGTTGTTTTCCCGGTGCCCCTGAATCCTATTAAGGCGATGTTCATCTTGACTTTGAACTTTGAAAAATTCGCTTTTAAGTGAATTTTTCGACTTATTGTATAGAGGACTTTGAATAACCCCATTTTTTGAATTGTTTTGATTTTCAGTCTCGACGATGCGCAAATAATAAATTGTTATTTTCAGAGGGTTATTCAAAGTTCTCTATAAATAACTTACTATTAAAGAAAAAATCAATTTTGCGAAAAAATTGATTTTTTCAACACCATCAATATAACTCTTCAAGCTTCTTCCAGAATTGGGGAAATGACTTGTTGACGCAGCTTGGATTTTTAATTCTAATTCCGCTGATTGCAAGCCCCGCCACTGCAAAGCTCATCGCCATCCTGTGGTCATCGTAAGTTTCTATGATGGCTTTCTGCAGCCTTCTTCTCCTTATTTTTAATCCATCCTTCATTTCCTTGGCATTTGCGCCAATCTTTCTAAGCTCCTTTACCAAGGCGCTTATCCTGTCGGTTTCCTTGACTCTTAGGTTAGGGACATTTCTTATAGTGGTTGTAGAATCTGCGAACATGCTTGTAACCGCAAGTGTAGGAACAATATCCGGCATTTGGTTCATGTCAACGTCTATGCTTTTAAGAGCGCCTCCGATCACTTCAATAAAATCCTTTCCTTTTTTTACCGAGCATCCCATTTTTTCAAGGATGCCTGCGAAATTTATATCTCCCTGCTTTGAATCCGGATTTAGGTTTTTTACCTTTACCCTGCCATTTGTTATTGCCGCGGCAGCAAGAAAATAGCTTGCGTTCGAGGCATCCCCTTCGACTTTGTAAGCTCTTGGCATATACGCAGCTCCGTGAGGCATTTCAAATTTTTTATAGTCCGTATTTTTGGCAATAACTCCGAAATTTTTCATAACATCCAGCGTGATGTCGGCATAAGGCTTTGATGCAAGCTCCCCTATTATTCCTATCTTTACATCTTTTTTGGCGTAGGGGGCGCACATCATTATTGATGATAAGTATTGGCTGCTTGTTGAGCCTTTTATTCTTGCAAAGCCTCCGATAAATGAGCCTCCGTAAATCTTTACAGGCGGAAAGCCGCTCCTGCTCCTGCTTTTTACGCCCAATTGCCGCAGAGCGTCCAGCAAATCGCCGATGGGCCTTTGCTGCATCCTCTTATCCCCGGTTATAAGAGTTTCACCTGCGCAAAGCGCCGCCAAAGAAGTTATGAAGCGCATTGTAGTTCCGGCATTGCCCGCAAAAACAGCTTCTTTGGGAGTTGATAATTTTCCGCTTGTGCCGTGCACTATAAGGGCATTGGATTTTCTCCCTATCCTGACTCCGAACTTTTCCAATGCGGCAGCCATGTATTTAGTATCGTCGCTGAATAATGGATTTTTTATAATGGATTTGCCGTTAGCTAAAGCCGCAACTATCAAAGCCCTGTTGGTGTAGCTCTTTGAGGGCGGCGCTTCAATAACAGCGTTAATGTGTTTTTTTGTTTTTATGGAGAGCATTTTGTGATTTAGCTCCACTGGCTTAAGGCAACATAATTGCCTTTTCCTTCCAGCCTTAAGCTTTTTGAGGAATCTATGCAAAGCACGTCAAAATCCATGGAGATGTTGCCTGCATAAAATGATTCCTTTGCCGTGCCTGCGAGCAGGAATGCGTTTTTTCCCGTATTTGACTGTATGCTGTCCATTATGATAGGATCAACAGGGAGCACGTTGCTTGTTGGAACTCTCCTGTTAAACGGTCGGATGCTTTCTACAAAGCAGATTTGCCCGTAACTTGAGCAAAGCTGCATGCCTTTTCTTTTGACCGTGCCGAAATCGCTTAATATTGATTCTATTGAATTCTGCAGGTCTTTCTCGAACTTGAGGCATGAGAGCTGCTCCGCCCTCGACTTGAGGTTTTGAATTGATTTATAGCCGTAAGCCAGAATGAACGATATGAGTATCAAAGTCAAAACATAAATGAAGACCTGGCCGTAAATCTGGGCTTTCTTTTGCTCTCTCATGAGTTTATCATTTGCGGATTTTGCAAAAAAATTTCACGCTTTGTGTGAAATTTTTTTTAGCTTACTTCTTTTCTTTTTTGATTCTTTCGCCATAGATTTAAGCTTTACAAAAACGTCTTCTTTGGGCTTTCTGATTCTTGTTGCTTTTGCTTTGATTGGCTTTTTTGCCTGCTTGCCGGCTTCCTTAACCTCTTCCTGCACGGGCTTTTCTGCAGTCTTTTCTTTTTTGTCTTCCTTTGCCTTTTCTGCCTCGGCTTTTAGCTTTTCCTTTGGTTCTGCAAGCTTATCTTCTGATTTTCCGAATGCGCCGAAAAGTCTTTCTCTTTCTTTCTTCCTCTGCTCTTCCTTGATTTTGATTGATTCTTGCATTCTTTTTATTTCTTCTTCTCTTTGCTTTGACTGAACACTTAATTGCGGCTGCGCAAGGATAGCCCTTGGAGCTTCCCTCTTCCTCGGCAACTCGATTTGCTCTCTTTTCCTTTTTTGTATGGCGCTATAAGCGAGATAGCCAAAGCCGGATACCAATACAGCTATTCCTAAAATGAATAAAAATACTTTTTTCATGCTCGATTTCGGGAAATCAAGAGGGTCAAGAGGATTCGTGTGCTTGTCTATTTCCACCTTGTCGGAAAAGCTGTCTCCGTCCGTATCCGCCTTATTTGGGTCTGTGCTCTTGCCGTATACTTTGTAAGTCTGGTATTCCTCAATGTTTGTAAGCTCATCGCCGTCTGCATCTAAGCCCGCATCGCTTGCATTATTCGGGTCTAACAAGTGTCCTATTTCCCATGTGTCAGGCATCCCATCGCAGTCCGTATCGGCAATCTCATCAACTGTGCATGCGCCGCCAGAAGCTTTGGATTTGGGTTTGCAGGATAAAGAAGCGCATTCAAAATCATCCATGCAGTCCGAGTCAGAATCGCAATGCTTTCCTTCGGGGCATTTTGCAGTGCATGAGCCGCCGCAGTCTATGTCTGACTCGACAGGACTAAGCTTTCCGTCATGGCAGGCATTTGACGGCGCTGCCTTTTGCTTGCAGGTTCCGAAATCGCAAGAGCCGCTTTGGCAGTCGGTATCCGACCTGCACAGCTTACCCTCTTGGCATTTTAGGCATGAGCCGCCGCAGTCTATGTCTGACTCGTTTTGGTTCTTCTTTAAGTCTGCGCAGCTTGGCGCCGAGCATTTATTGTTCAGGCAGAACCTGCTTTCACAGTCTGAGTTGTCAGAGCATTGCTCGGAAAGCCTGCAGTCTCCCCTGTCCATGCAGGTTATCGGGATTACCGTGGAATTGGTATTGCAGCTGCGCGTGCTTATCTGGCATGAGCGGCAGGTAAGGTTTCCGCTGGCAAAGCTGCTGCTGTACCTGATGCAGCTAAGGTCAGTTATATTGCCGAAATTATTGCCGTCGCAGGTTTCATCCTGGTCAATAAGCCCGTTGCCGCATTTTTGGGCTTCCTCGCAGCCGAATGTATCAAGATTGCAGTCATCGCCGCATTTCAATGAGCCTCCCGAAAACAAGGTAGTGTAGCTGGCGCAGGATGTGCTTAATATGCCAAGATTCGCCCCGTCGCATTCTTCTCCGACGTCTATTAAGCCGTTGCCGCATTGGAATTTTGGCACGCAGGAGCTTGTGTTAAGCTGGCAATTGCTGCAGGTTATGCTTCCGCTGGAGAATTCTCTGTAATAAGTGCATTGGCTTATTGAGCCAAGCAAAATTCCGTCGCAGGCTTCGCCTAAGTTTATGTTTCCATCACCGCATATTCCGCGTATTCCGGAACATTGGGCCGTATTGAGCTTGCAGTTTGCACCGCATTTTAGCGTGCCTCCTGTAAACAGTGCAGAATATTGGGTGCATTGCCCCGTCAGGTTTCCAATATTGGTTCCGTCGCAGTCCTCTCCCGGGTCAACTATTCCGTTGCCACATTTTTGCTTCGGCACGCATTTTGTCGTGTCCATAAAGCAATTTGAAGCACATGATAAGGTTCCCGAAGCAAAGCCGAGGTCGGCGCATATTTTTGCGGCGCCGAACAATGTTGTGTCGCAGTGCTCTCCTTTTTGTATGATTTTATCGCCGCAGAAAGGCTGTTTTATGCATCTTGTCGTGTCTATCTGGCAAAGATTGCACCCAAGAATGCCGCCTATGAAATTGTTGAAATTGGTGCATAACTTTATTGAGCCGAAAACCGGGCCGTTATCATCGCAAAGCTCCCCTGTATCGATATCGCCATCGCCGCATATTCTAGGATTTGCCTTAACGCAGCCGGATACGTCAAGGCTGCAGTTCCTTGTGCAGCTTAAAGCGCCGCCCTCATATATGCTTATGTCGCTGCATTTCTTTACTGCGCCGAAGGTTGCGCCGTCGCATTCTTCGCCCGTTTCTATAAAGCTGTTGCCGCATCCTTTTTCTATGCATAAAGAAGTGTCGAGCTTGCATGTGGCGGCATTGCATTTTAATGTTCCGCCCAAGAATTCCTTGTAGTCGGTGCATTTGTTGATTGCGCCGAAGGTTGCGCCGTCGCATTGCTCTCCGACGTCTATGGTGCTATCGCCGCAGATTCCCGGAGGCACTCCCTTGCAGGAAGATGTATCGATCTGGCAGCCTGTGCATTTTAATTTGCCGCTTGTAAAATTGGAGGAGTATGATGCGCATAGTCCGTCCAGTCCGTCGAGGTTTGTGCCGTCGCAGGATTCGCCGGAATTGATGACGCCGTTGCCGCAATCCGGCTTATTTACGCAGCCTTCGGTTGATATCTGGCAGTTGCCGTCGCATTTCAAGGTGCCGTTCTGGAAAGATGAGCTGTATTTGGCGCAGCTTGGATCGACGCCGTCGAGGTTTGCGCCGTCGCACTGCTCGCCTGAATCTATTATTTCGTTTCCGCAGTTATCGCCTTTAGCGCAGCCTGCAGTGTCGAGCTGGCATTTGCTTGTGCAGCTCATTA
>CAYWNO010000009.1:0-22736 GCA_964459665.1 uncultured Methanosarcinales archaeon
TTAAGCGTTAGAAGCTGTGATGATTCTGCCTGCAATGGCGAAGTCTTTAATGGCAGTTTTAATAATGCAAGCGGCACTTCATTTGCATTAAATGCTTCAATCACGCCAAACAACAGATATTTCCAATACAGGGCAGAATTTAACACGACAGATGTTAATTACACTCCGATTTTGGAAGAAGTGAATGTAAGTTATCTTGGTAATTCATCACCCCCAAACATAACCTTGCAGACAAGAGTCTCTTCCAATCTTTCCAATAATGACTCATGGTCGTGGTGGGGCGGGCAGGATACGTTGCTTGATAACTTTGATGCATTGTGGAATGTGACGAATGCCACGAAGATAGCCCTCTCAACAGGCAATGCAATATCAAAAAGGAATTTCTCCAATAGAATAAATGTCAGCAATGCAAGATTCGAGAATATTTACAGGAATATAAGCGGGGCTGATATTTCCAACAGCGGTAGCATTTCATTCTGGATTAGAAGCAATTTGACGGGCAGCTATATGCAGTCTGGCTTTGCCAAGGGGAATGATGATTGGCTTAGCTGGAGTGCGACTGCGCAAACAGGAGCAGTTCCATCTTCATTGACAACAGGCGCTTCAAGAACGTTTAGAAATATCATAGAAGGAGGGAATATAAACTATAACGGAAAGTTTGTAAGAATTAAAATGCAGGCGCATGGCTCGTCAGCCTCGACTTACTACAACTTGAGCATCGGCGAGCAGGGTGTTCAAAATAACATAACAGATGCAGCGACGTGGAAACAGCTTTACTTCAATGGCAACAGTTCAATTACAATTAATTCAGGGCAGGCTGCATTTTCAGACTGGCTTGAATACAGCTTCAATAAAAGCAAGGCATATTTAGTAACATTTTACCTTGATTCAAGTGCTGACGCAGTTTCGCAATATGATGAAATAAGCGCGACAAACTCTTACTTCTTGGATGGAGACTTCAGCGGGCAATTGAACTGGAGCAGCGCTCCTACGACAAGGACTGCCATATTTGCAAGCTCTGAAATAGAAACAGCGCAATCAATCTATAATGTAACAATTAACGAGCAGGACAAATGGGAGCAAAAAATATGGGATGTAAGCAATGCAAACAGGACTAATGTAACCAAGATAAGATTCATGTTTACCAACACCTCAGACTTTACAGCCTACATTGACGAGCTTAAAGCTTTCAACCAATATTACAGCAACAATGACACAATAACCCAGGATAAATTAAGGTTCATCCAATATCGCGCTTATCTGACGACAAACGACATAACTGTAACTCCTTTCCTGCAGGAAGTTACCATAACACAGCTGAATTATTCAATAATAATCAAAAACAGGGAGCCGACAATTCCCTTATTATCAAGCCCTGCAAACGCCTCCGTGATAAATAATACCTCTCCTTCATTAGGATGGGCGGCAAGCACAGACGCAGATAATGACACAGTCTATTACGAGCTGGTAATAGACGACAACAGCGATTTCTCAAGCCCTGCGCTTGTAAAAGCTGTTAATTTGAGTGCCAGCAAAAACTTTACAGACACTTCCCAATCAGATTTTAATCTTGGAACTCTCTCTAATGTTTCTTCATCGCAAAATGCTGGAAATTTAACATTGACGATTAATGGAAGCAGCCAATACCCCAACATGAGCGGCGTGTTCCAGAGCCAGATATTCGACGCTGGTGGAACTACATCGTGGACAAGCCTTGCATGGAAAGAATCTGCCCCATATCAAAAGGAAATCGGAAGGGCAAGCGGAGATGGCTTGTGCGTTGCGGAAGATAGCTTGATAACCTTAGCAGATGGAAGCAAAAAGAAAATCAAGGATATTAAGGAAGGAGATTATGTTAGCTCTCTCGACGAGAAAACTGGAAAGCTTGTTTCCAACAAAGTTAAAGCATTGCTCGACATGGGCAATAAAACAATTTATGAATTAAAAACAGAAAGCAACAGGGCGATTAATACGACTGGAAATCATCCTTACCTTGTACGCTTACGTGGATATTCTCTAAATCCAAATGAGGTAACTGTAAATAACTTACCCTCAAATTCTGATGGCTTTACTGATCTAAATAGATTCAGCAAGGATGAAAATACCGTCTTAATAAGTGGCGGACGAATTCTTATGAATACAATCCCTGAATACTTTTCGGGAGGAAATAATAGTATATTGCCGAAATGCCTGTCAAAAGATAAAATTACTCTGCTCTCTGATTTGGCTAATCTGGCAATTTCCTCGTCATCAGAGCGAAAAGGAGCTTTCTTTACATCAAATCCTTCCTTTTCTAATAATTCTACTACCATGCCAGGTACATTTTCATCAGAAAATAGACTTAATCTACTCTTGGAAGATAACATACTTTTCCTCTTCGACAAGCTTGGAGGCGTAATTCAAGGCAGAGAGAATGGCTTCTTTAGTGAGTCTGGGAAAATAATCCCTAATGATTTCTTCTGGTGTGACTCCAGCCCCCAACAAATCCAGCACTTGCCAGACCATAATTCTAGTATCTTTAAAAGTGGGCTCTCCATGACAGATTTTGCTGTCAATGACAACATCCCTATTAATTTCGATTCTCATGATATGGATACTGATAATGTAGTATTTAAATCTTATGTAAGTGATGAAATTGTAACAGCAAAATGGACCAATGTTTCTGAATTAAGTGAGGGAATGGAAATAGCAGTTCCAGATTATGAAAGAAATACAATAAAATGGGAAAAAATAGAATCAATTAAAATTCTTGACAAACAGCAAGTCTACGACCTCGAGATAGAAAACACCCACAACTTCATAGCCAACGACATCATCGCCCACAACACCGCAGTCCCTCCATTCATAAACACATCAGGCTTAGTCTTATTGTTGCACTTCAACAATGAAACTGGAGAGAATAATTCTCTTGTAAAAGACTTTAGTCCTGATGTTAATAGTCAAATGACTGTGAATAATAATGGAACATTAAATGGAAGTATGACTTGCGGCAATCTATCTGCTGGAAAGTTTAATGGAGGATGTAATTTTGATGGGGTGGATGATGTTATCAACATTAGTGAAGATAAAAGCCTGAATAATACAGATACCCTAACCGTTCAAGCATGGATAAAGCATAGTGGGAATAATGGTCATGTTGTATCAAAACCGTTTACTACAGGTGCTGGTTCTTATGCTTTAGATGCTAACGATGGAAATTTTAGGTTTTATATAACTTCTGGGAGCGGTTCTTTTACGAGTGCGAATTCAGGAATTAATACAGGAGATAACAGATGGCATCATGTAGTTGGCACTTATAACCGACAAAATGTTATAATCTATGTTGATGGAACTCTTAGAGGAACTTCAGCTCAAACATCACCAATCACTTACAACAACACAGGTTTATTTATAGGGAATTATGGACTTATCGCTGCTTTTTTCAACGGCTACATAGACGAAGTCGCCATCTGGAACAGAAGCTTGTCCTCAGACGAAATCTTAAACCTCTATAAAAGAGGAGCATTAAAATTAAACTTAAGCGTTAGAAGCTGTGATGACTCTGCCTGCAATGGCGAAGTCTTTAATGGCAGCTTTAACAATGCAAGCGGCACTTCATTTGCATTGAACGCTTCAATAACTCCAAACAATCGTTACTTACAATACAGGGCAGAGTTTAACACGACAGATATTAATTACACTCCTATTTTGGAAGAGGTGAATGTAAGTAATGGTGTTATCAGCGGTTTATTAACAAATACAAATTACACTCTACCATCGTCTGAAGCATTGAATGCAGGTGCTTATTATTGGCATGTTCGGGCGCGCGACCTTTCTTCTGCTAGCCAGCCTGATGAGACAGAATTCTCAAACTATTCATCAGCTAATGTATTTACAATTCCGAAAATTCCCAGCATACTTCTTGATTTAAGCTTGATTGACTTGAATACAACAAATAACTTAACAATAAAAGGAAATGTCAAAGCATACAACTATGCTAATTTTGAGAACCTAAGCAATAGAAAAATAAGGATTTACTTGGACGGCGCTTTATTGACGAATAATTTCACAATAACCAACTTCAGCTCAGGCGGCAATAATTCCCAAACAATATTTAATGGCAGTTATTTAATTTTGAATACGTCCCCAAGCGCCGTAACAAACTACTCGGATGACCTTTCAACGGAAAAATTCAGGAATGATTCAACAAATTCCTCCAATGACGGCTGGCTTTCAGGAGTTTTGTTCCACTTTGACATAATGAGCACAGGCAAAGGAAATGTTACATATTATTACAGCTCTTTGACGAAGTTTGAATCCGCAAATGTTTCTATTACAACTGCAGGCACAAGCTGCCCGTCAACATGCCCGCCGGCAAATGCAACAATATTCTACTCTTACGACAATTCAACATGGACAGCATTAAATTGGACTAATGAAACAAACACAAGAATAACTGCAAACATTCCCGTGGCAGGAAATAAGTCATTCTATGTTTTGCTCCAATCTGAAAAATCAACAAGCCCTATAAAAGCAAACACAGTAACTTTGTTCGAAATAAATTATACAGAGCATGCCTACATCAATGGCACTTACACATCAGATGCATTTAATTTTTCGCAATTTGCCAGCTACGATAAAATTAATTGGAATTCAATAATAGGCAACGGCACAAATGTTACTCTGCAAACCCAGACAAGCGCAGATAATGTAACTTGGGAAAGCTTAAGCAGCCCTTACATAAACTCGCCGTCAAATATATCCAGCACAAGCAATGCTTTCATCCGATTTTCGGCAAACCTGACAACGCTTAATTCCACCCTGACGCCAAGATTAAGCTCTGTTGCATTGACATTCTCTAACTTTTCCACAAACAACATTGGAAATTTCAGCCATACATTTTCAGTGCCGACTGATACATTGGGAATCAGGGAGATAAAAGTTAATATAAGCGGAAGCGATATTTTAGGCGCTCAAAATATCTCAAACATAACAGTATGGGCTCAGACAAACATAAGCTTTTCCACTTCAATTGACTATTCCGGCGCGGTAACTAACTTTACGGTAAATGCAACCTTTGTAAGAATTGATACAGGCTCTTCAATCATTGGCAGCATCAACATAACCTTAACCAATGCAACTGCTCCGCAATATTCAAGGCTATGCAGCGGCAGCTCCTGCAATGAAACTTATGGAGTGCCGAGCACAATTGTCTGGGGAAATTACAGCATCAACATAACAGCAATAAATGACTCTGTATTTTACAGGAATGCAACACTTAACATAACACGCCAATTGGAGTACAAGACAACGCAAGGAGACATATTCGTCGTGGAGAACAAGTCAATTGGCGATTTCTCAAAAGGAATAGATTACCCCTTCCAGCTTAACGTAACCCTTACGAACCTTGGAAATGCAACCATGCTCAATGCATCGGCTGTTGTTGTATCAGTCGCTACGAACACTGACTATAAAAGCATCATAAATGCAAGCTATTGCGCAAACATACTTCCAAATTCAGGCTGCAACCAAACATTTAATGCCACAATAAACGGGCTTGCAACTGGCGGGGCAAAGAATATTGCATGGAAGGTTGAATGGGGCAATAATGACGGCACAAGAGTTAATTCATCAAAAACATGGACATACAAAGCTACTATACTTGGAGTTCCTGTCATGAATTTAACTCCTAAAATTTTCAGCCAAGCTGTCGAGCATAACATCACTTTTAGCTCAAACTTTACAGCAAACAGCACAGGGAGCACTGCAATAACTAATGTAATTGCCAATTTCACAAATGACACAATGCCAAATGGATGGTTTAGCTTCACCTCTTCGACAGATTTAGGTTCTATCACAGAAGGCAGCTCTCAAACAGTAAATTTCAGGATAATAGTTCCGCAGTTTTATGCTCCTGGAATATACAATGGCACAATAATCGTTAACGCATCTAATTTTAACAGCACAAGCAAAATACCGGTCAACGTAACAGTGCCGACAAATGGCACATGGAATTTAGGCGGGGACTTAAACATAACAAAAAACTTTACGGTTAATGCAGCAGGTATAGTTGGCAATCTAACAATAAATAACACGGGAAATGTGGACATGAACTTTACAATTGCATACTCGCCGTTGGCCGGAACTACAGATTACACGGTCTTTGATCCGGATTTAGTCGTGCCAGACACTACAGTCAGCGGCAGGCTTTTCAACCCAACAAAGTTTTTTGTCGCAAAGAACTCAAGCGATAATATCACAATTTATCAGGGAGGATATACGCAAGATGTAAGCAATGCAGGAATTAATATTTCAATTACAAATTTAAGCGGCGCTCCTGCAAATAGGGCAGTTTTTATGTATTTCAATATTAAAGACACGCCTCCTTCTGTCCAGAACATGATATTTACTGCAAACGGCGTGATTCAAAACTACACGGAGTTTAATCAATCAATCACAATGAAGGCAACTGCAACGGATGATGTTGGCTTGGATTCTAGTGCAGGAAGCGCATATTTCAACATAACATGGCCAGGAGGAAATTTTAAGGTTATCAATGCAACCTTTACAGAGTCTGTTTTAAGTGGAAGCCAAAGAATACTGATAAACTTCACTGCTTCCTTTACGCCAGACACAGTAAACATATACAATGCAACTATTACTGTTAAAGACACAAAATCAACACCGCAGTCAACAACCTCCTCAATATTTAACCTCACTTCAATTGGCACAACGACTGTAAATATCAGCTCCAATTTCAGCATAACTAAGGCAACAGGCATCACGCAAACTGCAGAAACAAATTTATCTATGAACATATCAGTAAATAATACGGGCTTAGTAAAAGCATATTACAACAATCTAACATTAACTATACCAACCGGATGGAGCATTGCTCCTGCATTCAGGGACTTTGGAAATCTGTCTGCCATGCCTGCAAGCACTCTCGACTACCAGCTTTTTAACTTAACAGTCCCGAAAGCAACCTCTCCGGCAGTCTATACCATAACGGCAAATATAAACTGGACAAATACTGTTGGAATTGGAAATACAGGAAGCACAAATGTATCAACTTTAACAATCAGCATAAATGTAACCTCAAATAAAATAATAACCTTGAATGTAACAAGCGCAAACTTGACAATAAATCATTCCAAGCAGGATTCTTTAATATTTTTCATTAACTCAACAGGCAATGATAACCTGACAAATGTAAATTTAAGCTGCATATCAGGAAGCGCCTGCGCCAACTTTACTGTATCATTTAACACCACATTATTCAATTTAAGCGTCAACTCAATATTGTATGTGAACTCTACTATAAATGTGCCAAGGGCTCAAGCGCCTTCAAATTACACGGCGATAATAAACGCTTCCATTACAAATGTAACGCAAGCTGTGATAAACTTAACAGTCCAAGTGCCATTGGATGACACATGGAATACAATTCCAACTAATTTATCGAAAGATGTAGGGGCGTCAGGCTCAGGAACTGTCGGAACATTCAACATAACTAATCTTGGAAATATTCAGCTTGGCTTCTTAATAAATTCCACAAACTCGTCTATAATAAGCGTGAATATTTCCAACGCAACAGTGGATAAAAATAATTTTACGGAGATATTAGTCAGCTTCTCCTCTCCTGCAATAGCTGCAAGCTACATAGTCAACATTACTATAACCAACAGCTCGCTTTCCGTTCCACAAAGAAATATCACAGTAAACTTGACAGTGCTTGCATTTAGCGTCAACATTACCTCGCCCACAAACCTAACCCCATTGACGAATGTAACAGCTAACCAAAATGTAATAATAAATGCTACAGCTATCTTTGCTGGCGCTCTTCTGACCGAAAATGTCACATGGTCTGTTTCATTCAATTCAACAACCTGCAGCGTTACAAATTACACTTATTCTGGAAGCAGGTGGCAGATTAACTGCACAGCGCCAGCCTTAGCCGACGGATTATATTACGACTTAAAGGTTACAGGCACATACACATCAATAAGCGCATCATTTACAGATACGCAAACAAACGCAATTCTTTACAGGGATATAACATCTCCTGCAATAGCCGGAAAGGGCAAGCAGAATGTAGTCCCGAATAACGACGCCAATTTAACTTTAAATGTAAGCGACAATGTAAATGTTTCAGCAGTCATAGCAGAAATAACTTACCCCAACAGCACTGAAAATAACACGGCAAAATCAAACATCACGGCATTGCTAATCAGCGGAACATCGGTTAACGGAACTTACCTTGTAAATTTGACAAATTTAACTTTAGCCGGAGATTATGATGTCGTCTATTACGTTAATGACAGCACGGGAAACGCGGCAGCTGCCAGCGACTTCTTCCAGGTTTTCTTCCAAAGGCCAGTATTTTCCGGCAAGATAATGGACCATAATGGCAATGGAGTTGCAACGTCATGGACATTCTATAGGATAAATAAAACAGATATACTGGCAAGCTTCACAACTAACTCTACAGGAGAATATAATCTTACTGTACTCAGCAACAGAACTTATGATATAAGGATAAGCGCCTTTGGCCATGAGGTAGTAATTAAGAACACCAATTTTACTAAACTACCTAATGACCCAATCAAGTTAGATGAGGTGGTTGCGAGCGATACAAGCATCTCAATAGACTTGTACAAGCCATTAAAAGGCATAGGAGTCAATTCAAGCTTTAATGTAAGCTTGGTTAATATCACTTTGGACTACAATAACACCAGCCCGTCGAGTGAAATCGGGATAAAAATTTTCAAGTGCAGCAATTGGTCATTTAATGCAAGGTTGTGCAATTCGGACTGGAATGGTCTTACAAGCACTGTTGATGTAACATCAAACAAAGTGTTGGCATCTTCTTCCAGTTTCTCAGCATATATCGCAGCAGAGTTTAAGTGCGGCAATGGAATTTGCGAATCAATTTACGGAGAGAGTTCTTCAAACTGTGTTGCAGATTGCGTAACAGCGCAAGGCTCACTTTCTGTAACGGTAAGCAGTGGAGGCGGAGGAGGGGGCGGAGGTGGCGGTGGCGGTGGAGGCGGTGGCGGTGGAGTTTCAAGAGCCGAACTCCAGCAAGAGCTTAAACAATTAAATCTAAGTGATAAGATTGAAGAGGCATTGAAAGCCACGAAGAGATTGGCAGGAGTTGATATTGCAACCACATCAATCTACAAGGAATTATTCCCCGGCGAGGATTCTTCTGCGAGAATACAAATGAAAAACAATCTGGAAAATGATAGCGCAATCCTGGCAACTGTTGAAAGCCCTATCAAGAAATTAGTATTCTTCGAAGACCAAAACATCATCATAAAGCCAAATCAGGAAAAAGATGTCGTGGTAAGGATAACCGTGCCACAGTTTACAGAGCCGGGAGCCTATGATGGAGACATAATACTAAAGTCAAGCGATCAGGAAGTAAGGATACCTACCACCATCCGGGTTTTGCAGATAGAAGGCAAGCTGTTAGATGTTAAAGTGCAGCCATTAGTGGACGTTATAGCGCCCGGCGAGACATTGAATCTAAGAATGGACCTTACAAACCTTGGCAAGTCAAAGAAGGTTGATGTGCAGTTTAATCTCCAGCTTATAGACCCCAGAACAAAAAAAGTGCTGACGGAAACTGAAGAGGCATTTGCAGTCCAGACATCCGTTACATCCATAAAGCAATTGAAAATTCCGGAAACAGTGCCTGTAGGCAGCTACATTATTCATGGAACTGCCTATTACAGCAGTTTAGAAGACAGAAAGCAGCAGGCTGTCTCTATTGCTACGATAAAAGTGCAAAAGCCATTCCTAAAAAGAGAATTTTTGGGCATAACGGTGGGGCAGTACATAATCATGCTCCTGATAATGTCTGCAAACTGGGGAGCATATTTGATCTATAAGAACAGGCAGGCAAAGAAGAGAAGGTACACGAAGATTGTTGACTTGAGCACGCTTCCAAAGCCGGGCGAAAGGTCAGGATTTGTAGGAAAGATAGCAGAAACAGGTATAAGGACTTTCATAGATTTGGACAGGCTGCAAACGCATACATTGATAGCAGGCGCAACCGGAGGCGGAAAAACAGTTGCTGCCCAGGATATTATCGAGGAGGCATTGCTAAATGGAATATCCGTTGTTGTGTTTGATCCGACTGCGCAATGGACGGGCTTCTTGAGAAAATGCGCGCAAACCCAGATGCTAAGAAGGTACAAATATTTTGAGATGAAAGAAAAGTCTGCAAGGGCATTCAAGGGAAGCATACACACGATCTCGAACCCAAGAGAGCTTATTGATATTGAAAAATATATGATTCCGGGCGAGATTAACATATTCAATATAAGCAGGCTGGACCCCAAGGACATTGACATTGTGGTAGCATCAACGATACAGCAGATATTCAAACTAAGATTGCCAGAAAGCCAGCAGCTAAAGACTCTTATTGTTTATGATGAAGTTCATAGGTTATTGCCTAAATTCGGAGGCTCCGGAAAAGGATTCATCCAAATTGAAAGAGGATGTAGGGAGTTCAGGAAATGGGGCGTAGGACTTGTCCTTATAAGCCAGGTTTTAAGCGACTTTATGGGCGAGATAAAAGCAAACATAGGCACAGAAGTCCAATTAAGAACTATTTATGAAAATGACCTTGAGAGAATAGCCATGAAGTACGGGGAGGATATGCAGAAATCCCTCGTAAGGGCTGCTGTCGGCACAGGAATGTTCATCAATGCGGAATACAACCACGGAAGGCCTTATTTCATAAGCTTTAGGCCAATATTGCATTCAATATCAAGACTAAACGACAAGGAACTGGAAACTTACGAGAAATACAGCAGCAGGATAGATGATATAGATTACCAGCTTGAGCAATTAAAGCAAAACGGCATAGACACATTTGATTTGGAGCTTGAGATAAAGCTTGCCAACAGCAAGCTAAGGGGCGGGCAATTTAGCATGGTTGATATTTACATAGGCTCTCTGGAGCCGAAAATGAAGTCATTATGGAAGAAGCTCGGAAAAGAGCCGAAGAAGAAAGTTATCAAGCTTATAGAGGAAGAAGCGATTGAAGCAGGTGTTAGAATTGGAAAGATTGAAAGGCAAAAATTTGTCAAAGAGCAGGAAATTATAACGGGCAAAGAAAGAATCAACCTGAAAAAAGCGGCAGAAGACGCTTTGCAGGAAGCAGAGAATGCTAAAATAGAATTGGAGAGGGTCAAAAAAACCGGCAAGGCTGAATTGATAAGTAAGTCGGCGGAAAAATTAAAAAAAGCAAAGGAAAATGCAATCGAGCAAATAAGGAAAATGGAAGCCGCCTATAAGAAAAAATAATCAAAAAATTCCACAAACTTTGTTTGTGAAATTTTTTCAAAGCTGCAATGGAAAAAATATTCAAAAATAAAAGCTTAAAAGTTCATCTTTTAGCGGGATTGCTGATATTGGTTATTGGAATCCCTCTTATCCAGATTGCAGCTTTTCGGATTAGCGGCTATTACATTTTTAATGGCGCAAAAAGCCCGGACATATCTGTTGATAACAATAAAATAAAATTTTCACTTAAGCAAGGGGAGGTAAAGCAGTATCCTCTCAGGTTCACAAACGCAGGAGCCATAAGCTCTTATATAACGCTTGCAATAGAAGCTGTAAAAAACCTCATAGCCCTGAATAAGCAAAATTTCGAGATACAGCCGAAAAATATTCAGGAAGTGTCCTTGATTGTATTCGCGCCAAGCAAGCAAATACCCGACGTGTATGAAGGAAAGCTTTTAGTGGAGGAAGTCAAAAAAAATGACAAGGCAAAAGACGGCGCAATTACCGGCATGGCTCCGTATAAAAATGAGACTTCGCACAATATTCTTAAAGTCATAGACTCGCTTGTAGACATAAGCACAAAAAACACGCTCTTTAAAATAAGCTTATTGCCTGAAAAATTAAATGGGACAGCATTAACTGTGAGGGTGGAGATAACAAATAACGGCGCCCCTTCCCCCGCTGATGTGTTTTTTGAAATTTATTCCAAGAAAATTGGGGGCGATATTATTGATTCAAGAATAAAAAAAATAAATCTTAAAGACACAATTGCATTTGCTGAAGAGCTGAATGTGCCGGGGGAGAAATCCATTATCTATGCAAAATTAAGGCATAACGGGGAAGTTCTTGTTTCCAGCGTCTTTTATGATGCCTCAATTAAAGCCCCTGAAAAGCCATTCTTATATGAAATGGCGCAAAAATATGCAAGCCCTTACTTTATCATTCCATTATCTATGGCATTGCTTATAATCTCTTTATGGATTTTAAAGAACAAATACAATGCAGAAAAAGCAAAAGCCGGCAAAAATGTTTATAAAAAAGCGCCTTATGGAAGCAAAGAAATAGGAAAGCTTAAAAAAAGGCTTGTTGATTTGGAAGAAGTTGCCAAAAAAAAGAAGCAAGGAAAAAATTACTCCGCTTTTGTGAGCAAGCCGAAATGATTTTTCAATAATTTTGCAATGAAGCTAAAAAAAGGGTATATTCCGCCGGATGTCGGGGAAGAGGAAATTGAATCTGAGCAAAATGAGGCGGCTATAGAAGAAGATATGCCTTCCAGTAAGATGAACGGCGCTGCAAAAATGAATGCAGCATTGGAAAAGATAACAGCCCAGATAACCGCCTTGAATGAGGCAAGGGAAACAAATACCGAGAGGCTGTTAAGGGTGAGCGAGGATATAGGCGAGATAAGGAACATGGTTATTGAAAATGAGAAAAAGATGAAAGACATAGAAGTTAAGGCAACGCTGTCTTCGGATTTGGTAAAAGAGGTAAAGCCCGAGGCATTCGCGCAGCAAATAAACAAGACTAATTCAGGCGTTGAGACCTTAAAGGCAAGGATAGACGCTATGATGTCCCTTAATGAGAGCATAATAGAAGAATTAAAGAACATAAAGAGGCAGATGGGGCTTTTTAAGGGAACAGACGCCATATTCAAGTTAAACGACGACATAAAAAAAGAGCTTATAAACATACAGAAAATCAAGGCCACAGTTGACGGGCATGCGAATAAAGTGGAGCAGATATTCATAGACATACAAAAGAACTTTGCCAATTTCACAAAGCTGGAAAACGACGCTGAGAGCGCAATTTCCATAAGCTCTAATCTGGAAAAGGAAATCAATATAATAAAAGTAAAGATGGAGGCGCTTGCGACCAAAGAGCATATCGCTGCTGCAAGAAAAGAGATTCGTTCGGATTTCTCAACGGAAAATGCAAATATTGTCAAGACTATTAAATCTATTTCAGATTTTGTTGAAAAGCTGGCCCAAAATGCCTATAAGGAATCCGCAAGCTTTAACAAGAAGGAAATAGACAATGAAAAGGAGTCCATTAAAAAAGAGTTGTATAGCCATAGAAAGTGGCTAAGCGAGCTGCTCGGCTTGATGGAGCTTATTCAGAAAAGGCTTAAAGAAAATGAAAAACCGGGCAATCACAAGGAAATTTCGTCCAAGAAGATGGAAGGATTCAATAAATCTTTAAATGCCTTAAAAAATGCCATCCAAATCAATGATGCCGGCAATGCAAAGAAGCTATATCTTGAAACCGTAAAAATTTACCATATCCTTGAAGAAATGGAAAAAAGGGGAGTTTATGAAGAGCTAAAGGGGCTGTACAACAAAATTCAGCGGTGGAAAGGCTAAAATGAACAATAAAAATGCCGATGAGGCGAGAATCAAAAAGACAATAGGAGGACTAAGCGCAGATTATAAAACTGCGAAAAAGAATGAATATCTGTCTGAGCGGGAATTTAAAAAATATGAAAAGTTATACCTCGCGGAAAAAGAATTGTTTAAGATTAAGAAGAAAGCTTTGGAATCCGCCAAGTTAAGATTAAACATCGCCATAGCAGGGGAATTAGCAGCGGAAAAAGAATTCAAAGAAGAAAGAAAAAGGCTCAATTACTTCCATCAGACAGAAAAAAATGTCAAATTAAGGGTACAAAAAAAAGCAAGGGAAAGAAAGGCCATACAGAATGAAATGGTAAAATTATCAAAAGAGGCTAAGCGCAGGATGGATGAGCTAAAGAGCCTTCTTTACGCCTCCAAGCATAAGTTTAAGTTCGCGCAGAGAACATCCGATAAAGCGCTTAAAAATGTATTAAGGAAGGGCGGCTTTAAAAGAGTAAAAAGCTCCCGCATAAAAAAAACAAAAAGGCTTATTGGGGCGGGCAGCAGGGAAAAGTCAGTAAAAAATGAAGAAAAATCAAGAGAACGCACCGGAGATACAGAAAAATTTGCAGCTAAAAATAAAAATGATAATTCTCGCGAAAGAAGTGGTGAAGATGCCCCGATAGAAAAAGAAGCAGGCCATGAAGAAAAACCTGCAGAAAGTCCGCAGGAAACCCAAGAAGCAGAGGCAACAGAAGAAAGAGGAATAAATCAGGAAGATGATTCAGATGGAAAAAAAGACGAAAATAAAAAAGATGAAACCAGGGACGATTACGATCTAAAAGAGATTGAGAACAGGTTCAAAAAGCTTCAGGAAGAATCAAAATCTTAATTCGTCCTTTAATTTTTTGATTCTCTTATGGAACTCTTCATCTTCCTTGTTTTTTTCTTCTGAATGCTTCGTTTCTTTTCTTATTTGCGCCTTTTCACCTTCTTCTTTTCTTGCTTCATCCTTTTTCTTTTGCGTAAATAAATGCAGCAATGAAATTCTCTTGTATAATAAATACAGGGTAGCGATAAGCAAGGCTAAAAATATCCATGTAACAATCCATACCCAATATCTATAAATCCATGCGGGGGGCTTTTCTATAACCAAAATTCCAAGCTCCCTGAGCTTGCTTTCTGCATCGCTCAGGTACAACTTTATATTTCTTATGTCCTCATCAACATTATTGAATTGCTCATTATTCACCCTCTTTGCTACATCACGGGTTTTTTCATCTGCAAGCTTTACCAATACGGAAATCTCGCTCAAATCCAGATTTAATTGGGCGGATTTTGATAATGTATATTTTAAGTCTTCAACCCTCTTTTTCAATTTGTCCAGCTCTTCCAGATAATGGTTTTTTAATTCTTTAATCATTGCTTTTTCAATCACCTTTTTGATATGAAGAACTGCCGGCTCGCTTGCCGATAACTCGCTGGACTCGACTAAATAGGAAAAATTAAGCTCCTCAATGTCTGTTATCGGCACCTTAATATTAACAGTGTAAGCCTCGACTTCATTTACTTTGAGGGCGTTGATTGCTAAAGGGTCTACATTGTACCAGCTGGACGGCAAGCCTTCCAGGGTTAATCTTAGATTATTAAGAGTTATATTTCCCGTATTTTTAACTCCAATTGTTATTATAGAAGGCACAGTGGGCGTGACCTCTACTATTTTTCTTGCCTCTATGAAATCTAGTTTTGAGCCATTGGCATGGATTGGCATCTGAACTCCCCTGCCATAACCGCCCGCTCCGCCGCTTACGCCTCCCCCGACTGAATTTCCTGCGCCGCCGGGAGATGCTCCTGCCTGAGTTGTGGTAAAAGTGCTAAAAGCTCCTGCCTTTTCCGTGCTAGACCACGTTCCTATGAATCTTATTTTTACATCCCCTACGAATGTTGTCGAGGGGTAAACCGTCCATGTTTTGGTTGAGGAAGCTCCGACTGCAAATGTATCTGCGCCTGAGCTTAGCAAATCGCCTGTATCGGCTTTCGTAAGGTTCCACACCAAAGTCAAATCCTGCAGGACTCCTCCCGTATTTTCAGTTATGACGCTTACAGCAAGGTCAGGAACGGTATTGTCAAGGACCTGGATGTTTCTTACGTCAAATGGCCCGCCTACAAGGTTCCAATACTGCCTGTCAAAATAAAAAGCGCCGTCGCGGGTGACATTGGCTCGGGTTTCCCATTGCCCTTGCGGCGTAGAGGGCGTTGTATAGTTATACCGGTAAATTCCCGTGTCAACCTGGCTTGTAAAGTCAACTGGGCCTGCAACAAGATTGCCGACGGAATCGAAAATTTTAATTTTAACGGAGCTGGCATTTACAAAATTCCCATTCTGATCCTTGACCAAAATGTCTGCCAGATACTGGTTTCCGCCCTCGACTTCCGGGTAGCTGTTTATTTTAACCAACGTCAGGTTGCTGGTTGCATTGGAAGATGTAGCTCTTGCCACCGTTATGTTTATTTGGGAAGAGTTCCACGAGTTGGAGTATTTATCAGACCATAAAACAGTCAGGTTATAACTTCCCAAAGAGCTTGGCGCCATGACGAGCCATAATGCGCTTGTCGTATTACCCCCCGTTATGTTTCCAATAGTTTGATTTTTTGGATAGCCGCTTAAAAATGTAAAATAATTTGAGTCATTAATGTATGCGTAAACCCCCCTTAAGATGTCTGTTGCATTAAGCTCTGCCCTGATTGAAATCAATTCGCTTGGAGAAGCAGAAGACTGGTAACGCTCATTTTGAGGGGTTGCGTTTGGCCTGGAAACATTAAAGCCGATAACATTGCCGTTTCCTTTATTGCCCAATGTGTCATTTGCAAAAACCTGAAAAGTCCATGCGCCTGCAATGCCAACCTCGAAGCTCCCGTTATAAATTCCATTAAGGGCGCTTCCTGACTGGAGCTGCATGGTGTAGTTAGTTTTAATGTTGTTTGTGTCATTTACCTCGAACCAGACTGTATTTATGTTAGCCTCTGTAATGTTAGCCCTTATTACTGCTATCCTACCCGAGGTCAAGCCTGAATCAATGGAGTCATTTGTAACATTTGGCGCAGTATTGTCCTCCAGGCTTACTGCCCTAAAGGTGCTATCGCTTGAATCAGAGGTTGCATTGATTGTATCATTGACTGATATGTCCAAATAAAACGTCCCGAACACGCCGCTGCTGTTCCAGCTGTATGAGCAATTGTTTGCCGTAATGAGCGAAACGTCAGAATCCGTGCAGTAGGCGCTTAGGTTTATACCCCTTACAATCAAGTTTGTTTTGGCGCCTTGTATCGCGGAGTAATAAATATCAGCGGTTAATGTATTGTTGTCGGCATCGCTGGCATTAAACCTTATTGTATAATTTCCTTGCGATTGGTTTACTGTTTCACCGCCATTTGGGCTTATTACAAGAGGAGATGGAATATGGTTCACGGAAAAATTAAATGCCTGGCTTATAGACGAGCAATTCCCCTCGTTGTCGCAGGCGATTACATAGTATTGCACTAAAGATGAATCATTATTTTGCGCTGCGTATTGGCAGCTTGCAGGATTTGCCGTTGTATTTGCCGCGATGCAAAATGTCTTGTCCAGGCAGTTGCCCGTGGTATTGCTAAGCACGCTTGTGGAGTTGCAGACAAATATAGATACCTGCTGTGAGTCAATGTCATTCCAGTTTACGGTAAAATTGACGCTAAGGTTTACAGGAGTCGGGCTTGTTTGGTTGGAATTGTCTGCAATGCTCGTTATTGTCGGCGGAACATTCGAGGTAAAATTAATGGTTAATATGGGCCTAAAAGACGCAGCCAATGTGTCGGATGAGGAGAATCTTTTAAAACTGCCGGCAGCAGATTCCTGCCCAATCATTATAAGCCCATTATTTTGATATGTGCTGTTTACCCATGACTGCACTAAGCTTGTTATGGTCCAGTTATACCACCCCTGGGTGCTCGAAACATTGGTTAAATTTTCTACCGTGCTGCTGTAAGTTCCGCCCGCCGTAGTCCATGCCGTGCTGCTAAGCCTGTTGTTCCATGTTGCATCGTCATCTGTCCATGCTTCGGTTATCCTGTGAATTTCAACTGCCGAGTCCGTTAATCCTACACTAGAATTCAGGAATGCCTGGAACTGCGCATAAGTTATTGTAGAGCTTGCAGGAATAACCGAAATGTTAAACTGCAATAAAGCCCTCCTTGGATCGCCAGAGCCAAGCAATCCTACGCTTATCAAATCCGCGGTTGCAAGATTTGTGTCGGGAATGTCCCGCCTTATTTCGGTATCATTTCCTGCGCTCGGATTTGGCTGAAGAATTACCTGGTCTGCATATGCTTTATTGATGGAAAAAATCATTATAAGAATGAGTATTAAAAACAGCACCCCCCCTTTAATTCCACCCCCCTCTTTTATAGTATAGAAATAATGCATACTCATAAATTCATATATTGATATTTTGAAATAATATCTTTATATATCTTTTGGTGGATTGAGGTGTTGTTATGAAATAAACAATAGAGGACTTTGTAAAAATTAATTTTTTCACTTGCACAAAAATCGAAGATTTTTGGCATCCTAAAAATCTTTTGATTTTTATGATATTGCTTTTTTCGGTTTTGGAGCTAAACACGTACATCACGTCAGATAAATTTATATAGATTATTCTATCCTTTTTATGCACAAAAATAGAAAACTCTGGATGTAACGAAGTGAAATCCAGAGTATCCTTTGAATTTAAGGAGTTTTCTATTTTTGGCATCCTAAAAATCCGACCCGAGCCCGAAGGGCGAGCAAACTCTGGACGAAGCGGAGCGTAGTCCAGAGTGGTCGGATTTTTATGATTTCGGGAAAAAATCATCTGCCAAACAGATGATTTTTTCATGACTAAAATGACATACGAACTGGACGAGATAAAGAAAATAAGAAAGAAGCTTGGAATGACGCAGACAGAGCTTGCCAACAGGTCGGGCGTTTCCCAGTCGCTTATCGCAAAGATAGAGTCGGGCAGGATTGACCCAACTTATACCAAGACAAAGAAAATATTTGCGGCATTAAGCGATCTTGAGAAAAAAGAAGAAGTTAAGGCAGAGCAGATTATGACCAGCAAGCTAATAAGCGTAAGTCCTAATGCCGGAATAAAAGAGGCAATAGCCAAGATGAGAAAATCGCAGATTTCCCAGCTTCCCGTCATGGAAGAGCATAAATTGATTGGGCTTGTTTCTGAATCAACAATCCTCGATGCCCTGCTTAATTCCAAAGCGAGCCAGGTTAATGAGATTATGCAGGATGCGCCCCCCATAGTTTCAAAAACAACTTCAATACAGGTAGTTTCAAACCTTCTCAAGCATTACCCGATTGTCGCAGTTGCAAAGGAAGGCAAAGTAATAGGCTTAATCACAAAGTCAGATTTGCTAGGAAAGCTGTACGAGGGATAGAGAACTTTGAAAAAATTAATCAGGAAAACCGCTGAATCAAGCCTTCCTACAAAATACGGAAATTTCAAGGTCATAGCCTATGAAGACTGCAATAACGGGCAGCATCTTGCAGTTGTCAAAGGCAAAGTGAAAGGCAAGGAAAATGTTCTTGTAAGGGTGCATTCAGAATGCTTAACAGGAGATACACTTTCCTCTTTAAGATGCGACTGCGGCCCTCAATTAGAAAAATCCCTTAGGATTATTGCCAAAAACGGCGGTGTTCTGCTTTACATGGCGCAGGAAGGAAGAGGCATAGGTCTTATGAACAAAATCGCAGCTTACCACTTGCAGGATCATGGAATGGACACTGTCGAGGCAAACTTAAAGCTCGGCTTTACGGCCGATGCAAGAGACTACACAATAGGCGCCCAGATACTTGCAGACCTTGGGCTCTCAACTATAATGCTGCTCACTAATAACCCGAAAAAGATTGAAGGGCTTGAAAAATACGGGCTTAGGATAGCTAAAAGAGTCCCTCTTCTCATAAAGCCGAATAAAAACAATAAAATATACCTCAAGACCAAGAAAGAAAAGCTCGGGCATTATATAGAATTAAGAGGTATAGTAAGGTAATAAAAACTATTTAGTGACCAATATGCGAAAAATATATAGGATTCCGACTTTCAGCGCAATTTTAAGAATGCCGAAAAGTTATCTTTGCCCGAGCCCGGCTAAAGAAAGCCATTTTAGCGAGTTTCCTAAGGAGCACTACAAGGATGTTGGCAATCCATTTGAACACGTATGGGGCTCTACAGAGAATGAAGGCAATTACGCAAATCCTGAGCAAAATAAAATCCTGCAAATTTCTTCTTGGAATATAGACACGGGCAGGAATATCGAAAGCATATTAAAAGCGCTTAAGACAAATACTGACCTGAGTGGTTCTGATGTGATAGCGCTCCAAGAAGTTGACAGGTTTAATGAAAGAACTGACAACAAGGATTTGCCAAAAATAATCTCTGAAGAAACGGGATTTTATTACGTTTATGCAATCGAGTTTTTGGAGTTCGGAAGAACCGGTTTTTTTGGAGAGATAGGGAATATGCTTCTAAGCAGGCATCCAATCAAAGAACCTAAAATACTAAGGCTAACTTCCGGCAATGACTGGTATGGTAATAAATCACTGCAAAAAAGAATGGGCGATCGAATGGCCATAGGCGGCACAATAAGCGTAAACGGGATAGATATTAAGGTTTATTCTACCCGCCTTGAAAACCATACAAGCCCGTATTACAGAAGAAAACAGATGGAGGACATAATAAGCGATTCTCGCAAGAATGCAAATCCTGTGGTTATAGCCGGCGACTTCAACACGATGATTCCGAATATTATGTCTTTTTCCAATATCCTATTCCGTCACAGGGAATACCCATTAGATAAACTGATTGAGACGGAAAGTTATGCAGATCCTTTCGGATTGGAAGGCAAACCAACCCACATAAAACTCGGCGGATTAGGATTTTTAAGTAAAACTTTACTTCGGGGCATACTTGTGCTGGATGGAATAATCTCGAATGGTATTGATTGCATAGAATCAAGAATAATCAATGGCGTGCATTGCTCAGATCATTATCCGATAACAGCAACTTATAGATTATAGAGAAACTTGAAAAATTCGCTTGAAAAGCGAATTTTTCAATTTACCAGTTCAGCATGTCGTGCTGCTTCTTGAAGGTGTGGTAAGTGCCCCACATTGTCCTCTTGACGGCGTCTTCCGCGCTTTTTGCCGCAAAGACTTTTCTCATTATGTCGCTCTGTGTCAGCTTTTTCTTTGACTGCTTTACTGCCTTGTTTGCCGCAAATGATGTTGCCAATTCTGCAAATCCTTCAAATATGGACATGAAAGGCCCTGAAGCCTTTACCGATGGCTTTGGAATTTCCTTTTTCTCCTCAAACTCCTCTCCTGCTTCCTTGAGGTATCTCATCAGTTCATCGCCTAAAGCTTCCATTGCTGCCTTCACAGAGCCGTCTATTACTCCGAGCAGCTGGAAGTCTTCATGCTCTCTCATTTTTTTATAATTTTCAATCTGCCTGTCGTCCCATGCATAGCCCCTGAAGTCTATCTCCACCCTTCCAAGGTGCAAAGGGCCTCTTTGATATTCCTGTGAATAGCTCATTTCCGGCCTTGTGCGAAATAGGTAATGTATCATGATGCACTGCTTTACAGGGTCAGTATCTTTTCCCTTGATTGCGAGCAGCTCAATCTCTATCATCGAGCTTTCAAAAGCAGCTATGAGGTCAGGAGTGTCGGTTTTCGACTGGTCAAGCTGCATCCTTTGGATGTTTTTCAGGTATGGCTTAACCCATGTCATGTACATCCTTATTATCTCAAAATGCTGCCTTAGGTACTTGAGGGTAAACCTTCTCCTGTTCTTTACTTCCTCGTAAGTGTGCTCTTTCCACGCCAAAAACGCCCTTAATTTTCTCATCAATACTTCCCGAACCTTTCTGTTGAACTGCCCCCTTTCCTTTTCAACAACAATATCAACATCCTCCTGCTTTTTCGGATGGGTGCTAAAGAACAGGTCCGGCAGCGTCGTAAACTGCACCTCCCTTGCCATCCCATAGACGGATGCGGGATTCTTTGCTCCCTGCTCTACAAGGTCAACCCAGATTCCCTTCAATGTAATCTCTGCGCTTTCTGCGCTCGGGCTTTTGGTATAGCTGTCGGCGTAATAGCTCAGCCTTTCATCTAGGATTCTCATTTCCCTCACAAGCTGGAACAGCTCTCTTACCATCTTTCCGATAGTTGCAAGGAACTGGCTTACTTTGTCCTGCTGCAGGCCGATTCTTTGCTGCGATGCGCCAAAGAAAGCCGAGTTCTCTGCAGCCGCAAAAACATCCGTAATCTTCTCAATCCTAGGAAAGCCTCCAAAATACCTCAGATAATGCAGCGTCCAGAAATAAGGCTCCTCGATGGAAATATTATATCCTTCGTAATGAATCCTGTATCTTCTCGCAGGCTTCGGATAGCCTGTTTTTATCTTGCTCTGCCTGAATTCTTCACTTTCCTCATTTTCCTCAAATCCGTATTTTTTCAGGTCGCCTTCAGTTGCCATTTTGCACTAAAAAATTTCATCTCAAAGATGAAATTTTTTCTGATTGTTTTAAATCTGTAAAAGTTTTTAATTCTTGGAGAATTAAAAACTTTTCTATTCACATATCCTTAATTCGTCCTCTTCTCTGAACTTTGACTTGCTTTCGCTAAGGTTCAGCTCGATGACATCCTGCCTATTCAGCAGGTCTTCAACTTCCCTTCTTGTCTTTCCCATAATCTTTGCCAAATCTTCTATTTTCAGTTTAACCACCTTTTTCCTTTTTTATCTCCAAAATAAAGCCGTCCCTGTGCTTCTTGAATTCAAGCTCCATACCCTTCTCCAGCCCTTCATACTCTGCAAGAAGCTTTGGAATAGTGATGACGAGCTGCCCCGACGGCAATTCCTGTATTTTGACCATTTTATACTATTTTTTTTAATATTAATAATAATAATTTTATTAAGATTATTATTAATGATTTTTAATATATTTTTTAGAATATTTTAATTAATAGTATATAAATATTGCGGTTTTTAAGCTTATACTCACACACAGAATTTATTAGGTATTGCTGTGTGTTCGTAATAGTCAACA
>CAYWNO010000010.1:0-21464 GCA_964459665.1 uncultured Methanosarcinales archaeon
TTTGTATGTTTGGTGTTCCTTAACTATTTGTCTACTTTCAGGGGTTCACTCCACATAAAAAGCTAAAGGAAATCTATGCTTTAGCTAAAGGATTAAACCATAATGGAAACATGGAAATGACTGAGCAGTTACAGGCAGAAGTTTTTCAATTGACATTGAGGCATTACAAGCACAGCATAATAAGAAAGTTCGTCAATAACCTCTATTATCGGGATGGAGATGATTTATTTAGGTTTGTAACTGAGCCTGAGATTGACCCTACTAATAATATAAGCGAAAGGGAGTTAAGAGCTTTAGTCATAATAAGGAAGATAAGCTACGGCTCAAGAAGCACAAGAGGAGCAAATGCAACAGCAATGTTATTATCAATTATTCAGACTTTAAGATTAAAGAAGGAAAATGTTCTTCAAGGATTGCAAGCAATCCTTAAAAACGCTTCAGGATAGTGAATAGTTACATAGAAACACAATATTTATAAACTTCGGGCAGCCGATAATTTTTTTAGGATGGATTTTAAAAACAGGGATATAATCTCAATCAACGATTTCTCTAAGGAAGAAATTTTGCACATACTTAAATCCGTTGCGCAAATCGAGCAAAAGCCGAAAAAGAGCATACTAAGCGGCAAAATCCTTGCCGCCCTGTTCTTTGAGCCTTCAACAAGGACAAGGCTTAGCTTTATATCTGCTATGGAGCAGCTTTCAGGGACGGCAATCGGGTTTTCAACGGCTAACACCACATCCATCCAAAAAGGAGAATCTTTGTGGGATACAATAAAGATGACAGAGCAGTATGCCGATGTAATTGTCATAAGGCACCCTTTGGAAGGCTCCGCAAGGCTTGCGGCAGAGGCAGCATCAGTTCCCGTGATAAACGGGGGCGATGGAAGCAACCAGCACCCGACCCAGACGATGCTTGATTTGTACACCATACAAAAGACAAAAGGCGCTTTGGAAAATCTGCATGTAGGCTTTGTCGGAGATTTAAAGTACGGAAGGACGGTGCATTCCCTTGTGATAGCCTTGTCGCATTTCAACCCTACCTTTTATTTCATAGCTCCGGACGAACTGCAGATTCCCGACAGCTATCTTGACGAGATATACCAAAAGAAAATCAAGTACTTCAAAACGTCGGATTTATTAAGATTCCGCAAGGACATTGATGTATTGTACGTCACGCGAATACAGAAAGAAAGGTTTCCGGACCCGCTGGAATATGAAAGGTTCAAGGGAATGTACAGGATCGAGCAGTCATTTTTGCATGACGTTAAAAAAGATTTAAAGATAATGCACCCTCTTCCAAGGGTTGATGAGATAGACAGGAGCATAGACAATACGGAGCACGCCGCTTATTTCGGGCAGGCGGCAAACGGAATTCCCGTAAGAAAAGCGCTGCTTGCCTTGGTGCTGGGAAAGATTAAATGAAATTTTTTTTAAATTCAAATGAGAAAAAACAGAAGAAGCAGGGAAAAAATAAGGGCTAAGAAAGTTGAGGCAAACGCCCCAAAGGAAGAAATAAAGAAAGAGCTTAAGATAAGCGCCATAGAAGAGGGCACTGTAATTGACCACATACCGACGGATGCAATCTTCAAGGTAGCAGAGATTCTTGATTTGGAAAACCACAAAGGCGTCGTATCCATTGCAACAAACCTGCAAAGCAAGAGGGCCGCCAAAAAAGGAATCATCAAGGTCGGCGGAAAGAGCCTCACGCAGGATGAAGTCAACAAGATTGCAATAGTCGCCCCTGATGCGACAGTCAATATCATAAAGAATTACGATGTAAGGGAAAAAATAAAAGTAAAGACTCCCGACGTTATTGACAGCGTCGTAAAATGCTCAAATCCCGTGTGCATAACAAATAATGAGCAGGTATTGACTAAATTCTACGTCATCAAGAAAGACCCTTTAAAAATCAAGTGCCATTATTGCGAGAGAAGCATGGGAAAGGAAGACATAGGGATAATCTAGATTCATTAACTATTGTAGTCTATTGGCACTTCCTCGGGCGTTAATGCCCTGCTGTATATTTTTATTTCATCTATGACTCCATTGATGTAGTATCCCGGTCCGCCATAATACCTGCCGATAGTTACGGGATAAGTGTTCTGCGCAGGAACTCCGCTATATGGCGTGGTTGTTTTTAGCATTCCATCAACATAAAGCCTGACTGCAGTGCCGTCATAAGTAAGCGCCACATGATACCACCGCCCAACTTCAAAGCTGCTGGTGTCTATTGCAATGCGCTGCGCCCCGTCTATCCCAACTATTGCCTGGAATTTTCCGCTGTATCCTTCTATCTTGTAATTATAATCAGGGTAGATTCCTTTAGTGATTACAAACCCGTTGGCCTGGGACATGAAATTAACCCATGCAGTAACGCTAAGGCTTCCCGGGATATTAAGGCTTGGAGAGTTCGCTACATCCACATAATCATCTACGCCGTCAAAGCTCAAGCCGTTTGCCTTATTCGCTAAAACCCAATTCGGGCCGTTGAAAAGATTGCCGTTGTTATTATTGCCGCTTGAATCTTTTAAAGATGCTCCGGAAACCTCGTTAAAATGCCAGAAAGCAACCGGTGAAAGAAGTGTTGAAGCAGGCTGCATTGTAGCAAAAACTTCCCCTTTTACTTCTTTGCTAAAAGAGCTGCCGCTTTTGGACAGGTGATAAGCAACTTTTACATTTACCTTGCTCTTATCCCCCAATACCAAGCCCGAATTGGAAAAATCGCATGCTGCAAGCAGGGTCTTTACCTGCCCGGATTTCCACATGCCCCCTGCGGAAACATCGCAGCTTATCTGTGATTGCTCGGTAGATATTGCCAAAGAATCAAGGGTTATGGATTGCCCGGCATTATTTCTCAGGCTTAATTTGATTCCATTGCTGCTTATGCTGTAATCCGTGCAGCTAAGCTCGGAGCCGAAATTGCACCTGTCGGGAAGCAATTTACTCGGGCTTAAAACGCCGAAATACGACAATGCGCCTATGACAATCAGTATGATTAAAAATGCCCATCCGTAAGTTGCGAGAAATTCGATTGCTGCCTGAGATTTTTTCAAAGTTCTCATAAACGACCCAAATAATAAGATATTTATATATCATTGATATTTAAATCTTACGATGCTCCAAACAAGATTATGCGCAATAACGCTTAAAAATCCGATAGTGCTTGCCTCTGGAATCCTTGGCGTTACAAAAGAAAGCGTTGAGAGGGTAGGAAAGAGCGGGGCAGGGGCCGTTACGCTAAAATCCCTGTGCCATGAGGAAAGATTTGGCAATGCAAACCCTACGATGTTCGGGCATGAAGGCGTATTTCTCAATGCTGTCGGGCTGCCCGGCCAGGGCATAGATTCTGCGCTGAAAGATTTTGGAAGATTGGATGATTTAAGCGTTCCTGTCATAGGAAGCATTTACGGATACAGGGTTAAGCAGTTTGGGGAAGTTGCCAAAAAAATGGCGTCTTTAAAGCCCGCAATGATTGAAGTTGATATTTCATGCCCGCATCTGGATTACGGAAAGCCGTATTATGCCGACGCGGATTTAACTGCAAAGGTCACAAAAGCCGTAAAGAAAAACTCCGGCAGGATTCCTGTAAGCATAAAGCTAAGCCCGAATGTTTATGACATAAAAGAGATTGCACATTCTGCCGAAAGGGCAGGAGCCGATGCTATAACCGCAATTAACACTGTTACAGGCATGTCTATTGACATTGACGCAAGAAAGCCCATTCTTGCAAATAAAATCGGAGGGGTTTCGGGCCCTGCGCTAAAGCCGATTGCGGTAAGATGCGTCTATGAAATATACGAGGCAGTCAAAATACCAATCATAGGAACAGGAGGAGTAACATACGGCAGGGACGCAATAGAGATGATAATGACGGGGGCAACCGCCGTAGGGATTGGAACAGGAGTTTATTATCGCGGCATGGGCGTTTTCAAGAAAGTATGCGATGAAATGATGGGCTGGATGAAGAAAAATAATATCAAAGGCTTGGATGAGATAAGAGGATGCGCGCATTAAAAATATAATGTACATGGACAAGTTTAGCTCAATCAAGGAATGGAAGGATTATTGCTTCAACACGCATAGCCTTTACCTTAAAAGCCCGCATTTCAAGAAATGGATTGGCAAAAAAGAGATTTATATTTTTGATTCCAGCAATTTAAAAAAAGAGCAGGTTCAATGCATAAAATTCGGCCTGCAAGACGCCGTAAGAATAGCAAAGCTTCATTTCAAGATTAAGGTTTTTGAAAAATACGCTTTAAAAGCGGATTTTTCAACTCCAATAATAAACAGCAGTAAAATATTAAAAAAAGTCATCAAAGAAAGAAAAAAATCGCATAAAGATAACGCAAGCGTTTTTATATTCTCAAAGCCTATCAAATCGCAGGATTCCATAATCAAAGACGGGGAAGCGTTGACTTATGTTTCTGAAGGCGCCATATTTTTTACTTTTGAGCCGTCCATAGATTATCCGTGCAGTTTCCTTCGGCGCAGGGCAAAGCACGAGGCGCTGCACCTGCTCGGGCTAAATGCCCATCATGAGGATACAAGAGTGAAAGGGTATGGGTATGGGCGCAAGCATTCCTGCATCATGGAATACAACGCACCCACCATAAGGCTCTGCAAAAAATGCGAGGATGCAATAAAATCATTTTGGGATGGGATAAGGCAAGCAACTGCAAAAACGCCCGAAAAAGAATCAAAAATTGTAAGTTCAGGATATACAAAAATCGCCGAAAAATACCAAAAGCAGCGCAACCTTTACGACAATAAATCTCTGCTGTTAAAATTCACCAAGCTCATGCCAAAAAACTCTCGCGTGATTGATTTAGGATGCGGCGCAGCGATTCCAGTTACAAGATTTCTTTCCGATAAAGGCTTCAAAATGACCGGAATGGATTTTTCAGAAGGGATGCTAAAGCTTGCAAGGCGTAATGTCCCAAATGCAAGGTTCATCAAGATGGACATTGCGGGCATGAAGCTAAAGCCAAACTCTTTTGACGGGGCTGTTTCTTTCTATGCAATCATACATGTGCAAAGGAAGAGTCATTCCAAAATTTACAGAAGCCTTCATAAGATTATTAAAAATGAAGGCATCATTCTTGTCAATGCAAGCGGCACAAAAGAATGGGAAGGTTATTCCAATGACTACTTCGGGGTTCGCATGTTCTGGAGCTCTTACAGCTCCAAAAAAACGCTCGCCATAATAAAAAATTCGGGATTTATTATAGAGTGGAGCAGTGTGCTGGAGATAGGCAAAGAAAAGCAATTCTGGGTTCTTGCGAGAAATAAAAAATAAGCAAAAAATATAAATATTTGAAAAATTTTACCCCACCGCTTGCGGCGATTGGGTCGAATCCCGCCTGCTTTAACAACATTCAATCACATCAAAATACCCCGCCCCTTGGGGCGATTGGATATTTTATTATTGATAGATTATTAATGGAATCTGATAATGGTATATGTCATAATTGCGGTGAAACAAATGGGAAATATTATTATTGCTACAGATGTTATCTAAAAAGTAGAAAATAAAAAATTCAATTGACAATAAAAATTTAAACAAAAAAATGCCAAACAAAGAGACTTGCAAAACAGACATTCCGGAAATGATGGTGGTAGCGGACATAGTCAATGAATCAAAAGAAACCAAATCCTTTTTCTTCAGCCAGCCGCTCGAATGCAAGCCCGGACAGTTTGTAATGGTGTGGCTGCCGTTGGTTGATGAAAAGCCGATGGCAGTGTCTTACTGGAAAAAAGGCGAGTTTGCCTTCACGTCGCATGCAATCGGAAAGTTCACAAGAGCATTGGACAGGCTCAAAAAGGGCGGCAAGCTCGGCATAAGAGGGCCGTACGGAAATTCTTTTTCAGATTCAAAAAATGCAAGCGCAATTGTCGGAGGCGGCGTCGGAATGGCGTCAGTGTCAACGCAAATTGATGCGCTAAAAAGCCCGGTCATAATCAACGGAGCAAGAAGCAAAGAGCACCTCATTTATCTGGACAGGTACAAACATAAGAACATGCTCATAACAACTGATGACGGCAGTTTCGGAAAGAAGGGCTTTGCGACAGATGTTTTGCAGGAAGTCTTGTCTGAAAATAAAAAGATAAAAAAGGTTTATACCTGCGGCCCCGAGATTATGATGAAAAAAGTTTTTGAAGCATGCGGCAAGTGCGGAGTAGAATGCGAGGCATCCCTTGAAAGGTACATGGCATGCGGCTTTGGAGTGTGCGGAAAATGCATGATAAACGACAGGATAGCTTGTTGTGATGGCCCAATCTTTAATTCAAAGCAACTTGCTGAACTTTCCGAATTCGGCAATTTTGCAAGGCTAAAGAGCGGAAGAAAGGTTACGATAAAAGAGTACCATGAAATTGAAAGATCTAAAATTTAAATTTATTTTTCTTTGAAGGAAGGTATAATCCATGTTTTTTAATATAGAGGACTTTGAATAACCCCATTTTTTGAATTGTTTTGATTTTCAGTCTCGACGATGCGCAAATAATAAATTGTTATTTTCAGAGGGTTATTCAAAGTTCTCTATATTCCCAATCTTGATAAATAAAATTATGAGCTTTTGAGGTATCATTTCGGCTAAGATTAAAAGGAGATTTTATTACTGGTCTGCCGGGCTTTATCCCAGCGTGCGATACTAATTCTAAATAAATGTCCTGTAAAAATCGGACAGAGGGGTACGAAATTGATGTAAAATTATCTGTAGATACTGATACATTTCCGTCAAAAAATCCCCTGATGAAATGGCCTAAATACTGTTCTTTTACATTATCCGGAAAAGTTCTTTCTGACCTTTTGACACTCAATCCCAACTCTCCAAGTTTATCCTGCAAGTACTGGCTTCTGACCTGAAAAAGCCTGCCGCCCCACTTATTAGGCTCTCCAATTGCCTGGTTCGAATCCAAGCATTTTTGTATTATGCTTAACAAATCATAAGAAGAGGAAGTCCAAGAATTCCTGTTATCCTTCTTCGACGGGATGTATCTGCTGAACGAAACTCCCAACACGTACAACATTTCTTTTGACTCTTCATCAAAAAAATGCTCATTAACCGGATTTTTTTGCATATAAAATACCCAATCGCCCCAAGGGGCGGGGTATTTTGATGTGATTGAATGTTGTTAAAGCAGGCGGGATTCGACCCAATCACCGCAAGCGGTGGGGTAAAATTTTTCAAATTTAACTATGTGGTTTTTACTGTGCTGTTTATAAATTTTCTTAAGAGAACTTTGAAAAAATCAATTTTTTAGTCGAACGCGTGCGAGCGAACCCGATTCGCTCGCATGTCCCAAAATTGATTTTTTCACTATTAAAGCATCATGCCAACTTTTATAAACAGGCGTTGTATACCTAAGAGTATTGCAAAATTCTAAAATAAAAGTTAAGGGGCATGAATTTGCCGCACTTGCTGTCAGGGATTCTTTTGACAGAAGAGCTCTCCAATACAAGAATAATATAATTACAGCTTTAAGGAAGATTGGATTGAGCGAGGACGATGTAGAAATAGATTTAGAGAGCGTTGCGGCCAAAAATGCGCCTGCTTCTGCTTCATGGTATTTTGGCAGGCACTACCTGCATTATAGCTACAAGGCAGCCCCAAAATATGTTGAAAATCTTTATGTCGTATTCAAGCTAATCGAGCTGGAGGTGGACTCATTGCTTTCAGGGCAAAAAACTCCTGAAGAGTTCATACAGGAGTTTTCTGAAGAAAAGGACGTTGAGGCAAGGCGAAATGAGGCGCGTGAAATTTTAGGAGTTAATGCCGGCTCCATTGACCTCAAAGACATTGATTTGAAGTACAAGGAATTTGCAAAAAAATACCATCCCGACATGCCCGAAGGAAATATTGAAAAATTCAAGCAGATAAACCGCGCCCATAAAATTTTGAGAAGAGAACTTGAATAACACAACTTTGAAAAAATCAATTTATTGTGAACTTTGAAAAAATCAATTTTTTTGCAAAATTGATTTTTTCACTGATTCTATTATTCTATTGCTTTAAGAATCATATCCAGCTTTTCATTTATCTTTTGAAATTCCTGCTTATACTGGTCGGAAGGTTTGGATTCAGAGGTTTCATCTTTTCTAAAGCAATTGTTGCAGTAAACCGGCTTTCCGCCGCTTGGCCTGAAAGGAACTTCGCATCTTTGCCCGCATTTGTCACAGGTTACGCTATGCATTTCCCTCTCGAAGCTTGGTTTCCTAAACTCTCTCTTTTCAGAATTATCTGAGTCCCTGCTAAATCTTCCAGAGCCGCCAAAGCCCTGCCCGCCAGAGCCCCTCCTGCGCTGCCCGCTTCTTCCAAATTTCCTGTCCCTGTTAAAGTCTCTCATGTTATAACTCCATCTAACTGCAAGTATAAGCGGGTGTTTATAAGCTTATGCGTGCTTGAGAGTTTTTCAAATAAATGCTTAAATAATAGGGAGGACTTTGAAAAAATCAATTTTTTTCAAAAAAAAACAATAGATTTATAAAGAAGTTATTCGAGTATAATCCCGCCTATGTTCAATAAGGAAGACATAAAGCCTAAAAAGGAGGACATAATAGATAAGTTTAGGACGCTTCCTAACAGAAAGATTTCTGATATAGAAAAGCAGATGATATTCATTCTCATAGAAAAATCCAAGGTAAAGAGAGAGCGCTCCATGATAATACTGAACAAGGGATTTTTAATTTTCTTTGCGTTTATCATCATAACAGCGCTGGTCAGGCTTAATGAGATTATACCGCAGGCTTACCTTAACATTGTTTTTCTTTTGGGCATAGTTGTGTTAATCATCGCTGTGATGCTCTACCACGGAGTCATCTCAGAGGAAGAAAGAAATCTTGACAGGCTTCTTGAAAGCTTTTTGACGTAAAATGCTAAAGAGAATCAAGACGGGAATACAAGGATTTGATAAGATGATTGAAGGAGGTTTCATTCAGAATTCCGTAAACCTTCTTTCAGGAGGTACAGGCACGGGAAAAACGATTTTCTGCCTGCAATTTTTGCATAACGGCGCAAAAGAATTAAATGAAAAGGGGATATACATCTCATTCGAGGAATCAACCGATGACCTTAAATCCGACGCTGCGGAACTCGGGCTGAATTTTGACGAATTATCCGGCAATGTAAAGTTCATGCATATACCGCCGTACGATATGGGCAGCTTCCTAAGTGTGCTTAAGGAAGAAATTTTGATGTTTGACCCAAAAAGGCTTGTGCTCGATTCCGTGAGCGCGCTTTCCATGACGATGGAAGATGATTTTGAAATAAGAAAGCAGATCTTTAAGATTAAGGAAATGCTAAAAAGCCTTAACTGCACGAGCATTCTTGTATCAGAAGCTCCAGCCGAGAGCGGCATGTCCTCGGAGATGGGGGGCAAGGTTTCAAGATACGAGATTGAGGAATTCCTGTGCGACAGCGTGATTGCATTGTACTATGCCGGCATAGGCGGCGTTTCTGACAGGGCAATAAGGGTCATCAAGATGAGAAAGACCAACCACAAGAGGGGGCCAGTGCCCATGGAAATAGGAAAGCTTGGACTAAAAGTGCTCAAAGGATGATTTTTGAAATATAGTGTTGGAAGTAAATAATTGAGCATATTAATCCAACACTATCATGAAAATCATGGATTTTCAGGACACCGAAAATCTCCGATTTTCGCGTGTATCAAGAGGACGCAACAAATTTCAATCAATTATTTGCGTCCGATATTATATCAAATCCCAAATGCCTTTTCAACTTGCATTTTAGTGAAAAAATCAATTTTGCGAAAAAACTGATTTTTTCAAAGTTCTCTATCTTTTATTTTTCAAATTTTTATTTTCAACTTTTTAGTTGATTTTTTTCAACCGAACTTATATTAACATTCTTGCCTGCCCAAATCCAATGAAAATTTTTCATTCTTTTGAAGATGCAGAGAAATATGCTGACAAGAATTTTTTTAAGGGAACATACATTATAGAGCAGACAAGAAACGGGAATTTCAGGATTGCGGGGCTGCCAAAAAAACAGGGAGGCGATTTCTATGAGGATAAATAAATCAATTATGGCAGTGCTATCTTTAGCATTAATCCTGTCTTTGATTGTTTTGCTTGCATTTGCAGCACCAGTCCAGCCTAAGCCAAAAAGCAGGATAGGCATAGAAGAAGCAAAAAGCTGCAAAGCTGTGTTCTATGATGAATCAATTCCAATAATACAGGACTGCACATATTACAATAACTACACGGCGTGCCTGAACAATTCCGGGCCAAGCACCAATTGCCTCCAAAAACAGGACAAAATCAATTTTAAATGCAGGAAGGGGGAATTCCATTCAAGGAAGAATTCGACGGAATGCAAGACGCTGAGCAAGTTTACTGTGTCAATAGATGACGCGGATTCTTCAAGAAAAAATGAGATAGATTTCTCAGAATGGGGCGTTTGCATCAACACTACGGAAAACGACTGTTTGGCAATTACTTGCGGAACTTTGGCAGGAGGCAGCGCAAGAAACGGCGTATTTAACGGCTGCGACGGCGGCAAGTCATGCCAGAAATTTTTGTTCTGCACGGATGGAACAAGAAAAGTTCTCTATAAAGCATCGAGAGGCGATTTCGTCCAAGAGGATCCGACTTTCAAATTGAATCCTTTGGCTGTAAAGGAGGTTGGACCATGAAAAAGTTGATTATGATTATCTTGATACCAGTTTTATTTGCTTTACATATTGTGAACGCTGAGCCATCAATAACATTTTCTTCAGATAGTGAATCTAATGGCGCAAATACAGGAGCAAGAAACTGGACTTTCTTCAATGTTTCAACAAACATAAGCAATCCAAGAGGATTAAATGTGTTTCTTTTGGAAATAAATATATCTGGCAAACCTGTCAATGTTACAATAGGCGGGAATGTCACAAGAGCTATTTATGATTTCCATAACCAATCTGCAGGAAAAATAGATAACCATTTTATAGACAGGAGCCCATACCAGAAAAATGGAACGTGCAGAGGCGCTGACAGCACTTGTCCAGTTGGAAACCAAAGCAAAAACTGGGATAATAATTACGGGAATATAGCAGAAGGTTTCAATGCAGATTCATCAACAGGAGTTGCAGTTTCGGATTCAGATGCTTTAGACATAGGCGGTTCACAGACAATTGAATTTTGGATTTATAGAATTGGCACGGCAATAAGCTATGATGGAGTAGATCATTTTTTAAGCGGCGGCAGTTCCTCAGATGATTGGTCTTTTAATACAAGAGGTTCACCAACAGATTTAGGATGCCAATTTTTCTTGTCAGGAGGCTCACAGCCAACAGCAGATGCTCCAAATGCCTTATTATCAAGCACGTGGCTTCATGTTGCCTGTGTTTTAGATTATGCAAGCGGAACAATAAAAATATATGAAAATGGAACTGAAGTTAGCAGTATAGCTGCTACCAGTCCAAGGAAGTCTGCATCTGCTACAAATGAACCATTACAGGTAGGTTACAGCAAAAACTATGGCAATTACTTTGACGGATTAATTGATAATGTAAGGATTTATGACGGCGCCTTGTATAACCAGCTAAACACAAGCAGATTTATGTCATTCGGGTATGATTATAAAACAAACAGCTACAAAATTAACGCAACTAATCTGCCAAATGGAACTTACTCATATAAGATATGCGGAAACACAACAGTAGATGGAAGCAATATGGCATGCACTGCTGCAAGAACAGTTAACATAGGCGCCATTGATGCAGTGATAGATACAACACCGCCATCAATAACTTACTTCAATTTAACAAACGAAGCCGGATGTGAGAACTGGAATACAGATAAAACTAATCCTTGTAGCACATCATCTGTTACGCCAACAGTGCAGTTTAATACAAATGAAAATGCTTGGTGCGCAATAGCAGCAAGCAGCAGTATAACGTCTTTAGATAAAAACTATACAGACATGGGAAGCGCGAGAAACTGCACAGGCGCAGCTTCCGGTGAAGGCTCAACCACGCATTTTTGCACGTTAACAAATCAGGATGAGTTAGTATATGATGCACCCTATCTTTTCATAAGCTGCAAGGATTCTTTCGGAAACCAGAACCTTACAAGCACGAGCGGCCCCCTGAAGGTTTCCATAACCGGATTAGAGGCTGCCGGCAGAAATTCTATTGGCATAGGAATCCAGAATGCTTTATCGGGCGGCTACACCAACTACACTGACCTGCAGATATATGCACGAAACCTAAACAATGAGCAGGTAAGGGGGACTTTCGATCAGGCAGCAAAGAAAGGCAGCAAGATGTGGGCTTTTAATCGCATTGGGGTTTCTGAAAGTTATGTGAGCATGTTCAATCTTACGCCTGTGCTCTATACATTAGAAATAGCTAACATGAGCAGCAGCAGGATAACAGCTCAGGTGGAACTACTGATTAATGCGACTAAGTAGAGGGTATTTAAAATGGAAAAGAAAACATTTCTGTTAATTGCGCTTATTCTTATAGAGAACTTTGAAAAAATCGATTTTTTCAAAGTTCTCAACATGTTTTAAAAATAACCCCAATTAGTTTAAAGCATGTTGTAATAGCAATATTTATTGTATATAAATTATAGAGGATAGCTATTAATAAGCTTATTTTTCTGGAAGTGTGGCATGTTGTCATCATTTTTAAAAAAATTGCTTTTTGCAAGACAGTTTTTTATGATAGACGGAAAGATAGAGGTGCTTGGAAAAAAGCAAGTGATGCTACCAAGCGATGTCATGTCTGCGCTTGACGGCCTTAACACCGAGGAATCATATTTTAATGTCAAGAGCGCTGTAAAAAAGGATATAGGAGATTATGCAAAAAAGCTTGGAAGCGGTGAGGAAGGAATACTGAAAAATATCGATGACATTTTCGGGACATTCGGCCTTGGAAAGCTGGAGATGGTTGACATCAATTTGAAGAAAAAGGCCTGCATTTTAAGGCTGCACAATTCCCCGCTAAAGAGCATGAACGGAAAAACTGCGGAGTTTCACATGACTGATGCAATATTATCGGGAGTGTTTTCGTTTTTATTCAAGAAGGATGTGGATGTGAAGAGGGTGGATGTTAACGCAAAAATGGCTGATTATGAGGAGTATGCGGTGAAGTAGTGGAGGGTTTCGAGGATGGCCGATAAAAAAAATAATTCAAAAGGAAAAGTTATTTTTGCAGGTTCTGGTATCAGCAGAGATAATGACGCTTACATAGCAGGTTCCTCAGCTGTAGAGATGGCAATTAATAACCTAATTAAGCAAGGTGTCAGCAGAGGTCCGGATTTTGGATTTGTTTTTTGTAATGGTAAGAAATATGGAAATACAAAAAATAGGATAAAAGAACTTGTTAAGGGGGTCGATGATGCACTAAGAAAGAGCAATAAAAATGTTAAATGGATTGGCTGTACTTCAACAAGCGAGATTATTGGAGATAAAACATACGAAGATTCATGTGTCGTGTTAGTTGTAAAATCTGATTATATACATGTAGGAACTGCCATTGCCGAGATTGGCAATAAAGACCCAAAATTAGCTGGAAGAAAGTTAATAAAGACTGCATTAAATGATTTAAAAACTGATAAATACCTTGACTCTTACACTCTATTTTTAGCAAAAAAGAAAAAAAATATATCAGAGGATATAAGGATAGATCCTTATTATTTCGTGTATTTGCCTGCAGGTGTTACAAATAATTTCTTTCTAAAGGCTAACCAGATAATATACGGATTTTTAGATGTAGTCGGCCCATCACTACAGTTAATCGGGGGTTCTGCTGGCGACAACTTTGCTTTTAATGAAACCTACCAGTTTGCAGACGGTAAAATCGCCAACAAGGGCGCCGCATTAATGGCAATCTACTCTAATCTGCATATAGGTCTTGGCTCATCACATGGGTTTGAGAGGAAAACAAAGGGAACACCACTTAGGATTACAAAATGCAAAGATAACATATTAATGGAAGCTGATGATAAGAATGCAATAGAAGTATATGCAGAAACACTAAAAACAACAGTAGATGACGTTAAGAAGAATATTCTAAAATACGGAATGGATTATCCTATTGGCATCTTAAGCCCGGACGGAAATTATTCAATTGTATCACCTTTTGCAATAGCTAATGGAAGGTATATAAGATGTGCTGCGTTTTTGAATAAAGGGGAAATAATTGATATAGTTCAGGCATCAAAGCAAAAAATGCTCAAAGCTACTCAGATGATTTCAGATGCAAATAAGAGAAAAACCCAAAACAGTGTTGCGCTATCATTATGTTTTAGTTGCTCTATGAGGAAGATTAAGCTTGCAAAGGAATATATCAAAGAAGCTAGTATTGCAACAACCAAATTAAATTCAAATACTCTTGTAGGCATTTATGGTTATGCAGAGCATATCACGCCTGAAGACGGACAGGCAAAAATGGTAAATGAAACTTTTACTTCTATTTCCTTCTCAAATAAGTTAATTACAGAATAGGACTGTCCAATCTGATTAACATGATAGAATATAAATTGATAGTCGGAGATAAAAAGATTGTTTCTGATAAAATATATTTGTATTTACATCCAGATATTACATTAACAAATAGAAAAGTGGGCGGATACATAAATGAATTAAATAATAAGAAACTGGCAAAAGAGCAAAAGATTGAAATAATAAGCAAGAACAAGGATATTATTCAGGCTGCAGGCTCTATAGGAATTAGTGATTTTATAAGATATTGGTATAATGCAGGGGATAAAGAATTAAACGAATGTGTTGATTCTATGTGCAGATTATTTCTGAAACTTAAGAACACTAACATTACGGACAGAATAAACTGCTTAACTTCAATTGGCAATGAACTTAAGAATGATTCTTCTTATTGGAGGCAGTTAGCACAGTGGGAGTATCATAATTCAGTTACATTTGATATTGAACAGAAGATAGTTGAAGAAAACTTTGATATAGAAAATATAAAGATTAAAGCAGATATGATTGAAAGAACATTTACTAAAAATGAGGAACCATTTGTATTAGAATACAGACTTAAAAAAAAGCCGCTTGGTCCTGTTCTGGTCATATTACCAACAAATGCAGGTTATACTATGCTAAATAATGTGTTTACTGATCTGTTTTTAGCAGGAATTCCTATGATCATCAAAGCTCCTAAGAAATTTGCAGTAGTACCTTATGAACTGGCAAATTTATATCTTAAAAAGATTGAAGAATTTAAATTGCCAAAGGCTATTTGTATGGTAACAGGTGACTCCAAAGAAATTGTTAAAAAATTAATAACAAATAAAAATATAACCGGTTTGATATTTATTGGTGGAAGCAATACTGGGGACAAACTTATTCAGAGTTATTCCAATTTAAAAAAACCCATTGTTCTGGAGATGAATGGTAGTAATATTGTTGCTTATTTAAAAGATGTGGATAAAGAAGATTTTATCAAAGATATTGTTTCTTCCATAAAAGATAGAATATTTGGAGCATCCGGACAATTTTGTTTAAGCCCAAAAAGATTGCTCATACCGGACAAATTTAGAGATATAGCATTGAAAGTTGCAAACAAAATTTGTAATGAATCAAAGCCGGGACCTATGTCGGCAGAGAGTACCAATTTAGTGCCAGTTTCTGATATTAATATTGTGATTAATCAATTAAAGAATTATTCAAATGAACCAAATATTGAAGTTATAAGGCTAGGAAAAAGAGTAGATATAAATAGTAATGAAGATGAAAAAGGGGAATTTTTGACACCATCAATCATACTGATTAAAGATCCGTTAAATAGTAATATGTTTATTAAAGAAGAGATATTTGGACCAGTAATACAAATTGGAATATGTACTAATTTAAACGAGGCAATAAAAATTACAAATAAAAGCAGGTACAATATTCGGGCAAGTTTCCATACTACAGATGCTGCATCAATTAAATCAATAATGGCAAAATGCAGATCTGGAGGAATATTTTTTAATTTACAACATTTAAGAGGGTGGGGAGGTATTGCTGTGGGTGGAATTGGTGATTCCTGTGAAACCGATGTTGGACCGAGATTCTTTTATGATAATTTTTTGGATAGGCACTATAATTTTTATGCTACAAAAATAAGCAAAAATGTATAAAAATAATAATTCACAAAATAATGGAAAGATTAGTCTACAAAAGATTGAGTTTTATCCTGAATGCGTAATTAATCCAGGATATCAAAAGAAGGGTAGAGCACTATCCTATTATTTAACACAAAATTATATTGTTGATAAAAACTATTTTCTTGATAAATCTATAGCAAAAATTATAGATAGATATTCAAAAACAAACTCAATAAGTATACTTGAGCCTGGATGTGGACCGGGAAACATAACCGCATTTAGCCTATTAGGTAGTAAAATGATACAAAGCTTTAAAGAAATTGATATAGAATGTGCAGATTTATCTAATGAAATGACTTCACTTTTAAATGAAAATATTAAAAAAAGAGAAAATGAGATTAACAACAGTAATTGTACTGTAAATGTTGGAATCACCTCAGGGGTATCCCTAATTGATACCCATTATTATGAAAACATGACAAAAAAAAAACTTTTTGATGTGGTTTTACTTTCACAGTTTAAGCATTACTTTCCAAATTCAGATGAAAGTTACTTAGCTAAAAAATTAAGAAGCAATACTATCCATTTTATGATAAAAGATCAATTTATTCACTTTATCTACGATTTCCTAATCAAGGAAAAGGGTATGCTGATAATTATTGATGATGAAGAGAATGAAGACCAGAATGTCGGAAAGATGAATGATGATAAATGGGACCAGTATGTTGCAATAAACCTAAATAAAAACATAGATAAGATAAGGGTAATCAACAAAGAGATTGCTGATAGAGTTTATAAGAAGTATAATCTCCCAGGAATTAACCCTAAGGATGTTGCGGGTGAGATAAGAAGGTATAGAAGAGAACAGTGTAACGAGGAAATTAGGCCATTATCAACTACTATATCAAGCTTAAAGAAAATTTTTGGTGAAGAGAATGTAGAGTATTTTAGGCATGAGGATAGTTTATTAAGTAGATTTTATCTTGTAATTGCCTATAAGCAATAAAAACCTTTAAATAATATAAAAAAAATTTCAATCACAGATTAAATTTTTTTAACTTAATATGGAAACTAAACACATTTTCGTTCCAGCATTAGATGTTGGAGGAATTCTGCCATTTATAGTTAAAAAAACAAACACCATATCAGAAAACATAAAAGAACAGCAACGGGCAAAGGAAGAACTTGTAAAATTTATAGACCAACTCGAAAAAAACTATAAAGAGCCAATTTATTATATGGGGATGGATATAATAGAAGCAAAAACTTACGAAAGGTTTATATTTGAAAAAGGTGGGTTTTTTGAGCTAATGGTTGAGTCCCCATTAGCAATGAATGCCCATTTTGTTCATGACAAACAGGCTAAAAAATTTTGTGTGGCATTAAAAAAAACTCTTAACTCCACACTAAAAAGTGATAGTATATCTGAAATGTTTGTGAATTCAATAGAAGTCAACAGTGAGGAAGACCCAAGCCTTACTTATGAAAATTGGAACAGAATGAAAGATATAAAATGAGCTTTTATTCTGTTTTATCCTCTCCCACCACCAAACACACAACAGTACCGCTTGCTGATTTTATTTCTCCTCCGAATGTACCTACTTCCCCATATACATAAGTTCCAACTATTCCGCATGAGTTTAGGATAGTTTGTTTTTTTAGTGCTTCTATTTCACTAATATCTGATTTTGATAGAATCGCTTCAAATATACAACAAGGGAAGATTAATATTAATTTTGGATTTTTAATGTTATTTGATTTAATAGTCTCATTTACGACATTATTCACAGTTTGAACTAATAAACTGTTAGTTGTCCCTCTTATTTGTATAATCGCATTATCACTATAATTATATTCAAATCTTATACCTTGCTTAATAATTTTTACAGGATGGGACGTATGTGTTGGTTCATCAATATCTCCGATTGGACCTAAAATATTCTGGCTTATATTTTCCTTTATGAATATTGGAAGGGTTTGTTTAAACTTTTTATGAGATATTCCAATTTCCTTTTCATAAAAACTCACAGCGGGTTCGTATTTCAGTTTATTGCCATTATTATTGGCAATTTTAGTAATACAATTATCTTTTACTTTAATCCTATAAGTTTTATTATTTATTGACATGTAACCCGGCTTGCCATTTATTCCAAATTTTAAATTTGTTTTGACTAATGTTAAAATCACTGCATTTGAATATACTTTCTGATTATGGAACTGGTATGTTATTTTGAATTTCCAATCGTCTCCTGCCTGCGCCCCAATCATTGGAAAATCTTTTTGAAGTAACTTCTTTAAAGATTCTATTATAAATGGTGCAGAGCTTATTATTTCATTAGATTCGCATAACCCGGGAATAAAAATAATTCCAAAATTAGGCATAGTTATTTTATTTTCCTTGATTAAATATTGCGCAGCTTTGCCATAGTTGTTTGAATAATCGCCCACGTCCTCAATTATTGTCGTATCCACTTCAAAATTTTTTGAAGCTATCAAAGTTATCACCACACTTCCTTTCAACCTTTTATCTTTTACCTCGCCGGCGCCCGTGCATCCTATTAATTGAGTATCACCAATCACAGAATGTATCCCACTTAATATCCCTTCAAAGTGTCCTTCATACTCCGAAGAAATAAACACTAAAGCTAAATTAGGTTTATCATAATACTTAATTTCACTAACAGCTTTTTCAGCAGCTTCTTTTCCAGCTTCAAAACCTTCTTTCTCTACAGAACTGCCAGAGCCAACTTCGATATTTGGTATTTGATCTTTTTTAATATAACTTTCTCTTAATTTTTTCCCAAACTGTTCTACATTGTTAATCCATTCAATGTTTAACTTGTATTCTTTTTTTTCTTTATGTAGTATTTTTTCTTCGACTAGCTCATTAATTGATTTATGGGTTGCTTGATAAGTTAGGCCAATACTATGCTTCTTTTTTAGTTTGTTATGTATCTTATTCAAAGACAACGGCCATTCGGAGCTTAGAATTTGTATTATGGCCTCTTTTGTTGATTTATTCTTGGTAAAAACTTGCATTTAGTTTCACAATTATGGAGTAAACCAGTCAATTTTTAAACTTTTTGGTTGATTTTTCTCAACCGAATGTATATAAAAACTAAATCAATCTCCAGTATATATGGACATAAAATGAAAAGAAAGATGGTAAACACCATAATCAAAGAAATAAAATGCTGGACTTGTAATAAGTTCGTCAAAGGATCTGGAAATTTTTGTTGTGAAGAATGTAGAATAAAATTTTGTGATGATTCTTTTTAAAAAACTTTCAACAAGCGTGGTTTTCCCGATTCCCGGCTCTCCTGTCACAAATATTATTTGACGATGCCCCTTCAATGCCCCGCCCATAAAGCCTTGCAGCTTTTTTAGCTCGTCATCGAACCCCACTATGCTTGATGCCTTACCTGAGTCTTGCAGGCAATAGTCTTCATAAGCTTTTATTTCATCGTCAGGCTTCTGCTCTGTTTCCTTTCCTGCTTCAAAACCGTCTTTTTTAAGATAGTCTTCCCTTAATTTTTTTCCGAAGCTTTCAATTCTGTTAATCCAGTTGAAGCTAAGCTGGTACTCCCTGTTTTCTTTCTTTAATGTGCCTCCATCCACAAGCTCATTAATTGCCTTGTGCGTTGCCTGATAAGTCACGCTGATTGCGTATTTCTTTTTTATTGCGTTATGTATCTTCTTCAAGGACAGAGGCCATTCAGAACTCAGAATCTCTATTATTGCGTCTTTTGTGGATTTATTCTTCGTAAAGACTTCCATTCGGTTTCACAATCATAAAGCATACCGGGCGATTTTTTAAACTTTTTGGTTGATTTTTTTCAACCGAAGGTATATTAATAAATAAACCTTACAGCATAACAGTAAGAGAGATTCAAAATGCAACAAAATCAAAAATGCAAAGCCTGCGCTCACGACATAATCAAAAAAGGCATTTCATGGCTGCACTACAGCTTTTTTAAAGACGAACCTTTTATTGCGCCGCAATTAACTGAAAAATGCAGGCAGCCGGATTGCAAATGCGAAACAGTTAAATCAGAGCGCTCTAAAAAAGATAATGAAATATAAGATTTAAGAAAGATCACCATAGACAACTGGATTTAAGATGATTGAATGAAACATTTTAAAAGCTTGAGGAAAGGCGAGTTCAGCCTGATTTCTATACTTGGCATGCTATTTGGCTCTATACTCATTGTAGGCGCTGCAGTCATTAATTCCACGGATAATCTTAGTGCCGATTTAGAGTTGAACGATTCCTTCCCTAATATTTCAATTTTGAATGATTCAATTATTGGAAATTCAACTAATGATTCGATTATTGGAAATGCTACTTTTCTAAATGAAAGTTTGAATCTGACATTGACAAATGAATCGGCATCTATAAATCAAACAATAAACCTAACTATAGAAAACCAAAGCACAAATAATAAGCCCAGATTGGCAAAGTTGTTCAAAGAGGATGAGCTGGATTTTGACAGGAAATCCAGATTGGAATATTTAGAGAAACACGGGAATTTTTCTAAGATTAAATTCAAAAAGATAAATGGAAAAGAAGAATTTAAATTGAAAGCTGGAGCTAAACAGGATAAAATACGTGGAATATCAGTTAATAATGAAAGTTTTGCCATAGACTTATTGTACTGCGAGAAATCCGGAAAATATTGCGCATTCAGGGTAAACGGCGTCCCTATTGCAAAGATTCATAGCCATGAAGAATCCGAAAAAAACAAGCAAACTTCTTTTGAATTAGACAAAAGTCACGTCTTAAAAGTTAATTCTATCAAGTTTAACCAGTGCGATAATAAAAGATTCTGCCACTTTGGGTATGAAGGTTATGATGTTGTCAATGTTTCGATTGAGAGTAATGATGGGAAAAAATAAATTAGTTTTCAGCCAAACCAGCTACATTGTCGGAAACGATGGAGCTTACGCTTCTGTCAAGAATATAGATGATGGCGATTATCCTGACATTATTTTAAAAAATTTTAGAGGGGATAGTTATGGGTTTTAGGGGGTGGTGGGTTTGAGTTATTGGAAGAAAGGGATACTCATAGGGATAATAATAGGTTTGTTGAAAGTGCCTTTTTTTGCTATATTTGGCATCCATATCCCAGAAATTATTTTGAAATTTTTTGAAATACCGGATAAGCAAGTTTGTAATTTATTAAGTATTAGTGATGGAGAACCTTGTGGATTTTTTTTCCTTTATTATGGCGTTCTCTATAATCCAATATTTTATGGAATCATTGGAGGACTAATAGGATATTTTTATAATAAACTGAGGAAAAAATGAGTTTAAGATATATACTAATATTAACAGGTGTATTATTTTTTGTCTTCCTGAACTCTGCAACAGGAACAGAGCAGGTCGTAAAGCCCTCCATTGCCGA
>CAYWNO010000011.1:0-20649 GCA_964459665.1 uncultured Methanosarcinales archaeon
GTTTAGGTTTGAGTTATTTATTGCAGAGCAAAGCAAAAACCAAAATTAATGAAATCGTATGGGATAAAGTTAATGAATTAAAGAACAAATTTTGTAGTGATATTAAAAAAGTGACTAATGACCTAAAAATAAATCCCTCTAGAATCTTTATTGATGAAGAAAAAGATTTGTTAGTAAATTTATCTATTTTAGAGGATAAGCAGCAAATAAATAAAATTAAAATAATTTTAGAGCAAAAAGTGGGCGAGGATTTTTCGTTTCAGTTAACAGGACCTTTTGCCCCTTATTCCTTTGTTGAAGATGAAAAATAATAGAGGACTTTGAATAACCCCATTTTTTGAATTGTTTTGATTTTCAGTCTCGACGATGCGCAAATAATAAATTGTTATTTTCAGAGGGTTATTCAAAGTTCTCAATAATATAGGGATTGTGGAATTGATCGATAGAACATTAAACAAAGGAGTTATTTTAAATGCCGATTTAATTGTAACTGTCGCAGATGTGCCTCTGCTTGCTGCAAATTTAAGGTTAGCTTTGGCAAGCGTTGAGACTATGATGAAGTACGGTGTAATGAATGATTGGCTGACAGCGGTTTCATTGGGTAAAGAAGAAAATAAGCCAATAGAAACTATAGAGGTAAAAAACTAAAGAGTTGGTTATATTTATTATTTCTTATACTCTTGTTACTATTTTAATATAGTAAACCATGGAAAAATATATAAAGGATTTGTATTATAGTTAAGAAGGGGTGTTGATAGATGGAAAAAAATGATATCAAAACCAAAGAAGAGAAAAAGAAAGCAAAATTTGATGTTAAGGAAGAAACAAAAGAGGAACTGCCTCAAGAGACTGTGTTTGATGTTTTTAAAGGGATAAGAGAAAAAGTAGACGATCCCAACGTACTAAATGAAGCGACTCCAGTAGAAGAAGAAATTGTTAAAGAAAAAAGTGTGGATGCTTGGCTCAAAGAGATAGAAAAAGGGCTTGAGTATTTTAGAGATGCAACAATGGAAAAGATACATAGTGCAATAAATAAACTTAGAGATGAAAAAGACCTTAAGATAGAAGAGATAAAAAGAGAAATGGAAAATCAAGAGATGAGCCTTAAGAAACAAATTGAAACATTAAACAACGAGTTGCAAGAAAAGGATGCAGATCTTCAAGAACTTAAGAAAAAACTTAATGAGATTGTATCAAATTTAAAATAAAAATGCTGTGGAAAAAGATTATTATCTTTATATTATTGGTCGGCTCGGGGTTTAATTTGGGAGCTGTTGTTATGTTAGGAAAAGAACTTAGGTTTGTGAGGTTCTCCTTTACAATATTTTTGTTTATTCTTGCTTTAATTATTTCACATTCAGAACAAAAGGTTTCTAAAATGAAAATAGATAATCTAAAACAAGAGCTAATTGAAAAGGAAAAAATAATTAGCAATACGCAAAAAAAGTTGACTAAAATAATTGAAGAGATAAAAGTTTAATTAAATTTATAAATAAGTCCATATTTTTTGGAAATAATTTAAAATGGCTGAAGGGACAGTAAAATTCTTTAATAAGATGAAACATTTTGGTTTCATAACCGGAAATGACGGAATTTCATATTTTGTGCACGAAAGCGGATTGAAAGAAGGCACATCAATAACAGAAGGAGACAAAGTCTCTTTTAAAGTTGTAGAGGGTGACAAGGGTCCGAAAGCTGAGGAAGTTGAAAAACTTTAAATAAACCTGTTCCATATCAAATTCTATGATAAATAAATTTTTGGATGTTTTTGTTGGGAGACTAATACATACCCGAAAAGCTATCATTAATATTACAATTATGCCAAAGAGAATATTTATCCTTAAGCTTTTAGCTACTAAAAGCCCAAGAGTAGATAATATCAAAACCAACCAATATTCTTTCCTTGTGTCCAATACATTTTCTAAACTTTTTTCATATTTCAAATCCGTTTACTGCCATTCTCGTAACCTCTATGGGTGACGCTAACTTGACAGCTCATGTTTCTATGTTTTATATCTAAAAATTCAACATTGCTACTTAACTAGAATTTCTGATATTTTTTTTTGTTTTTTCTGCTCAAGAAGCTCATTTATTCTTTTTTCTGCTTTTTTAATGTACTCTTTATCAATATCATACCCTACATATCTTCTTTTCTGCATTAAAGCAGCAATTGCTGCAGTCCCGCTTCCCATAAATGGGTCCAGTATGATATCATTCTCAAAAGTGTATAGTTTTATGCATCTTAATGGTAATTCAACCGGAAATGGCGCGGGATGCCCTATTCGTCTTGCAGATTCTGCTCCAAATGTCCAAACGCTTTTTGTCAGTTCCAAAAATTCATCTCTTGTCATAGTTGCGGGCTGCTCATCGTGATTAGCGCGTTGGTAAGATTCTTTTGAAAAAATAAGTATATATTCATGGATATCTCTTAAAACAGGATTCTTAGCGGATAGCCAACTGCCCCACGCTGTTGATGGGCTTGCAGTTGATGCTTTATTCCAAATAATTTCTCCCCTCATAAGAAAACCAAGAGCTTGCATATCTTCAATAATGAATGAGTGAAGAGGAAGATAGGGTTTTCTTCCAAGATTGGCTATGTTAATGCATGCCCTGCCTCCGGGAACAAGAACTCTATATACCTCCTTCCAAACATTCTTAAGAAGTTCTCGATATTCTTTTAACGAAAGATTATCGTCATATTCTTTCCCGACATTGTAAGGGGGAGATGTAACCATTAAATGAACGCTGCAATCCGGCAATTCTTCCATTTTTTCGCTGGATTTGCAGAATATTTTATTTAAGTATTTTTCATTGATATTATTTTCTATAAATTTTACTTCTTTAATCTCAGTAGGGATGCCCTCGTACAGTCTGCTATTATAAAAGTTAGAGGAATCATGGTTTATTCTACCCGGGGAACCAAATTTGCTCGTTTTTGTACCATTTGTTTTATTTGCCATTGTCCCTGATTAGCGTTAGGAATTTTTCAGCCTTTTTCTCGTAAGTATCTTCTTTATCTGCAAGTTGAATGAATTTACCTAGCTCATTCTTGCTTTTCATTCCCGCAAAGAACATCATATCTTCTTTTAGAAGATCGAGAAGCTTATTTTTGAATTCAGTATACGAATCAAATCTCTGAAAACCTTTTCCTTTGGTTGTTTTTATATTATCCCCGCCGTTATCTGATGGAGAAGGATTAAGCGACCATTTTTCAGTGTATGCGCCTATTATGGCATTTCTACTTTGCAGAGTAGTTTTTAAACCATCATAGTTTTTTGGCCAGTAAGCATAATATTTTTTATCTTTTGTCGTGCAAAATAAATTTTCAGGAGAAGCTATTTCTAGAGACTTAGTAAAAAAGTTAATTTCTTGCTCTTTATTCCATAGATTTGAAAAATTTTACCCCACCGCTTGCGGTGATTGGGTCGAATCCCGCCTGCTTTAACAACATTCAATCACATCAAAATACCCCGCCCCTTGGGGCGATTGGGTATTTTATTATTAATCATTTTTTTATATACGCGTAAACATGCAGATATATAAACATTACCCTTCCCAGTCTTTTAGGCTAATCTGCCCTTTTCTCTTGTTTTCAGGCACATGGATTTGCTCCTGGCCAATCTGCTTCTTTAAGCTTAAGGCGACTTTATCGCCCAGAATCTGTGTAAGGGTCGAAAGGTCTGCATTCTTGATGTCCTTTACATCCCTTATCCTGTTTCTGAAAAGAATTCTTGCCCTTACTCTTCCTATGCTTTCCAGCCTTACCAAGGGCAAAAGCTCCTCTTTTACGCCATACTTTAGCCTAAGCCTTAGCTTTATGATTTCCTTTACCAGCGGCAGGTAATGCATTATCTTGCATATCTCCTCGCTCGAATACAAAAGCCAGTCTGCAATTTCAAGCTTTGTCCTTAGCTCGCCTGGCCTTGTGTTGTACTCCTCCAGCAAAAATTCTTCGTCGTACTCATCTGCCCAATGGCTTAGCATCAGGGCGGTCTTTATGGAATTTAGGAAATCCTCGTATTCGGGCTCGTACATTGACGGCTCATTTTCAAGCAAAAAAGTGCCGAACTCAATCATTGATTCCTGCATCTTGTCGTGCTCTCTTGCGCCAACCCTTAGCAATGGCCTTATCTCCAATGTATGTGCTATCATCTGCAAAAATGAAAAAGCGATTATCCTTTTGTCGGATGCATTCCTCATGCAGTTAATTATGGAGTGTGCAGTCAAAGGGTCAATATACAGCTCTGCAACCCTTTTTCCCATGAGCGTAGCTTTTAGCCTTTCATCTTCAAGCTCGCTTGCGCTTGAGAAATCATCGCCTGAGCGCATTATGAACTCCCATTCGCTAAGCATATCAATCACTTTTGTTATCGTTGCATGCAGCCTGCTTAATTCCTTGAACTGGTGGGCATAGAAAGTCCTGTCAAAAAAGGCAAAAAGCTGTTTTTTGGTTGCCGTGAAATCGGCAGCTATCAATGAAAGAACATAAGTTCTGAGCACAGGCTCTACTGCAAGCTTCGAATAAATTTCTTCGGGAGAGCCGTTGAGGTACATCTGCTGTATTTTTTCCTTTTCGCCTTGCGTTTGCGCAATCGAAATGGACTGCCCTTCATTGTCGTAATTGGGCCTTCCCGCCCTGCCTGACATCTGCATGTAATCAAGAACCGGTATCCACGTAAGTCCGTGAACGGTGTATCGTTTAAGGTCTTTTATTATCGCCCTGTAGGCAGGCGTGTTTACGCCGTAAGCAAGAGTTGGGGTTGCGCAGATGATTTTTATCAGCCCTTTCCTGAAATTTTCCTCGATTAGGCTTCTTTGCTTCTCGACCAATCCTGCATGGTGGAACGCTATTCCTTTCTTTAGGCACAGAGCCAGCCTTTCACACTGCTTTGTAGACTTCGAAAGCGCGCCCAATGCGTCATCGGCCAGTTCTTTTAGAGCATCGCTTTCCGCCTTTATTTTTTTTGATATTTCCTCGGCGGTTTTTTCTGCGGATTTTTTTGTGTTGACAAAAACCAAAGCCTGCTTTCCGATTTTTATGGTGTTGAGCGCAATATTAAGCACGGGGCTGTCGAATTCGTTGTCAATCTTTTTTATATATGGCATATTTTATACAAAAATTTATGTAGGTTATAAACTTTGCCACAAAAATATTTATAAGCATGTAAAAATATGCAGGATGAAACCATGACAAAACAGAAAAAATGACAACAAATGAAGCTAAAGCCAGAATCAGGATAAATAAACTGCTTGAGGACGCTGGCTGGAGATTTTTCGATACAAAAAAAGAGAAAGCCAACATCCAATTAGAGAACAGCATAAACATCACTGAAGAGGTTTTAAATGATTTAGGAGAGGATTTTCAGAAAACAAAAAGAAGGATAGACACTGCAAGAGATATTCTAGTCGGAAAACTCCCTGACCCGAAATCGCAGGTTGAGCAGATAACTATTGCTTTGATTTACAAGTTTATGGACGACATGGACAAGGAATCTGAAGAATTAGGGGGGAAATCCAGATTTTTCACAAAAGAATACTCCAAATATTCATGGAGCAGTATTTTTGACGCAAGGATTAGCGGATTTGAGATGTTCGGGCTTTACAGCGAAGCTATTACGCGAATGAGCCAAAACCCAAATATTCCCCAATTATTCAGGGATATTTTCAAAAACGCATATCTGCCATATAAAGACCCTGAAACATTAAAGGCGTTTCTCAAGGTCATTAATGATTTCCACTATGACCATAGTGAAAAATTAGGAGATGCTTTTGAGTATTTGCTCTCTGTCATGGGCTCGCAAGGCGAAGCTGGCCAATTTAGAACTCCAAGGCACATTATTGATTTTATTGTAAAAGTCATTGATCCCGATAAGAATGAGACGCTTCTCGACCCCGCCTGCGGAACTGCCGGCTTTTTGATTTCTGCATACAAGCACGTATTAAACAGGTACAGGTATAAAGACGGCAGAATTAAATTAACTCCTGATGAAAGGAAAAGGCTGGTTGATAATTTTGCAGGGTATGACATCTCTCCGGATATGGTCAGATTATCCCTCGTTAATCTTTATCTGCACGGTTTTCAGGATCCAAATATCCACGAGTACGACACCTTGACTTCAGAAGAAAAATGGGCCGAAGTTTTTGACGTGATAATTGCAAATCCGCCGTTCATGACTCCCAAAGGCGGAATTCGGCCGCACAAGAGATTTTCAATTCAGGCAAACCGCTCTGAAGTCCTTTTTGTTGATTACATCGCAGAGCACTTAAACCCAAATGGCAGGGCCGGCATAATTGTTCCGGAAGGAATCATATTCCAGTCCGCCAATGCCTACAAAGCGTTAAGAAAAATGCTTCTTGAAAGATATTTATGGTCAGTTGTTTCCCTGCCTGCCGGCGTATTCAATCCCTATTCTGGAGTCAAGACTTCAATTTTATTATTGGACAAGGGCATGGCCAAGAAATCAAATAATATCCTGTTTGTCAAAGTAGAAAATGACGGATTTGGGTTGGGCGCGCAGAGGCGGGAATCAAAAGAGAATGATTTGCCTCTTGCTTTTGACATTATCTCTAAGTTCCAAAATTGCACAAGGGAAGGCAAAGACTGCGAATTGACCGAATCAGAAAAAAAGCATGCCTTGATTCTCGATAAAAAAAAGATTAATGACGACTACAATCTAAGCGGAGACAGATACAGAGTTGGAGAAGTTTATTCTGGAAATTGGGAACTGGTTGAATTGGGAGAGGCTTGTGAAATTTTTAATGGCTCTACACCCTCAAGAACAAATACTGAATATTGGAACAAAGGTACCGTTCCATGGTTCACTGTAGATGATATCAGAGAACAAGGAAGAATAATTAAAAACACAATACAGAAGATTACAGATATAGACCAAAAAATGGTATACTTCCAGAGTGGATATATTTTTTTATATCCAGCCCTATTTTTATTAATAATGGAAAAGATAAAATGACTGGAACAGGAGGATTACAAAGATTAACAAAAGATTATGCAATTAATTATAAAATCCCTCTCCCGCCTTTAGATGTTCAAAAACAAATCGTCTCGCAAATCGAAGAAGAACGAAAATTAATTGATTCCAGCAAAAAACTCATAGAAATCTTTGAGAAGAAGATAAAGGATAAGATTGCGGAAGTTTGGGGTAAATAGAATGGATAAGGGAATGATTGCCAGATTGAAGAAAACTTTTGAAGATTTTTCCAATGAAAAAGATGGAGTAGAATTCTGGTTTGCAAGGGATTTGCAGAATATTTTTGGGTATACCCAGTGGAGAAATTTCTTAGCAATGACAGATAAGGCAAAAGAATCTTGCAAAAATGCCGGCCAGATAGTTGCAGACCATTTTGCCAACGTTAGCAAAAAGGTCAAGATAGGCTCTGAAGCAGAAAGGGAAATAGAAGACATTATTCTCACAAGGTATGCTTGTTATCTAATTGCACAAAATGGAGATCCAAGAAAAGATGAAATTGCTTTTGCGCAAAGCTACTTTGCGATACAGACCAGAAAACAAGAATTGATAGAGCAAAGAATAGCGCTGCAAGAAAGATTTCAGGCAAGAAACAAGCTCATTACATCAGAAACAGAATTATCAAAATTAATCTACGAGCGCGGAGTTGATGACGCAGGTTTTGCAAGAATCAGAAGCAAAGGCGATGAGGCATTATTTGGCGGACATGACACAAAACGTATGAAACTGCGATTGAATATACCTCAAAAAAGGCCTCTAGCCGACTTTCTCCCGACAGTTACAATCGCAGCAAAGAATTTTGCAACAGAAATCACAAATTTTAATGTCAAGCAGAGCGATTTGCAAGGCGAGGCAAAAATCACCCATGAACACGTCAAGAACAATAAAGAAATACGTAAAGTCCTTGTCAAAAATAAAATAATCCCTGAAAACCTACCGCCAGAGGAAGACATCAGAAAACTTGAGCGAAGAGTCAAGAAAGATGAGCAGAGAATGGCTAATAATTCAAGGAGAAAACTGAATAAAAAGTAATAAGTGAAAAAATCAATTAAAGCAACAATCTGGCACGCTTTTGCATTGCCAATCCCTTTTATCTCCTGAAGCTCTTTTAGGGATCACAGGGATAGCTTGTCAACGCCGTACTTTGAAATAAGCCGATTTGACATATCAACAACGTTCTCCCCCTTATTGCCGGTTTTTAGGATTATTGCCAAAAGTTCAGCATCTGATAAAACTCTTGCTCCTTCTTTCTCAAGCCGCTCTCTTGGCCGATTTTCCAAAGAAATGTCCTTAATGCGCATAAATAGTTTTTTCCTTTTCATCCACTTCAAAAATTTCCCCGAGAAATTTTTGAATCGTATATATGTTGGTTGTGCAGTGATTTGTTATTTCTGAAAGCCTGATTGCGCAATTGCCTCTTAGCGCCATATAGGGCAATATCTGGTCTGAAAGATGCCTGTCAACGGGAGCGTTGCTTTCCATTTCTTTAATCAGCCTGATTGCCGCCTGCTGCCCTACGGCTTCGGATTTTTTGCCAAGCTCCCCGAGTGAATCCGAGCCGAGCCTTATAGGGTTGTTTTCATCTATGTCGTCTTTATTTTTGGAAAAAATCGCCCACAGCGTGATTCCCGAGCCTTGCGATAATGTTTCCCTGTATTCCGAAGTTATTGCAATTGGAACGCTGTATTTGCGCTTTAAGGCATCCTTTGCGGATTCTGCCTGCCGCTGCGCAACTTTTGCCTGCGAAAGGCCGGCTGATGCGTGAGAAATTCCTTTTATCTGAATAAGGTTTTGTTGCCCATACAACTCATACCTATCAACTTCTCGTTTCAAATTTTGATGAAATTCATCAAAATTTGAAAAGCTGTTTAATTTGAATTTCGGGTTTATTTTAACTTCAACTTCGCCGTTTCCTTTTGGGTAGTACCCTCTCCTTAGCAGCCTTGCCTCGACTTTGGCAAATCTTTGAAGCTGGGGCAGCAATACGTTGCTAAAGTAATCAAAGCTCGGGCTAAAGCTTACATCCGTGCCTCCGCTTACATTCAGCGTCAGCGTCTTTCCTGCAAACATTGACGGCAAAAGAAGCGCCTGAAGAAGAAGGGTTATGGAGCCTGCGGTTCCAATATCCACGTTCAGGCTTTTGGCAGCAACCTTTTTAGGAAAATATTTCACATTCAAAGAGCCAAGTTCAGCCCCTTCCACATAAGCGCCGCATAATTCCTGCAATGACTTTATGCAATAAAGGTGCTGGCTTTTCAATCCGGAATTTTTCCTGCCTTTTCTTATGTTGGATGCTTCAAAAGGCTTTTGTGTTATTGTTGAAAATGCCAATGCAGTCCTTACTATGGCGCCGCCTCCTTCGCCCCAATTGCCGTCAATCTCAATCATAAAAATAGAATTATTCTGTGTCCGGGCTTGATTCCGGCAAATCGCTTGCGGAATTTTCAGTTACATCCGGGCTCATGTCCAAGTCACTATCGGAAACCGGACTCTGGTCACTTCCTGATGGAGTTATTTTTACGTCACTTGGCTTTTGCACTCCGTTTCCTTCCGTTTTTGTGCTGCTTCCCAGATAGCCTGAATCATAGGAATCGGCGAGGGCGGCGGTTGCCATCAGAACAAAAGATAAAATCATCAATGCAGTGATTTTCATTTTACAAATACATTTTTTTATTCTTTATAAATTTTTCTCTAAAAAAAACAAAAGTATTTTAAATTACGGAAAAATCTTTAATCCGGGAAAAAAAGTTTCACACTTGGTTTGAAACTTTTTTAGTTAAAGATGGAAAGGCCGGCATGGGTAAAGGACAAGAAAGTTGCAGAAGACTTCGAAGTAATACGCACAAAGCCTTATGACGACTATAAAGACCACAGGAATGACGACGGCTGCTATTCGCTGATAAGAATCTACTGGGACACCCACGAAATCGGAGTTGCCATTTGCGACTACCAGCATACTATCCTAAAGGAATTTAGGGGGAGAAGGGCCCAGGACGTTTATGTCGCAATATTCAAGCATAATGAGCAGCAAAACAAAAACTGGTTCAAGGTGCTTGACCACGCTGCATATATCGGCAAGGAGCTAAAGAAGGCGGAGATATGCCTTGCCTTGGGCGTCGAGTATGTTCAGGAATAGTTTTTCAAATTTATCTTTACCTTCCCTATCTCCTCAGCCATATCGCTCGCAAGATAAGTAAAACCTTTCTTCTTTTTTAATAAAATATCTCCAATCATCCCGTTAAAATATGCTGCATTCATCGCACTCTGGAGCAGATTCTTGCTTTGCGCAAGAAAGCCGGCGCATAATCCTGCCAGAACATCGCCTGTGCCGCCTTTTGTCATGCCTGCATTTCCTGTCCTGTTGTATAATATCTTGTTCCTTGAAAGGACAATATCTATCTTGCCTTTCAGCAATATCACATTATTCTTGTTTAGGAATTCCTGGGTTATTTTTTTTATTAGTTTGGCTTTTTCTATAATGTTTTTTTCGTTATTGATTTTTTCAATGATGCTTTCTTCTATTTTGGAATTGCATAAAAAATACTCCAGCTCTTTCGAATGCGGCGTGATTATCGAGTTTTCGGCATCGTTCATTGAAATAGACTTAATAGCATCAGCGTCAATGACTTTAAGATTTTTTATCCCGCGTATTGTTTTTTTGCAGAATTTTTTTGTTTCATCATTCAAGCCGATGCCGTTTCCTATCAGCAGCACATCAAATTTTTCCATCTCTTTTATCAAAATTTTAAAATCTTCGATTTTAAAATTTTGCCGTTTTATTTTTTTTGCTATCAAGTCCGGAGAATAAGCATTTATCGCCCATGCTGCTTTTTGAGGCGCAATAATCTTAACCAAATCGCAGCCGCTCCTTAATGCAGAAAGCCCCGCCAATGCAGCAGCGCCCGGATAATCCTCAGAGCCGACGGCGGCAAGAACTGTCCCGTTATCGCACTTGTGGCTTTCCTTGCTTCTTTTGGGGAGCTTAATGTCTTTTTTTGTTATGAATTTCATTTTTTTAATCCTATATCCACAACAACAGTCCTTTCTTCCAGCTTTTCAAGCCCTTTTTTTAAGTCGTGAAATGTGATGATTAAATCCGCATTTATGCACTTGCTGAGCGCAATTCCGGTATCGGGGTCAATTCCGCTCGGAATGTCAACAGAGACTTTGTAAGCTTTCGAGTTGTTTATGTCGTCAATTATTGCGGATATTTCGCGATTGAGCCTTCCGCGCATGCCGATCCCCAAAATCGCGTCAATGATTATGTCATAGCCATCAAAGTCCACTTCATCGTCAATAAGAAACTGTATTCTTTCATTGTGCTCTATTTTCCTGAAATTTGCCAGCGCCTCCTTTTTTAATCTCGACTCGTCTCCTATAAAAAGGACATCAGTTTCGGCCTCATTGCACAAATGCCGCGCAGCAACGAAACCATCTGCTCCGTTGTTGCCGTGATAGCAGACAACAAGAATTTTTTTGTCCTTCAGCTCGAATTTCTGCTTTATCGCCCTGTAAACTTCCCTGCCTGCATTTTCCATCAATGCCTGCCTTGAGACGCCGCTTTTGGCTTCCAAATCTTCCATATCCTGTGATGAAATCATCGTGATAAGGGAAAATAATTTTTAATTGAAAAATCTTTATCTTTTATTCTCTCTTCCGCATCAAGATTGGCGTCGAATCTTTTTATTAAATCTTCCTTTTCCCTTTCATTTAAATATCCGCTTTCAACTAAAAAATCGCAAAAATCTATTTTTTGGCTGTTTTCAATCCGCTTTAGCAAAAACTTGTAAGGGTAGTTCATGGCGGGCTTTATGGTTTTTTCCCTCATCAGGCGGATGATTGCCTTGTTTGCCCACTCTATGACCAGCTCATTCTGGACAGCGTTAATGAAAGAGCCGTCCGGGAATGCCCCATTTAAAAATTTTATCATTTTATCGAAATCTTTTGGAATTCTTGGAATGATATGCTCCATTGCCCCGCATTCGCCGAACATTGAGCTTAAGCCGAAATTTTCATCGGCTTTTTCATTTGTGAAAGGGCTCCTATTGAAAGGAAACAGCCTGCACACATAAGCCCTTTTTGTTTGGTATATGGAGCATTTATTATTTTTCAGGAACGGGCACGAATCCTCTTTGCCGTCCATGAAATATGTAAGGATAATAGCCTTGCCTGAATTTAAGTCCATGATTGCCCTTAACGGCCTTATCCTCGCGTCAATGTTCGCTTCATTTTGCCATTCCATGAACCTTTTGGCTTCCCAGTCCCACAACGGAAAAGTCATCTGCTCGACGGGAACAAGCTGCACAACAGGCATTTTGCCGAAAGCATTTTCCTTTAGAAATTCTTTTTCCTCGCGCGGAACTATCCCTCTTATATGGCTGCAGCAGCTTCCGCACGCATTGCAGCTGAATTTTTGAGTGTCCGGCTGGATTTTTATGAGCATTGGATTCAAATGAAAAAATCAATTAAACTTTCTTCTTGAGTAATTTGAATCATCCTCCCGATATAACGCTAAGAATCTTTATATTATCGCAGTCGTTTAATTTTTCCCCTTCCAGAATCAGCTCGCCATTCCTTGCAACAATTACTGTAACGGGGTTTATGCCCAGCTTTTTTAACAAGTCTGAAACTTCTGAAACTTCATCAAGCTCTAATTTTGCGTTCCTGTTCTCCCTGTCAATGAAAGCAACCACATTAATTTTTGGCATTTGATAATAAGAATCACGGGTGGATTAATAAACCTTATGGAGTAAAAAACCGGCTTCATCCAAAAAATGGTTTAGCAGCATAAAGTCAAAGTCCAATCTATCAAACAATCCCGCCGACAAGGGGGACGTCCCTTACGGGGAATGTCGGCTATAATCCCAAAGCATCAAGGACTTTGAAGCTGCTAAACTTCGCGAAGCGAATTTTTGGATGAAGCCCAAAAAACCAAAACGTTTAAATTGTGAATTAGATTTTATAGGTTGAAAAATGCTCAACAAAGGAACAATCTCATTGAAAAAAGGCCTTGCGCAGATGCTAAAGGGCGGCGTCATAATGGACGTTGTAAATAGCGAACAGGCAAAGATAGCCGAGAAATCAGGAGCCGTTGCAGTAATGGCTCTTGAAAGGGTTCCTGCAGACATTCGAAAAGACGGCGGAGTTGCAAGAATGGCGGACCCGCAGAAGATAAAAGAAATCATGGAGACCGTAACAATCCCGGTCATGGCAAAATGCAGAATAGGGCATTTTGCCGAGGCAAGAGTCCTTGAATCATTGGGAGTTGACTACATTGACGAAAGCGAAGTCCTAACGCCTGCCGATGAAAGGCATGTTATCAAGCGCGATTTCAATGTTCCGTTCGTATGCGGCGCAAGAAACATGGGCGAAGCCTTGAGAAGAATAAATGAAGGCGCTGCAATGATACGGACCAAAGGGGAGGCTGGCACTGGCAACATAATAGAGGCTGTGAGGCATATAAGGTGCATAATAGGTGAAATTGAAAATCTGCAAAGCATGAATGAGCAAGAGCTAAAAGAAAAAGCAAGAGAGCACAGAGTGCCTGTTGATTTGGTTTTAGAAACGAAGAATCTTAACAGGCTTTCCGTCGTGAATTTTGCTGCAGGGGGAATTGCAACTCCCGCAGACGCAGCTTTAATGATGCTTCTTGGATGCGACGGCATATTTGTAGGCTCCGGCATATTCAAAAGCGAGAATCCTTACGACATGGCAAAGGCAATCGTCGAAGCAACAACCCATTTTGAAAAGCCCGAAATAATCGCGAAGATTTCCTGCGGCCTTGGGGATGCCATGAAGGGCATTGACATAAAGGAACTGCAAGTTCGGATGCAGGAAAGGGGAGATTAGGCATTTACACTTTATAGTCAACCAACAAAGTGATTAGGTGTCATGTATGATTTGTTGTTGACTATTACGAACACACAGCAATACCTAATAAATTCTGTGTGTGAGTATAAATCCAATAAACATAAACATGAAAATCGGCGTGCTTTCATTGCAGGGCGACTTTAAAGAGCATATTGAAATGCTAAGCAAGTGCGGTGTAGATTCAGCTTTGGTCAAACTGCCGGAGGATTTGAAAAACATAAGCGGATTGATAATTCCGGGCGGGGAAAGCACTGCCATAGGAAATTTAATGCAGAGGCATGATTTGGATAAAGAGATTATAAAAATGCACAATCATGGAATGAATATATACGGAACTTGCGCAGGAGCTATCCTGTTGGCGAAGGATATTATCGGAAGCGCTCAGCCGAGATTAGGGCTGCTTGATATTTCTGTCAAAAGGAATGACTACGGAAGACAAGCTGACAGCTTCGAGGCGGAATTAGATATAGAGAATATTGGAAAATTCAACGGCATTTTTATAAGGGCTCCTGTGATTGAAAATGTTGATAACGGAATTAAAATACTTTCAATTTTGCAGGATAAGCCCGTGCTTGTTCAGAAAAATAATATTTTGGCTTCAACTTTCCATCCTGAATTGACAAATGACATCAGAATACATAAATATTTTATTGATATGGTTGAAAATTTAAGCGCTTCCCGGATTTAAAAAAATTTTATGCACAAAAATAGAAAACTCTGGATGTAGCGAAGTGAAATCCAGAGTATCATTTGAATTTAAGGAGTTTTCTATTTTTGGCATCCTAAAAATCCGACCCGAGCCCGAAGGGCGAGCAAACTCCGGACGAAGCGGAGCGTAGTCCAGAGTGGTCGGATTTTTATGATTTTTTATCTTGGATTGTAATATTCAAAAAAGCTTCTAACTACTTTTCTTGTTAAATCATGATTAATCTCAAATCTTCCTGTTGAAATATCTGTACTGCCCATATTGAAATTACAAGCTCGCATAAAGTAACGCGGGCTTTTGTCCGGCTCGATATTGACAAAACCCAATGGCAATACGGCAGGCTTATCATCTATTTGGATGCTTTTATCAGGTATGCCAAAAATGGTATAAACCCTATCACGTTTAGTCCCTTTGCCTTCATAGTTAATTCGTCCTTCTCTTGCTTCAAAATCATGAATATTAGGGTAATATTGCCTTAAGCGCTCTTCTGTGAAATAACCAAACACAAGTTCATCAATTATGGCTAAAGCTTCTTGCAGTTCCGTTTCTATCCCGAATAGCATATACAATGCCCGTCTTCCATCTCCTTTTAAAACTATTTTTTCCAGCAATTTATCCACCTCGCAAATTTTATTTACAGCCCTTTCAAAAATTCCTTGTATTCCTCGCTATTTTTTATTTTCATGATCAATTCCTTGTCAGGCTCTTTTGGCTGAGTCATCTCTTCAGGCGATAATATCCTGCTTAAATCTTTCTCTTCAATCAAGCCATATCTTAAAATAACTTCTTTTATCGGAAGATTGTCTTTGAGCGCTTCTTTCACAATCTTCGATGTTGCATGGTACCCTATGTACGGGTTTAGCGCGGTTGAAATTGCCGTGCTTTTGTTAAGAAGCTCGCTGCATCTTTTCGCGTCGGCCTTTATCCCGTCAATGCAAAATTCCCGCAGCATCTTTAAGGCGCTTGTGAGAAGTTTCATTGACTGGAGGATATTGTATGCAATCATCGGGCACATGACGTTTAGCTCAAGAATGCTGTACTGCGCCGATAATTCTACTGTCTTGTCCTTGCCCATGACGTCAAATGCAACCATGATTGCGCATTCGGGAATGCTCGGGTTTATTTTTCCGGGCATTATGGAGGAGCCCGGCTCAACGTCCGGAAGCATGATCTCTGCGATGCCGGCTTTAGGCCCGGAATTAAGGATGCTAAGGTTGTTTGAGATTCTTGACAAGTCAATTGAGAGCATCTTCAATGAGCTAGAGAAAGAAACAAAGCAGTTGTAATTCTGCGTTAATTCAATCATGTTTTTTGTCTGCTTCAAATCTAGATGAGTAATATCGTTTAGCTTTCTTACGATTGTTTCGTGAAATTTCGGGTGCGATGTTATTCCCGTCCCTATGGCAGTTCCTCCGATGCCAAGCTCTTTTAATTCTTCGGCTGACTCGAGAATTCTTCTTGCGCCTTTTGCAATCGAGACAGCATAGCTTTCAAATTCCTGCCCGAGGGTTATTGGAACTGCGTCTTCCCAATGCGTCCTTCCGACTTTTAATATGGAGCTGAATTGCTTCGCTTTACTCCTCAGAGAATCTTCAAAAAATTTAATCTCATAGATTAAATTTTTTGCCAATGTCAAAATAGCTATCCTTGCTGCTGTTGGAATCACATCATTCGTGCTTTGAGCCATGTTGACGTGATTGTTCGGGTTCACGATATACTGCCCTAATTTTCCGCCGAGAAGCTCTGTTGCGCGGTTTGCTATAACCTCATTGCAGTTCATGTTAAAAGGCGTTCCCGCCCCCGCCTGATAGACGTCAAGGACAAAATAGGAGTCGAATTTTCCGCTTATGGCTTCATCTGCAGCCTCTACGATTGCATTTCCTGTTTTTTCATCGAGCTGCAAAAGCTCCATGTTTGCAAGCGCTGCGGCTTTTTTTATTGAAGCTAGCGAAATGAGAAATTCTTTATGCGCCTTAATGCCGCTTATCTGGAAGTTTATTTTCGCCCTCTGCGTGAAAGCCCCGTAATAAGAATCCGCGGGCACTTGTATCTCCCCCATTACGTCTTTTTCTAATCGAAAACTCTCCATCTTTGATGGAAAATTTCCTTTATTTTAATAGGTTTGGGTTTTCTTCAAAAAATTGATTTTTTCAAAGTCCGGTATCCTTAGCCGCCCTTTGCACAACTTCAGACAATGCAGGATGTATGTGCACGGCGTCTTGTATGGCTCTTATTTTAAGGCCCGCCTTCATTGCTACAATGACCTCATGGATTAGCGTTGATGCAAAGCTTCCTAAAATATGACAGCCCAATATTTTTTTTGTTTTACTGTCGGCAAAAATTTTTATGAAGCCGTCATTATCCTGAATGGCAGCGCCCATCCCGGTATTTATGAATTTGCACATTCCTTTTGCATAATCAATCTTTTTTTCAATCAAGTCCTGCTCTCTTAAGCCAACGCTTGCAACCTGCGGCGAGGAAAATATTGCATGCGGCATTGCAGAATAGTCAACCCTGGATTTTTTGTTCAGGATTGCATTGTTATAAACATATTCTGCTTCAAGGTTTGCGCTGTGCTTGAATAAATATTTGCCCGCTATATCCCCCAAAGCCCAGATATTCTTCGATGTCGTCTCAAGATAATCATTTGTTTTTATGAATCCTTTGCCGTCAATCTCTACATCTGTTTTTTTAACGTCAAGTATGTCCGTATTTGGGACTCTTCCGGCTGCAACCAGTAATCCGTCTGAAACGATTTTTTTCCTGCGGGCTTTGCCTTCTGCGATAATTGCGAGCTTCTTGCCGCTTTTCATTGCTTTTGTTGCGCCAAATTCCGTAAGCACATCATACTTTTTTTTAAAAATGCCTGTAAATTTTTCCGCTATCTCGCGATCCTCATTCGGAATCAACAGCCTGCTTTTCTGTATGATGCTTACCCTTGTTCCCAAAGAGCCGAAAAAATGCGCAAGCTCTGCGGCGATGTAGCCGCCGCCTATTATAGTTAGGCTCTTGGGCTGCTTTTTTAGCCTTAAGGCATCATCGCTCGTCATATAATCAATGCCTTCGATGCCCTCTATTTTTGGAATCAGGGGGCGCGTTCCTGCCCCGATTACAATCTTTTTTCCTTTTATTGTTTCATTTCCTGCTTTCAAAGTCTTGCCGGAAATAAATCTTGCTTGCGCCTTGAACAATGTCATATTCTTATCTTCAATCACAGCCGATTCAATCTCTTTTGCTTCTTTGTCCACCAGCCTTGAGGCTCTTGAGATTATTTTTCCAAAATCAACAGAAGAAATTTTTGAGTTGATCCCGAACTTTTTCCCGCTTATTATCGTTTCGGCAACATCGGCGCTGTGCAGGATTATTTTAGACGGTATGCATCCCCTGTTGAGGCACGTTCCCCCCAACGGGCCTTTTTCAACCAGCGCTACATTAAGTCCCCTGTCAGCAGCGGCAGAAGCAATATTCAATCCTGAGCCTGCCCCTATTACAATCAAATCAAAATTTTGCATTTTACTATGAAAAAAATTTTAATTTCTTTAAAATTTTTTTTGCCTCTTTTTTTAAATGATTCAAATCCCCGTTGTTTTCAATCACGAAATCCGCGTATTCCATCTTTTCTTCCAACGGCATCTGGGAATTTAAAATATTTTCTATTTTTTCCCTGCCGTACCTGTTCTTTAGCCTTTTTAGGATATTTTCCTTTCCCGCCCTTACAACAACAACCTTGTCAACAAGATTTTTTGCGCGGGTTTCAAGCAGCAAAGGCGCGTCAATAATGATATTTTCAAAAAAATTCCCTTTTAGGGAATTTTTTTGATTATTGATTTGTTTGAGTATGGGCGGGTGCATTATTGAATTGAGCTTTTTTAATTTTGTTATATCGCTAAAAACAATATCTCCAAGCTTTTTCCTGTCTACGCTATTTTTTTTGTCAAGAATTCCATCTCCAAAAGCATTCCGCAAATTTTTATAAATTGCGGAGTCTTTTTGCATAAGGCTATGGGCAATTTCGTCGGAGTTAATAACTTCAAATCCCAGCTCCTTGAAAATGCCCGCAACTGTCGTCTTGCCAGAGCCTATTGAGCCTGTTATTCCTAGAATCATTTGACCGTTGAAAAATTCGTTTTCAACGAATTTTTCAATTTATTCTAAAACTAATCTCTTCTGTTCCTGTACCTATCGCCGCTCTCGCCCCGGTTACTTCCCTCACTTCTTTTGCCCCTATCGCCAAAATTACCATAGCCTCTTTCGCCGCCTGAATGGTAATTTCTCCTCGGCCTTGCCCCGTACCTGCTGCCCTGGCCTTCGCGCCTTGGACCGCTTCTTGAGCGAAAGTCGCCCCTTTGTCCTGAATCAGAGCTTCTGCTCGACGCAAAAAAAGGAATTCTTTGGAATTTGGGAGGATTTAGCTGTTCTATAAACAACGACCTGTCTTCGAGCACGTTCCTGAAATTATCATGGTCCTGCTCGGATAACAATGAGATAACCTTGCCTTCTTCTCCCGCCCTTGCCGTCCTTCCAATCCTGTGTATGTATTCCTTCGAGGTTTTCGGCAGGTCATAATTGATTATGTGGGATATTCCCTTTATGTCAAGCCCCCGCGCCGCAACGTCGCTTGCAACCAATATGCTTATCTTTTTGTTGTGGAAAAGGTCAATCGCGTACTTTCTTCGATTCTGCGACAAGCCTCCGTGAAGCCTTTCGGATTCTATGCCCTGCTTGTAAAGGTTCTTGCTCAATACATCGACTCTTGTCCTCGTTGCGCAGAATATTATCGTAAGGCCCGGCGGCTCATTCTTTAGCAGGTGGACAAGCAATGAGAACTTATCGCCTGAGTTTACCGAATAGAAATGCTGGACTAATTTTCCTTTATCAACATAGGATTGGACTTTTATTTTTTCAGGGCTATTCATGTAGTGCCTTACAACTTCCTGCACCTGATGGGACATTGTTGCGCTGAAAAGAAGAGTCTGCCTCTCTTTTGGTATCTTTGAAACTATTTTTTTTACGTCCTCGATAAATCCCATCTCGAACATCTTGTCTGCTTCATCCAAAACAAGTATCCTTACTTTATCCAGCCTTGCAGTGCCTCTATCTAGGTGATCAAGCATCCTTCCCGGAGTTGCAACCACTATATCTGCGCTGCCCAGGCTGTGAATCTGAGGCATGATGGAAACTCCGCCATAAACCGGAATTATGTTCATTCTCTTGTGCTTTGCAAATTTTCGCATCTCTGCCATGACCTGCTCGCATAATTCACGCGTCGGCACGAGAATCAATGCCTGAAGGCCGTTCCTGTGAGTCAATCTTTCAAGAATTGGAAATCCAAATGCCGCAGTCTTTCCTGAGCCAGTCTGAGACTGCCCGATTATATCCTTGCCCTGAAGAATCAAGGGTATTGCTTTGCTTTGTATATCTGTCAACTCAGAAAATCCCATCTCTTTGAATGCCTTTACCAGCTCCGGCTGCACGTTTAATCCTTCAATCATAGGACTACGTTTAGGGGGTTTATTTATATACCTTTGTGTTTTTTTGGGAGTTTTGCCAAATTAAATTTTAACAGAATCAAATATTGTATTTGCGGCAAGTTGCCCTGAATGCCTCCTCAATGATTAATTCTATCGGATACAGTTGCGGATTTTTAGCCGTGTAGCCTTTCATTTGTTTATGTGACATTAGGATTGCGGCCATGCTTGCATATACATCTGAATCGGGGATGCCTGTTGGCTGCTCCTCGGGGATTTGGGTTGTGAATTGTTTTGGCCTCCATGTTATATCCGGCTCGCCCCATTTCACGAAAAAAATCTTCTCATTTATAGGCGGCGAATACGGGACAAACGCCAGAAATCCCTCATCGTAAGGAAATTTCCATGGGTAATGCTGCAATCCTATAACCCGGGCTTTGCTGATTTTTTCATCTATCCCGATAAGCGCAGATAAAATGTCTTTTGATGCCCCAAGATATGCGCCTGTATCCGGAATGAATCTGTTTGAAATATCAATTCCTTCGTAATTAATGGAAATAAGAATATTGAGAGTTTTGAATAACCCTATTCCATTTATAAATAAACTGCATTTACTTTA
>CAYWNO010000012.1:0-19854 GCA_964459665.1 uncultured Methanosarcinales archaeon
CACCTCAGCTTATTTTTAATCTCAAATGCTTAAAAGAATTCTCATCGCTTCAAACGCCACCTGCAACGAAAACTATTTAAATAACCGTTAAAATAGTATGTACATAAATAAAAAATCGAGGTGATAATATGGTTTTAGGAGTTCAGGAAATAACACTTGCCATTATCATAGGGACACTTGCGGCAATAGTCTATTCATTGAGGGTGCTTGTCCTGATGGAGCAAAGGATTGCAAGGATAGAAGGGCACGTCGAAAGGGTCGTTGGCAAGCTTGTAAAGGAAGAGCTAAAGATTGAAAGGTCAATGGGAAAAAGGCATTGATTGTTTTTTCAAAGCCTTCTATTTTTCAACTTTGTAAGATATTATCTCCTCAAAGGATATGCCATGCAAGTCTGCAGCCTTTGAATCAATGACATACCCGCTTTCCGTTTTTTTTAAGTCTTCTAAATTTAAAAATCTCCAGTCCTTTTGCCTGAATTTGACTGCAAACCACGCCCTTGCGTCAAAAATCTCGGAAAATTCCTTTAGCTTTCCTATGTCATGGCTGCTTAGGTAAATTTTTGCAACGCCTGAAGTTTTGCATTCTATCGCAAGCCTCCTGTTCTTATCTCTGCTGCCGACAAGCAAGTCAGGCCCCGGATGCCTCATGGAGCCTGAGCCTGCAACCCTTACAGCGCACCATAAGCCGGTATCCCAGAATTTATGCAAAAGCTCCCTTTCGGCATTGATGCCTCTGTCTTTTATGCCCATTTTCACAATTCAATCTTCATAAAATCATTTGCGCAGATTACATTGTCAAAGATGTTTCTTGCATCCTCCTCGAGCTCCTGCGTGTTTTTATACCTAGCGCTAAAATGCATAAGCACGAGCTGCCCTGCATTCGACTTGTTTGCGAGTTGCGCTGCCTGCTTTGCAGTCATGTGCGAGTATTCCTCGCTCTTGCCCTCTAATTTTGATGAGTAGGTTGCTTCGCAAATGAGCAAGTCTGCGTTGTCCGCTGCCTTGTAGCAATTGCCGCACAGTGAAGTGTCCGTTATGTATGCGACCTTTTTCCCCCTCTCTGTGTACGAAACATCATCAGGGGAGATTTTCTTTCCGCCGTGCTCTATCGTCTTTCCCTGCTGGAGCCTGCCAAGCAAAGGGCCGATTGGAATTGCGAGCTTTCTTACTTTTTTCATCTCGATTTTTCTTTTGTCTTTCTCCTCAAAGCGATATCCCATTGTTTCTATGCCATGCTCTAGCGTATAAGAATAAATCTTAAAGTCGTCATTTTCAAAGAACGCTTCGTCTTTTACTTCCCTTACCAAAAGGCTTATTTTTTTGTCAAACACAAAAGCCTCGAACATATTTTCCATCCTTTTCTTGGTGCCTTGCGGCCCGTAAATTTCAAGCTCTCTTTCGTATTCCATCGAGCTTAATGTCTGAATCAGCCCGGGCAGCCCTAGGACGTGGTCGCCGTGCCAGTGGCTTATGAGTATTTTAGTAACTTTTGCAAGGCTGATTCCCGCTATCTTGAACTGCCTTTGTGTCCCTTCCCCGCAGTCGAAAAGAATGCCTTCGGAGCCGTAGCTAAGGAAAACTGCCGTCTGGTTTCTCTCTTTTGTTGGAACCATAGAGGAGGTTCCCAGAAAGGTTAATTGCATTATCTTAAGTAGAGAATTAAAATTTATAATGGTTTGGGTTTTTTATTGACTAAGAGGAATCAAGGTATAGACAGGAGCCTAATACATACTAGTCGTAGAAACCTTTAAATACATCCTTTAATTCCAAAATTAACAATTGTTAATTATCTGGTGATTTGATGCTGGAATCCTTTTTAATAACGTCGAGGGAAACACTGGAAGCGAGCCTTGTAGTCGGCATAGTTCTTGCCTACCTTAACAAGACCAACAACCAAAACTACAGGAAGACGGTTTATTATGGTGTTCTGTTTGGAATCATTGCGAGCATCTTTTCAGCTTTTGTATTCACGGTTTTTGCAGGGGGCTTTGAAGGAAGCGCCGAGCAGATTTTTGAAGGCGTAACTATGCTTATAGGGAACTTGCTATTGACGACAATGATACTTTGGATGATGCAGCAAAGGCACATTGCAAGGGAAATCGAAGGAAAAGTCGAAAAGCACCTGATGAGCGCCCAGCCGTTTTTGTCCCACATGGGCATTTTCATGGTAGTTTTTATCGCGATAATAAGGGAAGGAGTTGAAACGGTCATTTTTCTGAATGCAATAAACTATGCCAGCGGGATAAACTTTTTGGGCGGCACATTGGGAATTGTAGCGGCAGTTATAGTAGGCTACCTGTTTTTCATGAGCACAAAGAAAATCAACCTTAAAAAATTATTCAACATAAGCAGCATCCTGCTGATACTGTTTGCCGCAGGCTTGCTTGCCCGCAGCTTTCACGAGTTTGAAGAGGCAAAGCTTGTGGGCGGGATAATAACTCCATTGTTTGATATAAGCCCTGCCGTAAGTTCAGGCGGAGCATACCAACTGCTGCATGAAAACGGGATTATAGGGGCGTTTTTAAAAGGGCTTTTTGGCTATGACCCAAGCCCAAGCCTGCTTCAGGTTATCGCTTATGTTTCCTATCTTGCTATCATCTTTGTCTTGTACAGGAGAATCGAGAATTCTAAGGTAAATGCATCTGCTCAGTAGAAAATTGAAGGAAAAAGATATATAAAAGAATTTCAACGTCGAAATGGTATTTTTGATTTTATTGAAACGAACATGGGAATGAATAAAATGTAAACGGGGTCAAAAAATGAAAACAAATTATTTTTTGGTTTTATTGGCAATCTTGTGCATTGCGGCTTTTGGATGCACGCAGACGGCAAAATCATCTGACAGGGCAATGGCATCAAACGGCAAAATAATGGGCAAAGAAGCAGGCATAGGGGATTCCATGTACTCGGGAAAAGTGCTGGCGGGGACTGAATCAACAAAATATCTTGAGTTTAACAAAGCAGATTATGAAAAAGCCTTGAACGAAAAAAAGAAAATATATTATATTTCTATGCAAACTGGTGCCCCACATGCAAGAAGGAGCAGCCAGAAACATTTGCGGCTTTCAATGAAATAAATGACCCCGATTTAATCGGCTTTAGGGTTAATTATAGGGATTCAGATACGGACGCCGATGAAGAAGCCACCGCAAAAGATTTTGGCGTTAGCTACCAGCACACGAAAGTTATTTTAAAAGACGGGCAGAAAGTAGGGAAATTTCCTAACTCGTGGGATAAAAAAAGATATATGGATGAGCTTGCAAAGGTTTAAAATGGAAAGCAACAGGTTGCCTATTTTCATAAACAGCGTTTTTTTCGTATTGGGATTTAGCGCCGTGTTCTCTTTGGTTGGCGTTCTTTTGCAAAGCGTTCTTTCAAATGTGGCATACACCGTGCAGAACTGGCTCGGATACATCGGCGGCTCTTTGATTATGGTTTTTGGGTTTTACCTTCTTGGGATTATAAGGATAGGCTTTCTTGAAAAAGAGCACACGATAAAGGTAAAGAAGAGATTCAGGTATTCTTATGCGACCTCTTTTATTTTCGGGGCGGCATTCGCCGTAGGATGGACGCCGTGCGTAGGCGCAGTTCTAGGAACAATATTGTCGCTTGCAGTAACAAACCCCGCAAGTGCATTCAGGTTCCTTTTTTCCTACTCGCTTGGGCTAGGGCTTCCTTTTCTTGCAGTTGGGCTTTTTACCTCGCGCTCTTCAAAGCTCATCACTAAAATGGGCAATAAGCTAAAGTACGTAAATTATGCATTCGGAATAATCCTTATTTTGCTCGGAATTCTCGTCTTTACGAGCCAGCTTAGCAGGGTTGCGAACCTTTCGTTCCTTGCTGATTTATTGCAGTCCTTAAGCTCAGACAGCATAAAGTTTGACAGGCTAGGGATAGGAATTGCGTTCATAGCGGGACTTACCTCTTTTTTGAGCCCGTGCGTTCTTCCAATAGTGCCCGGGTTTTTGTCTTACCTTGCAACTACTGCGGCGAATCATGGGAAAAATCAAATGGAAAATTATGAAAAATGAAAAAGCAAATTCATAATCTCATCAAAAAGCCGTTTTTGGCTTTGATAGCAATCCTTCTGGTAGCCTCAATAATAATATACCTGCAGTCGCAAAAAGCCGACGTAATGCAGGGCATTGCGAATTCTTCCTTGGAGAAAGAAAAAGGCTCAAAATATCAAAGAGCGCCTGATTTTGTAGGCATACAAAAATGGATTAATTCCGAGCCGCTAAATATGGAGCAGCTAAGGGGAAAGGTCGTTTTGGTTGACTTCTGGACATACACGTGCATCAACTGCATAAGAACCCTGCCTTACCTTAAAGAATGGGATAAAAAATACAGGGACATGGGACTCGTGATTGTGGGAGTGCATTCCCCTGAATTTGAATTTGAGAAAAAATACGACAACGTGCTAAGGGCAGTCAATGATTACCAGCTAAAATATCCTGTTGCAATGGACAACAACCACGCGACGTGGAGCGTTTACAAAAACAGGTATTGGCCGAGCGAATACCTAATAGACATAGACGGCTACATAAGAAAGAGCCATGTAGGTGAAGGCGACTATGGAAATACGGAAAGGCTTATCCAGTTGCTTCTAAAGGAGAGGATGGAGCGATTAAACAAAAAAAACGGAATCAATCTTAGCATAAGCAGCCCCAAGGAAGCATTCGATGTGAACCCTTACGGGGTTGGCACGCCTGAAATTTATTTTGGATACGAGTTTTCGAGGGGAAATTTCGGAAATCCGCAAGGAATCAAGCCGGAAGAAGTAATTGACTACAAGCTTTCGCCGTCTGTATCGCCAAACAATGCCTATTTTAAAGGAAAGTGGAAAAACAACGCAGATAATATAGAATTAATTGGCGATGAAGGCGAAATACTTTTGATATTCCATGCGAAGGCATTGAATATCGTGGCAGGATCCGAGAATAAATCAGAAGCTTTGGTATTTTCAGACAACGAACCCCTAAACGATAAAAATAAAGGCTCGGATATTGTCCGTAAGGAAAACCAAAGCATGGCCGATATCAAAGAATTCAAGCTCTACAACCTTGCCTATGCAGAAAAATATGATGATCATTCCATTGACATAAAAGTGAAAGGAAAAGGTTTTAAGATTTATACATTTACCTTCGGGTAAAAATGGAAAATAAATTCAAATCGATGTTCTCGTCGCTTAATTACAGGAACTTTAGGCTTTTGTGGATTGGCGGAGTAATATCGAGCACGGGAGATTTTCTCGAGATAGTCGCGCTTAACTGGCTGATATACGAGCTTACAGGCTCTGCCTTTTACCTTGGAGTCTTCAACCTTGCAAGGTCGCTGCCGGTGCTTTTATTCACATTGATTGCAGGCGCGATGGCGGACAAGTACGAGCAAAGCAGGCTGATGATTTATTCACAGGCAAGCGCGATGGCGCTTTCAGGAATCTTGGCTGCCCTCGCTTTTGAAGGAAAGCTTAGCGTGTTTCCGATTATCCTAATAGGCGTTCTCGAAGGGGTTGCCAATTCATTTAACCTTCCGATAAGGCAGTCGCTTATCTCCGAGCTTGTGCCGCATGAAAAGATTGTAAATGCGGTTGCATTAAACGGCGCATCGCTTACCCTCACTCTTGCTTTGGGGCCTGCACTCGGAGGAATAGTAGTCGGAACCTTGGGCGTTAAGTATGCGCTGCTCCTCAACACTGCAAGCTTTATAGCGATCCTGTGGGCGCTTTTTTCCATGGAAATTCCAAGGCGCAAAACAAAGCATGAAAAATCAATCACGCAAAGCTTGAAGGAATCTTTCGCCTATGTATTCGGCCACAAAGTCATATTTCCTGTTGTTTTATTCTCTTTTCTCATGGTTGCAATAGGCCTTCCTTACATAACCTTGCTTCCCGTCTTTGCAAAGGATTATTTTGGCATGGGGGCAAGCGGCTATGGGTATCTTTTTTCGATTGCAGGGGCAGGCGCGCTTTTGGGCTCATTATTCTCAGGAGTTCGCTCAAAGGAAAATGTAAAGAATGCGATGATATTATCATTCATAGGCTTTGGCCTGACGCTCGTGCTGTTTGGCGCCGCAGCTTTCCTCATGCCGCACTACACAATCATTTTTATCCTGCTGCTTATCATGCTTGGCTTTTGCATGGCAACTTTCAACACGACAAACAATACCATTTTGCAGATGCAGGTAAGCGATGCGTACAGGGGCAGGGTGTTAAGCACACTGTTTCTTGGATTTGGGCTTACATCCTTGGGCAGTTTTATTGTAGGGTGGATTGCAGAATTATCAGGGGCGCATATTGCATACATAATCACCGGAAGCATGATTCTGGGATTGAGCATATTCCTTGTTTATTGCACAAAAGAGCATAGGATGCATAGAGAACTTTGAAAAATTCGCTTGAAAAGCGAATTTTTCAAAGTTCTCTATATTGGCATAGCATTATTAATTTATCTAACGTTAATTATTTAAATTGGTTGATATTACATTAATTTGAATTATGCACAAAAATAGAAAACTCTGGATGTAGCGAAGTGAAATCCAGAGTATCATTTGAATTTAAGGAGTTTTCTATTTTTGGCATCCTAAAAATCCGACCCGAGCCCGAAGGGCGAGCAAACTCTGGACGAAGCGGAGCGTAGTCCAGAGTGGTCGGATTTTTATGATTTAAAATCCCCGACAAAATGAAATACGACCAAAGCTCATTCAATTCAGCGGTCGAAGGCTACAAGGATAAAGTAAAAAATATTTACCCGAAAGGAAAGGATTTTTTCATAATTTTTGACATCGGCAACAAATCTGCCTTCTATTCCATCGCCCCCTTATCGAGGGCTTTGCACGAGCTTGGCTCTGATGTTAGCTGCGCCGGAATAAACAAAAAATCAGAAGGGCTGGATGCATTAAAAGACGTCTGGAAAGCATTCGATGATTATGAAACTGATGTAAAATCCGCCAAAACAAAGGTTTTGGCGGATTTTATTGATGAAGTTGATAAAAAGGCAAAGGGCGAATTCAAAAAAATATTCAAAAAGCCGGATTTTATTCTAGAGGCGAAAGAAGGAAAGTTTACGGGATCTTTGGAATTGCCGTTTCACACAGAATGGGTTTTAGATTACAGGATAAAAGAGCTTGCTCAAACGGCAGAAATCTTATGGCGCGATGTTTACGCCTTAAAAAAAGGCGAAAGGGTCGGCATCGGATTTACGCTTATACCAACTGAAGATTTAATAGGGCACCCGCTTGAGGATTACCTCGACTCTTATTCGATAATATGGGCGATGGCGCAGGCTGCCAAAAAGAGCGCAGAGCCAATGATGAGCGCCTATACTTTCAGGGCATCAATGCTAAATAAAAGCGAGAGGTCTTCCGAATTAAGGTCTACTCTTCTTGGATGCGAGCTTGAGCGGGAAATTGACGAGGAGCCGTTCATAAAATACAAGAAATTATCGGAAAGCTTGAATCTTCGCAGAATAAAGCCGATAGATTTGTCTTTCTCTATAAGCGCCAAGGGCTACCCCGGAAAGCACCTGTTCGGCGAAGCTATCGGCTACCCATCCCTTAATAAAAAAACCAGATGGCAGAGCCCTGCCCAGATGATCTACAAACTCGACTTTTACCCGCAGACAAAATACGAAGAGAGGGACCCGATAGCAAGGGTTGCATTTACAGAAACAATCCCGATAGATATTTTCATAGAAACGAACCTTGTTGACTGGTCGGACATAAGGGCAAGAAACCAAAAGCTAAAGGACAAGATGGACAAGTGCGACGTCATATTTGTCGAGGGAAAATCAAATGAAAAATACTGCACAAGGCTTGAAGTGGGGCTTGTAAAAGAAGACGGCTCAAGAAGGTGGGTTAGGCGCTCTGATACCGATGTTCGGGAAAAAATAAACAAGAGCTACCTTGAAATGACCGGCATAAAGGCAGGCTGCATGGGAAACATTCCCGGAGGAGAATCGTTCGTAACTCCAGAATACATTAAGGGGATTTTTGTAGGAGATGTTGTTGTTCATGTCGACCAGAGCTACCATCTGGATGAAAAAAACCCCTTGGTTGTCGAGTGCTGCGGCGATAGCTACAAAATAATCGACGGGCCAAAGGAAATAATAAAAAAAATAAGCGAGAGGAAAGGCGATGCCATGAAGATGCTGCTCGAGGCAGAGAAAAACAAGAGCCTGCCCGAGGATATAATCAGCCTGAAGAAGAAAAACTTTGAAAGGATCGGCGAGTTTGCCATAAACACGAACCCGAAGGCAAGACTGTGCGAATACCTCATAGTAAATGAGAAAATTGCAAGGATGATGCACATAGCGCTTGGCTCAGGCTTTGAGCCTGACAGGAGCACCGAATACCACATGGACATAGTTTTCAATGCCCCGCGGCAGAAACTTGATGTTTACGGCGTCGATAAAAACGGAAACAGGCACTGGATTTTAAGGGACGGGGAGTTTGCGGCATAGGAAAAAAGTCTGGACTTCATTAAATTTATTAGTTTATTATAATCTTGATGTAACCATCAAAGCAAGGTTTATCTTCTGGAAGCCTATCTTTCCATTTTTCAGGATCTCCAAGGCATTCTGATGGATGTATCTGGAGAATGTTTATTGATTGTTCGGAGTTTATATTAATAATCCCACCTTCTTTAATATTATTGAGAACTTTGAATAACCCTCTGAAAATAACAATTTATTATTTGCGCATCGTCGAGACTGAAAATCAAAACAATTCAAAAAATGGGGTTATTCAAAGTCCTCTATTGTATTTCTTGTCATTTATAATCATACTGTTTATCAATTTTGTATTGAAGTCTACATCTACATTCTTCAAATAGATGTTACCCTCCGGCTTAACTATAAGTTGACCGTTACCCATTTTAATCTGCGTTTCCTGCGGACCTTTTCTACTAAAAAAGGTGATATCATTAGGATAATAAGGCAATGTGAAGTCACTATTAAAAGATAATTCAACGGAGCTACCGGCAAATCCGCTTCCAAAGTTGCAAACTGTTAAAGTTATATTATCAAAGGATAAGTTCACCCCTTTTATTAGATTACTATACCTTATGTCATTAATTGTAACGTCAACGGAGTCTTTAGAAAAATCGAAATTATGTGTCATTATTGTATGGGCATTCCCACTAAACTCAAATTCATATTTTATGTTTTCTGCAAAATTACTTGATAAATGCTTGCACGGTTGTTGGGATTTTCTGCAATCGTTGGCTTGATTGCAAAGGTCACTCACACTGATTGTTCTATTGGCGTCAGAGTTGATTACAACTACACTATTATCATCGAATAGATTTGAAGATTTGTAAGAACTTATTTTTTCTGCAAGTTCTAGTGTGTCCCCTTTTGTTGTTCCAGCTAAAAGAAGAATGAGTTTATCATCAGTTTCAATTAGTTTTGCTATACCTTGTCCGGGCTTATAAGGCCAATTATCGCATGTTTCTTTTGAAAATCTATTCCAAAACTTATTGGCACACGGACCTCCAGCTATTATTAAGTTTCTTTTGTCTAATTGAGCATTATCTTCCAGATAGTTATCCAATGAAAAAACACCCGGGCCAATCTTGTAATTTGCTACATTATCGTCGAATATTGCCTTGAACAATTTAAAATGCGCTGGTTCATCCCCATCACCAAAGATTATCATCAAATCATTATTGGATTTAAAATTTGCGTCCATAGAATCAATTCCCGCAGTTATACTATTGAGAGTTTTGAATAACCCCATTCCATTTATAAATAAACCGCATTTACTTTATAAATACAGGGGGGTTATTCAAAGTCCTCTATTGAATTTATTAGCAATGGCTAATGCAGGAAACATTAAAATAAAAAAAATAACCAGCAAGAAAAAATTTTGACATGATTTTGGACGTTTTTCCATTTAAACAAAAAAATTAATGATGTCTATTTAAAAGTTTCGATTCATGTTTCATGATTCAAAAAGATTGATATACTCTAAATTTTTTATAGTTATAAAATGCCGCTAAACAAATCCACAGGAATAATTCTCAAAGACTGCATGAGCCTAAAGGGCAATGAAAGCTGCCTTGTAATTACCGACTCTGAATTAAAATCAATTGGAAACTCACTTTATAAAAAATCATTAAAAATAACCAATAAATCAAAATTAATCTTCACTCAAATACCCAAAGCCCACGGGGCAGAGCCGCCCAAAAATGTTGCCGATGAAATGCTAAAATATGACGTTATTTTGATGGCAACATCCAAATCATTGAGTCACACAAGGGCAAGGGAAAATGCAAGCAGAAGGGGCGCAAGGATAGCGAGCATGCCCGGCATAACAAATGGCATGATTGAGCGGGCATTGAGTGTTGATTTTTATAAGATTAAAAAAATCAACATTTTTTTAATCTCAAGATTAAAAAATTGTTCCGAGGTAAAAATAAAAACAAAAAAAGGGACAAACGCCTCATTTTTTGTCAAAGGAAGAAAGTGGATTAGCGACGACGGCATCTACACGAAAAAAGGCTCGTTCGGAAACCTTCCCGCAGGGGAAATATTCATTGCGCCTCTTGAAGGCAGGGCAAGCGGGACTATAATTGCGGATGCAAGTGTGGGCGGCATCGGAAAAGCCGATAAAAACATAAAAATCGAAATCAAAGAAGGGTTTATCCGCGGCATTCATGGCGGGAAAGTTGCGGGCGAATTCAAAAAACTTCTCAAGAAAAAGATGTACAAGAATGTAGCAGAGCTCGGCATAGGCACGAACTACAGTGCAAAAATCACGGGAAATGTCCTTGAAGACGAGAAAGCCGCAGGAACATGCCATATAGCATTCGGCAACAACAGCCATTTCGGAGGAAAGGTAGATGTCCCGTTTCACGTTGATTTTGTCATAAAGAAACCTACGATTTATGCCGACGGCGCATTGCTAATCAAGTGCGGAAAAATAGTCTAAGAGGACTTTGACAAATCCGCTTGAAAAGCTGATTTGCCAACTTATAAATTTAAACCCAAAACTTTTTATATATAGAAAAAACCTTAATTTCCAAAATTAAAACTTTTATGTGAAATGCCGACGAAAGACGCCAAGCCAAAAAACATAATTGACAGCTTAATGTATGGCTATTCCACATCTTCCAACCATTATGAGGAGGAGAATCGGATACTCAAGGAGACTGTAAACAGGCTCAAGGAAGAAGTTGAAAGTTTCAAGGCATCGCCTTTAATGGTTTGCGAAGTGCGTGAGCTGTTTTCAAACCAGGCAATAATAAAGATTCCAAACGGCAACCAATTTCTAGTCAACATATCAAATGACTGCGAAAAATTAAAATCTGGAAACCTCGTGCTTACCGAGCAGAAAAACCTGACGATAGTAAGAAAGATACCGATAACAAAGCGCTTTAACGTGGAAAAATATGTGATTGTCGAAAAGCCGACGATTTCATGGGAGGAGATAGGCGGGCTTGAATCGCAGTCGCGCGAGATAAAAGAAGTCGTGGAGCTGCCGCTAAAAAAGCCGGAATTATTCAAGAAGGTAGGAATAAGCCCGCCAAAAGGAATACTTCTTTACGGAGAGCCGGGAACGGGCAAGACGCTTCTTGCAAAGGCCGTCGCATCCTCGACAAACTCGACTTTCATAGAAGTTGTAGGCTCGGAGCTTGTGCAAAAGTTCATAGGTGAAGGCGCAAAGCTTGTCAAGGAAATTTTTGAGTTTGCAAGAAAGAAAGCCCCTTCAATAGTTTTTATTGACGAGCTGGACGCGCTTGCCGCAAAAAGAATCGAAGTTGGAACTTCCGGGGAAAGAGAGGTAAACCGAACTTTCATGCAGTTGCTTGCGGAATTGGACGGATTTAAGCCGCTTGACAATGTAAAAATCATAGGAGCTACGAACAGGAAAGACATATTGGATCCTGCAATCATAAGGCCCGGAAGACTGGACAGGCTCATCAATATCCCCATTCCAAACAGGGAGGCGAGGTCGGATATATTTAAAATCCATACAAGGAGCATGAGCTTCGATAAAAATGCCAGCATCGAGCTTTTAGCCGACAAGATGGACGGCTTTAGCGGCGCAGAGATAAAGGCAGTGTGCACCGAAGCAGGATATTTCGCAATAAGGGAAGATCGGACATTTGTCACAAAGGAGGATTTCCTCAAGGCTGCTGAAAAAGTAAAGCAGCAGGAAAAAGCCGAAGGCCAGGATTACATAGGGATGTTTGGGTGAAAAAAGAAAAGATGCAGAATAATAAGGCACACGCTCAGCAGTTACTTTTTCGCATATCATAAGCTTTCGCTTCTAAGGGTGTTCACGAAATCATCGCGTGCGCATGCTTGATAAGCGGTATTTGTTTTTAAGGGTTTCTATGGGTTGAGCTTTGCCTCATAAGTCCGATTTTTCTTTGACTTATAGACCTTTGCGTTGATTAGTTTAAAAAATAGAAAGATTAAAATGCTTGTTCTTCTATATCTTTTTTATGGCAAACAAAAAAGATGGCAGGTCAATAAATCGGGATGCTCTTGAGCATCTAAGGGTGCGGGCAATTAAACTTTGGAAAAGAGAAAAGAAAATCTTGTATCTTCATTTTTTTATGGAATATTATTCAACTAATTAACGCAATTATCTATACCCAACCACAATACCCACCAATACCCTTACCCTCCCAGCCCCCTAAACAACTCCCTCGCAACAACCATATTCCCCTCCTTTTTTAGATGCCCTTGGTACAGGCTCTTGCCGGATTCCGTAAACTCTTTTTTAAACACTGGCTGCAGATTGATGTAGTCAATTCCCTTTTCTTCCAAATCTTTCGTGATTTTTGGAATCACTCCATAATAATCAGTGTTTCCTTTCTCAACCATCTCCTGCTCGGGTATCAGAAGAACAACCATTTTTATGCTGTCTTTTTCAAGCTCCGAATTCATTTTTTCTATTATCTTTAATGTTACGGAAGTTTCCTGCTCATAGGCTGTGGCGAGCCTCATTAGCTTGTTTACTGCGCCAAGAATATAAGAGACGGAATAAATGCGCATCTTTTTCTTTATGTCGGAGGACATCAATAACGAAGTTCTTAAATCCGGAATGTGAGTCGAGGATTCATCGATTTTCAGCTCGCCGTTTTCTATTATGAACATTGGCTTGAAAAAGCTCCTTACGCTAAAGGCAGTCCTGTGGATGCCTGGAAGAAACAATCCGAACACGACAACATCCGGCTTGTATTTCAGGCCGTTCCTTATGAAATAAAGGTAAAACTGATCGGGCCCGTACCCGTGCACGCCCATGTTGATGACATCGGCGCTGCCGTTATACATTTTGTAAAGATAAAAAGGATACGTTTCATTGTCATTGTTGTTCTCGCCCCATGTAAAAGAATCCCCGAGTATCATGATTCGCTTCCTGCTTTTTGCAAGCTTGAATTCCTCAGAATTTCTAAATCCCACGGAATTTGTCGAGTACCTGATTGAGTTTCTTGTTGAGTTGCAGCTAGGATTAGGAACCCAGCCAAGTTCTAAATCCCACTTATCGCATATTTCGCTGTCGAGCTTTATAGCCGATTGGTTTTGAAGAGTGTAGCTTCTTCCAAGGTCGAACTCGAGCCTGCACAAGAACCAATCATCGGGGTTAGAATATGTATCGCAAAGAAAGCTATGGGAAAAATGCGCGGCAACCCTTGCAGAGATTTCCAACAAGACAAGGCACACAGCGATTGCAGCCAGCAGAAGAATGATATTTTGCTTTAGCTTCTTGAGTTTCATTTAATTTACTCCGAAGATTATGATGCCGTTATTGTTGAAAACCGGCTTGAATCTGCTTGAGCCGATTAGGGACTGAACCTTGTGGTTTGTCTCGTTAAACCCGAATCTTCTTGCAGCCTGCCCGTCGATTACGACATAATTATACTGACCCCTCTTTAGCCAATTGTAATTCTCCTCGGAAGTCTGGTTGAATCCTTTGGACTTGTAATCAGAAACTTCGCCGCACCATGAGCATATGAACTTGTCAAGCCCTATTACGACAGCGTTGTTCGAGAATGTGAAGACTTTTGATTGCGCAGGCAGGTTATCCTTGAACCAGATGTATCCCTGTATTTCCTCGTTTGATGCCCAGAAAGCTCCGGGAGGCCACAAGGAAGTGTTCACGCTGTATTTTTGCACGAATGATGTCATGACTATTCCATAGCCTAAAAGCCCGAGCACGGCAAGCGATGCGATGGCTGCAACAGCTTTGTTTGACCTGAGCAACCCCAAGGATAAAGATTTTACAAGCCCGTTGATAATGCTGATTGACTCGCCTGCCAACAAGGAGATTGGGATTGCGAGCACTATCCATGCCCGAAACGGCGAGAGCTTGTAATAAAAAGGGCTCGCATTGACCGCAAAAAAACAAAAAGCCGCCCATGCCAAAACTATGGCAAGGTATTTTTCCTTGAAGTCCTTGTTCTTGTGGATTATTACGATTAATGAGGCAAGCAGGAAAAGCAGTATTGATATTGACGCAACGAGGAAAGCCTCGTCGCTTAAGAACTCCATGAATGGAACTGAGCCTACCTTTAGCTGCGGCGTGCTTTTCTTGGTTGCATACTTTACATAGGTGTAGGAAAGAAAAGGCAGAACCATAATGAGAAACATTAAAAACACAGATAATATTGCAATCTTGCTCTTTCTTATCTGCTTGTAATGAATAAGCAGCAATGCAACGACTCCAACGAGCACGAGCAGCGAGATCACAATTCCAACGCCGATTGGGTTGTTAATCATGTTTGCTTTTTGGGCAATAAAAAAGTCGCCGATGGAATAAACCCTGTCTGCGGTTCCTGCAATGTCGAGGATGCTGGTTTTCAGGTTTACGCCAACGCCGCTTAATACCCCTTTAAACCCATAGTTGAAAATCGCAGGCCCCCACCAGAGTGCAAAGGAAATTCCAAATCCGAGGATTCCCGCAACAGACTCGTAAATTAAAAATTTATTCTCGGCGAGGTTTTTTAGCGCAAGAGAAATTGCAAGGAACACGCCAAAATAAGCGCTGTGCGTGGGTGATGTCGTAAAAGTTGCGGCAATTACTATGGCAGATGGAATCCACCAGCCCTTGTTAATTTTTATTCTTTCTATGCAGTAAAATGATACGATTAACAGCGGCATTGTAATTGCTATGGACCATATAAAGTGGCTCAGAAAAGAAGGGATTGCGAAAAGGGCAAACGCCGAGAAAAACGCCTTTTTTGGATTTCCCGTAAAAAGCCTTGCGAAAAAATAGAAGAATATTATGCTCAATGATATCACGAGCGCATTGAAGAACTTTAGCGTCCAGTAAACTGAATCGTTTGTCTGGTGGATGATTCCAAATAACATGTCGTAGCCCGGAGGATACGGGTCCACATACCGAATCCCGATTTTTGGGGCGGATACTGTCTTCTCCACGGCGACGTATTTGACGCCGATTGCGTGCGCCCATGAATCGTCGTCTTCAAGATAGGGATATGAGAATGCGCCTTTATGATACATGAAAAAAGTTATAAAGAAAAGCAGCAGGACTGCAAGCGATAGGAGGTCTGACTTCGTTAGCTTAAAATCCGATGCCTTCATGGACTGCAATGCCTTGCTACTGAGCAAATAAAACAGGATGGATGCAATGCTTATTCCCAAAAAAATCCGATAATCAAGCGGGATTCCAAAAATGTTCAGCAGCAGGCCAAGCGTTATAAGCGCGCCCATGCCTATTCCTATCTTCATCAAGTTTCTCTCGAGAAAATTCTCCTGCTGCCCTGCAAAAACAGTTGCAAGAGTGCCTAAGCCAAAGGCTGCCACAAAAAAAAACACTATGCTTAAAATTTCCATTTTAATTAGGATTAGTTGCTCATCAAAGCCTTAAAGCCGACATATAATCTCTTTATATCGTCTATGCCGCCTATTTCTTTGAGCTGCTTGAATATGTATTTTGGCCTAAGGTAAAAAGACCTTATTGCTTTCTTGTGCATGCTGATAAGCTGCTCTTTTGTCACGTGCTTTGGAACGTACACGGGGCTTTCAAGAAAATTAAACTCGGGAACTATGCCTGTTTCCCAGTAAGGAACTCCAGAATAAGTGCCGTCTTCAACGGCCCTTTTGTAGTCGGTAGTTCCTGGGAAAGGAACCCATATCGTAAATCCAGCAACATCGGGATCGAGCTCTTTTGCAAAATCGATTGTCTCTTGCATTTCTTCCAAGGTTTCATCATAAAGCCCGAGCATGAAGTACCCGCGGATTTTTATTCCGGCTTTTTTTGTCATCTTAAAGCCCTGCCTGAAGCTTTCTTTTGTTTCCATTTTTTTTATTACCTTTAGCATCCTCTCGCTTCCGCTCTCCACCCCATAAGATATGAACTCGCAATTTGCAGACGCCATCTCCTTTAGAAGTTCAGGATTTACCGCATCAACCCTGGTTACGCACGACCACGGAATATCAAGCTTGCGCTCTTTTATAAGCTTGCATATTTCAATGACCCTTTCCTTCTTTAATGTGAAATGATCGTCCCAAAAGGCTATTTCCCTCGCATTGTGCTTGTTTACAAGCTCTTCCATCTCGTCTACAACCCTTTTGGGGCTGTGGCCCCTGTAGGTCTTTCCGTAAAGATCCTGGTAGCAGAAAGTGCACGGGTACGGGCAGCCCCTGCTCGTCATCATGGAATGGGACGGCTGCCTGTTTGATCTCGCCTCGCTTGTCTTGTAAAGGTGCATGGGCAGAAGGTGCCTTGCAGGCATCGGTATCTCGTCAAGGTTTTGCGTAAGCGCCCTTGCGCCCGTGTGCATCAGGGTATTTGCATCATCTATGAATGCGAGGCCCTTGATATGTTTTTCTTCTTTAATGTCTTGGATGGATTTTCCCGAATCGAAAGCATCCGCAATCTCTAAAAAAGTGTATTCGGCTTCGCCCACGACTGCAAAGTCAAATTGAGGATGTTTTAGCATGTCATATGGAATCGTATTGGCGTGCGCCCCGCCTACAAGAACAATGGCATCCTTGTTAATGTCCTTTACAATCTTTGCAACTTCTTTTGAGCGATACGCGAATGTAGAAATTGCAGTCAGCCCGATAATATTGTATCCCTTTAATCTCGCAATGATGTCATTAATCGTGCAGCCTTCCGCTATGCCGTCAATAATCCTTACAAAGTGCCCGTGCTTTTCAAGCATTGCGGCAATGTATCCAATGCCCAAGGGCGGCAATATGCTTCCTGCTGCCTTAGCCCCCCTCTTAAACATCTCATCCCTCGTCAAAGGGGGATTTACAAGTAGTACTTTTGCCACGCAATTGAAATAATGAGCTAGATATTTAAATTTTTCCAAATATTCCAAATATTCAAAAGATTTTTATACATATAGGATTATATAAGCAAAGAGGGATTGGTAAATGAACAAAGAAATTCTTTTGGTGCAGCCCAAGGCAGGCAACTGGGAAAACCTTGGCATAAGGTCTCCTGACGGCCTGCTAACTCTTGCAGCAATGCCTAAAAAGGAGGGATATAATGTAAAGATACTCGACTTAAGGCTGGAGAAGGACTGGCAGTCTGCGCTAAAAAGGCACCTTGACAAAAATCCTTTGCTCGTGGCAACTACCTGCATGACAGGCATACAGATAAAGTATGCTCTGGAAGCTTCCAAATTTGTGAAAAGGCATGACAAGAGCATACCCGTAATCTGGGGAGGGATACACCCGACTTTCATGCCGGAGCAGACACTGGAAAATGAAAATGTTGACATAGCTGTCATAGACGAAGGGGACATCACATTTCTTGATCTTATAAAAACATTTGAAGCCAATAAGGACGTAAAGGACGTATTGGGCATAGCCTACAAGGACAAGGATGGAAAAGTGCACAGAAATTCGCCAAGGCCTTTAATCAAGGATTTAGATTCCTTGCCGGATTTGCCTTACGAGCTTGTTGACGTTAAAAAATACTACGGGTTTGACCTCGAGAACGGCAATGGCTCGATAACATTAAGCACGTCGAGAGGATGCCCTTTCAAGTGCAATTTCTGCTACGACACGAAGATGTACGGGAACACGTGGAGGGGCTATTCCGTGAAAAGAACCATTGAAATAATAAAAAACGTCGTCAGCAAATTCGGCGTAAGAAACATATTCTTCCAGGACGATAATTTTGCAACAAACCTCAAAAGATTCAAGGACATCGTGCATGCCATCATAGACGAAAAGCTTGACATCAGCTGGGGGCTTCTCGGAATAAGGCTGGATACGATAAAAGTTCTTGATGATGATTTTCTAAGGGAAGTTTCAAGGGCAGGATGCATGAACATGGATTCGGGCGTGGAATCCGGAAGCGACCGCATCCTCAAGATGATAAAAAAAGGAATAAGCGTGCCAGAGATTGTTGACATAAACAAGAAGATGGGAAGGCACTCATTCAAGGCAAAATACACTTTCATAGTGGGCTATCCTTCCGAAACAGAAGAAGAGATGATGCAGTCGGTAAAGCTCGCATTGCAGCTCGTAAAGGACAATAAGAATGCATACACCCCGTTTTTTATCTACACCGCATACCCCGGCGTTGAATTATGGGATATAGCAAAGCAATACGGGGTTGACGAGCCCAAAAAGCTCGAAGACTGGGAAACCTTTGATTACGAGAATGCGTATCTTCACTATAAATGGCTGGATAAAAAAAGAATAAGCATGATGAAGAACCTTGCCTTTACGTCAAATTTCGCAAACAAGAACATAAAATACAAGATATCCAAGAACTACCTCAAGATGCTCTTTAACCTTTATTACCCAATAGCAAAGCTAAGGTTCAAGTACAACATACACCAGCTTCCACTCGACATAAAGATGGGCACGACGCTTGCCAATTCTTTGTATTAAAAAATAATTTTTCTTAAAGAAAAATTATTTTTATTTTCCGTTTTGTTAGGTATGATTGCATTCATTATAGAATTGAAAATCCCAAATAAATAAAATTTCGCATTTTGTGGAGTATTCGGGTATTAAGCGTAATAAAACTGCGCTTAATACTTGTTTCTCAAAATTTTTTCACAACAGATTGGACAATTTTTTAAAACTTAAAAATAGATTATTGCACTCCGTGCTTTCTTCTTGTCTTTCAATGTGAAAAAACTCTGCGGATTTTTCTGCGAAAAATCCTTGCCACGCTGCGCTCTCGCTTCGCTCGGGTCGAGAAACAGGCATTAACAGATTCGCTCCTTGCAGTCGCTCATCCAAATTTTTCCTCCAGCTCGAGTCCTCTTCACTCCGCTTCGCTCCGTGATGAGTCCTCGAGGTCGGAAAAACTTCTGTTAATGCCATACGTTAAATGCAATTTTTGAATTACTTAAACGACGAGGGGGATTTTCGACGACGGAATAGGGCACACTCTAATTGTGCTATGCACTTGATATTTTTGTTAGTAACTACCTTCCTTGATAGTCAATAATTTCCCTTGCTAGTTTTTCAGGTGTAGATTTAAGAACAGGCGCTCCCAATAGATGTGGAATAAATCCTGTGTGCTTCTCATATTCTTTAGAGCATGAAGGATAAATGCTAAACTCCCAATGAGAATTCCTTACATCATCAATATCACTTTTCCAAGGACCTTGCCACAGTACATAATTGAATCCCATGTTTGGGTATCTTCTCTCAAGCATGTGCATAGTCTTATGTAAAGTTGCTGCAAATGCATCCGCTTGTTCAAGCGTCATGTTCTCGAAATGACTTTGATGACCGAGAGGAACGATTCTAACTTCAAAATGATATGGATTATTTCCTCGTGGCACTGGAGCAACGAAGCTAACGTATGAATCATCACTTTTAAATAATCGCCTGCCTACTCTTTTGTCATATAGAGAGTTTTGAATAACCCCTTATTAAAGATTTCTGAATTTTATTTCTCG
>CAYWNO010000013.1:0-19241 GCA_964459665.1 uncultured Methanosarcinales archaeon
TGGGAATGTTTAAGAGTTTATAAAATGTTCGAAAATTAAGGAATTATACTATATAATTAAAAATATAGGCCAATATTCTGGTGATAGTTTGGATGAATTTGTATCATCAGTTCATCGGAAGCATAAAGTTTCTGTTGATAATAATGATACAGGTTACCTAAATTTTCTAAAGGGAGAAATAGACAAAAAGGCCCATGCCATGTTTAAAGATGAAAGTGAAAGGAATCAATTCGTACATCAACAGATGGCGGAATCCATAAAGCAATATGAACAGTTTAAGCACAATCCTGAAAATCAAACTGGTTTTATTTTAACTGCATTTGATAGTACAACAGGGAAAATCAGGAATTTTTTCATTAATATCATGGGGGATTATGAAAATTCACAAGACCATATAGAGATTGGTTCTGGAATTGACGGGGCAAATATTTATTTTGCAACAAAATTGCAGGGTTTGGATGTCAAGACGCTAACTGTCTCTGATATGGCTTTCTTCGTAACTAATGCTTACTCTCAATCTACAGTTAATCAGGGTGTAGGTGGTACACCAAAAATTGCCATCGTATCCAAAGATGGAAGTGCAGTTTTGGATGTGGAAAAATCAATAGTGCTTGCTAATATCAGTGGCGCATATTTAGCGGAATTTCCTGCAAATGGATTATCCCATAATTGGGTAAGAGGGTGCTTCAGAGAAGTTTTAGCAGAAAAAGAGCCGAGATATGATATTATTGCAGAGGTTTTAGGCTTAAACAGAGAAACACTTGCGACAACATACATCCCGTTTAGTTCTTGGCAAGAAAGAGCAAATAAGCAACTATTTCCAAACCATAAAATCAAGTGATGGAGTTCTTATGTAAATAATTAACTATATAAATCAGACCGTTAAACTTAAGGTACGGAAAATGAAAAAATCATTAAAAAAACCAATTCAGGAGCTAGAACGACTTGGAAAAAAGCTCGTGACTGACATCGAAAAAGGCAAGAATCCTACCATAGAGTTCAGCCTAAGAAGCCTCTCGAACGTCGTTTTCGACGAGAAGACAAAAACCCTTGCCCTCGGGCAAAAGCAGCAGCAAAGGGCATTTTTTAATGTGGGGCATGCAAAAAAATTCCTGCAGACTCTCGAAATCGCAAAGGTGAGCAAGAACCTTCTTAATGCCCAAAAGCACGCGAGCTTGAGGGATGTTTTCTACATGGCAAAGAGGACACTTGCGCAGTCAAGCATAAACATCGTTGACGAGCAGGTGGAAAGCGACAAGGCTATCGAAGATTTGGAGCTTATTACGGACCTTTCAAGGGAGCAGCTTAATATCAATGCAAACAAGATGGGCTCTGTCGCAGGCAATGTGGTAATAGAGGACAGCGGCGATTCAATAAACTGGGCAAGGCTCGGAAGCGGCGGATGGAGCATACCTTCAAATGTCGAGAACATCGAGTTCAAGAGCGTAAAGGCCAAGTATGTCATCTACATGGAAAAGCAGGCAGTCTGGGAAAGGCTGCACGAGGACAAGTTCTGGGAAAAGCAAAACTGCATAATTGTTACGTCGCAGGGCCAGACGACAAGGGGCATAAGAAGGCTTCTGCAAAGGCTAAATGACGAGCATAACCTACCCATATACGTCCTCGCTGACTTTGACCCGTGGGGATTTTACATATATTCCGTCCTCAAGTTCGGCTCGATAAACCTTGCGCACATGTCGGAAACCATGACGCTGCAAAATGCAAGATTCCTCGGAATCACGGCAGACGATGCGAACAACTACGACCTGAAAAAGCATTTTATCAAGTTCAAGGACGTTGACTTAACGCGCCTAAAGCAAATATCAGAATATGACTGGTTCAAAAAAAACAAGGAATGGCAGCGCCAGTTCAAGATGATGAAGGATTTCGGCGCAAAGCTCGAGATACAGGCATTGTCGTCAAAAGGAATAACGTTCATATCCGACAAGTACCTTCCGGAAAAAATAAAAAAAGAGGAGTTTTTGGATTAAAACAACCTTTTTCTTTTAACAAAGAAAAAGCTTGACCAAAAAGAAACTGTTGACAAGGAGCATAAAGCCCCGAATAAAAAAAGAGGAAAATTTGGAATACCTAATAAAATCAGGCAAAAATTTTTAATCAAAGATTAAAATTTTTCAGATACTAAATTTTTAATGTAAAGATGGAAGAACAAGGTATTAGAATAAAAGATTTACCGCCAGAACAAAGACCAAGAGAAAAATTACTGAAGGAAGGGGGTGAAATTTTGTCTGATAGTGAATTATTAGCTATAGAGAGTTTTGAATAACCCTATTCCATTTATAAATAAACTGCATTTACTTTATAAATACAGGGGGTTATTCAAAGTCCTCTATACTTATAGGAAGCGGGACTAAAGATAAATCTGCAATTGATTTAGCTGGAGAAATAATAAGAAGATACAATTCATTCAAAGGATTGGCAGGTACAAGTATAGAAGAGTTAAAGCAAATAAAAGGTTTAGGAGAGGCAAAGATTTTAAATATCGCCGCAGCATTTGAAATAGCGAGGAGGATAGTAGAAGAGGTCCAAAAGTATGAGTAATATTTCAAACCCCTTTAAGAAAGTCAAATATACAGAAAGAACAGTTAACCAGATACTTGTCGAGTGGATTAATAGGATAATAGAAGATATTGGCTTGCCTTTGGGCAAAGTAAGACAAGAGACAATCTTAGCAGATCAAAAGCAGCCTGATATTGTTGTCTTTGACACGGACAATAAGAAGATAGTTGCTCTGATTGAACTTAAACCTCCTTCTTGGGATATTTATAGTTATGAACTTATTCATGAGGCATATAGAAAAGCAAGCCGCATTAGCAGTAATTATTTTGCTACTTGGAACATAAATAAATTGGTTTTATTCTCTGTTAAAAAATATGAAGAAGTTAAAGACGAAGATAAGTCAATATCAGATGCAATAGTCCAAAAATATGATTTTTCCAACATTAAAATACTTGAGCAAATCGATGAGCCAGAACATAAAGCAGCGCTTCAGGACAACATTAAGAAATTCTTAAAAGAGCTGGTTGATATTGCCAAGCATAAAAAAGCATCTCCAAAAATATCTATAGATCAATTTTTTATATCTAGATTAAGGGCGACTATAGACTCTTTGCAGGTTTCCTTTAAAGATCTGGTTATAGCTAAAAGTAAAAGGGACACAAAATTTCTGAATCAAGTAAGAAATTGGTTTAATGAGCAGGCATGGTCTTTTTCTGGAATCGAAGAAGATTACGAAAAGCTGGCAAGGCAGGCTGCCTACCTTTTAGTAAATAAGCTGGTTTTTTATGGCGCTTTGCAGGAAAAGCTTGGTTTAGACCCATTAGAGATACCTAAAAGCCTTACAAGCGGAGAAAGATTGCAGGGAATTTTAAAATTATTTTTTGCAGATATATTAAAGATTGATTATGAAACAATTTTTACAACTGATTTTATAGATGAAATAGCTTTTCCGCAAGATAAAACTGCAATAGACTCTGTAAAAGATTTAGTGGCGGAAATCAACAAGCATAAAATATCCGCAATTGGCTATGATGTCTTAGGAGGTATATTCCAAAAGCTTATCCCTGAAGATGAAAGGCACTTGCTTGGACAATACTTTACAAATTCTGATATTGTTGATTTTATATTGAAGTTTTGCTTAAGGGGTGAGAAAGACTTTATTTTAGACCCTGGCTGCGGCGCAGGGACTTTTTTAGTCAGGGCTTACCAGCATAAGAAGTTGAGCAATCCGAGGATAGTGCATGATGACATACTGCATACTTTATGGGGAATTGATATTTCTAAATTTGCCGCCCACTTATCAACCATCAATATTGCTGTTAATGACTTAGGGAGTATAGACAACTATCCGCGAATAATCCATAAGGATTTTTTTGATGTGGCTCCATCTCAAATTGGGTTTAATAAGCCTATAAAAGTAAAAGGGCTTGGCACAATTGAAAAAGAGATAGAGCATCCTCAAAGCTTTGATGCTGTTGTTGGAAACCCGCCTTATACAAGACAGGAAGAAATTGAAGATTTAAGCGTTGAAGGATACAAAAAAAATTTAATAAAAAAAGCTTTGCATGAGACTGGCGCGAATATAAGCAAAAGAGCCGGCATTCACGCTTATTTTTTTGTGCATGGTACAAAGTTCCTCAAAGATGGCGGAAGATTTGGATTTATTGTTTCTAATTCTTGGCTTGATGTTGACTATGGCAAAGGATTGCAGGAATTCTTTTTGAAGAATTACAAGATAACAGCTATTATTGAAAGCAAAGTCGAGAGGTGGTTTGAGGATGCCGATATTAATACATGCATTGTCTTGCTTGAGAAATGCAGCAATAAAAAAGGAAGGGAAGAAAATTATGTAAGATTTGTCCAGCTAAAGAAAAAATTAAGGTATTTTATCCCAATTGCAGAGAGCATTTGGGAAAAGGAAATAAAAAGATTGGAAGAAATAGAAAAGCTTCGCAAGCTGATTTTGGCGCATAAAGAGCATTATGAGAATGAGGATGTAAGAATTTATCCGATTAAGCAGATAGACTTATGGAGCGAGGGCTTTAATAATAGTCATGGATATGCAGGAGCAAAATGGGGAAAATACATAAGAGCGCCAGAGATATTTTTTGAGATTATAGAAAGAGGAAAGGATTTGTTTGTTCCTTTGAAAGAAATTGCTGATGTTAGAAGAGGATTTACAACAGGTGCAAATGAGTTTTTCTATTTAACGGAAGAAGAAATTAAACAATGGGCAATAGAAAAAGAATTTTGGATGCACAAAGAAAATGGAAAATGGGTTCCTAATTATGTAATTAAAAGTCCGAGAGAATGCAAAGGCATAATTGTAAATCCTGAAGATTTAAAATTTAGGGTTTTAATGATTCATAAAGATAGAAAAGAATTGAAGGGAACGAACGTTTTAAAATATATCGAATATGGGGAAGAGAAAGGGTTTGATAAAAGACCGACTTGTGCTAGTAGGAAAATATGGTGGGATTTGGGTAGCGGGCAATACGCAGACCTAAATATTGCAATGTATTACCAACAATCATTTAAATTTCATTTAAATCAAAAAGTTTATAGTGGTGATGCTTTAACAGAAGTTTATACTAAAACAGAAAACATTACTCCAATATTAACTTTTCTAAATTCAACAGTAGGTTATTTTTATCCTGAAGTTTATGGCAGAAGTTATGGAGGAGGTGGGGCACCGACAGGTTTTAAAATCTATGAAGTAATGGAATTACTTGTTTTTAATCCATCCAAACTCTCAAAATCCCAAACCCAAAAACTTGAACAATCCTTCGACAAACTCTGCCAGCGTGAAATCGGCTCTGTCTTTGAAGAACTCGGCGCAAACTTGCCAGAAGAAGTATCTTTAGATAAAGTAAAGCCAGACAGAAGAGAATTAGACAAAATAATTATGGGCGAGGTTCTTGGATTGACAGAAAAGGAGCAGTTGGAAGTCTATAAAGCAGTTATTGATTTAGTTAAATCTAGAATTGAAAAAGCTAAAAGCTTGGGCAATAAAAAAAAGATAAAAAAGGGCATTGATGTTGACAAAGCTGTCGAGATAATTGTAAATTCAATTGGAAAAGATTCGTTTAGCAATTTTTATAAAGAGAATATACTTGCTCAAAAAGCAGATTTTATAAATATTCCAAAATTCATTGAGCCGATACAGATTAAGAGAACACTTATTGGATTTTCAGTTGCTGATAAAAGGCATGACAAGAAAGAAGAAGTTAAATGCAGCACTTATGAAAAGGCAAAGTACATAGCTTTATTGGCCACTATGGGAATGGATAAAATTGCTATGCCTAAAGACGAAGCTTATTTAAAGCAAGTATTAGAAAAATTGCAAAAAACTTCGGATATGATAAAAGAAGATGTTGAAAGCCATATCTCGTCTATTGTTGATAAAAAATTACAGATAGAGATAAAGCATAAAGTAATGAGCGCTTTGATAAATGAAATCAAATAAAAAATTCACTTATGTGAATTTTTTATTGTCAAGATGGCAGAAAAATCAGAAGAAAAAAAATCCGGCGCTCCCCCGTGCTGCATAGGATGCGCAAGGTGGGGCAAGTTCGGAAAGAACTGCTGGTACTATTGGGAAGGCAAAAAGCACTGCACCATGTGGATTAGCTCATGGGAAGAGTCAATCTTGCAGTAAAAAAATTTCATCTTATAGGCACGGACATTGATAATCGTAAATAATTAGCCGTGCCTATAATAAAAGAAATAGGTAGCGCTTATGAAATCTGGAAAAACTATTGATGTTGCCCTGGAAAAATGCAGCTCTTACAGCCAAAGCGAAGTTGACTCGTCTGTAAAAAGGCTTTTGGAAGATATTGGCGGCATAAGAAAGTTCATCAAAAAAGGACAAAAGGTTCTTTTAAAGCCCAATGTTGTAAAAGGAGCAAAGCCGCAGGAATGCGTAACAACCCACCCTTTGGTTATTGGATCTATGATTAAAATTCTTAATGATATTGGCTGCGAAGTTTTTGTCGGCGATATGCCGTTTATGGAACATCCAGTTAGCGCAATGAAGATATGCGGCATTTATGAAGTATGCAAAAAGAACGGCGCAAAGATTGCGCTTTTTGACAAAAAAATAACTGCCTTTAACGATAATGGACTGGCAGTCAAAAAATTCCAGCTGACGGATTATTTCAATAAAGTTGACGCAGTCATAAACATTCCAAAATTAAAGACGCATTCCCAGCTTTATTTTACAGGCGCCGTAAAGAACCTTTACAGCATGATGCCCGGCCCGAGAAGGGGCTTTTACCACCTGAAATACTCGAACATGGAATATTTCGCCAACATGCTGCTTGACCTTTATTCATTGCTAAGAAAAAAAGTCGTGCTGAATTTAACCGACGGAGTTTACGGGATGGAAGGCAACGGCCCTACAGGCGGAAGCCCTAAATTTGCAGGCGTATTGGGCGCATCAGAAGACGCATTGGCATTGGATTTTGTGATGTCTGGCTTGATAGGCCTTAATCCAAAAAAACTGCCCACACTGCATTACGCAAAAAAAAGAAAAGATTACCTGTTCAATCAAGACAGCATAAAGATTGCAGGAGAAGAAGCGGGCAATATCAAAATAGAAGCATTTGCTGAGGCAGAGCATAATACACTTAGCATGATGCCAAAGTTCGTCAATAATTTCAAGGATTACATAACGAGGCACAAAAGCGAGCTGGTTTATTGAACTTTGACAAGATCAATTTTTCGCGAAAAATTGATTTTTCCAGCTAAAGGTTTCAATGAAAAATATTTAAAGGGGATTGAATCCTTATAGGATTATGAAAATAGCGATAATCGGGAGCGGATATGTCGGGCTTGTAAGCGGGGCGTGCTTTGCAGAGCTTGGAAACAAGGTAGCCTGCGTAGATATAGACGAAAGCAAGATTAAAAAATTAAACAAAAACATAATGCCGATATACGAGCCCGGATTGGATGAGATTATATTTCGTAACAGGAAAAACAAAAATCTGGCTTTTACTTCTGACTTAAAGAAAGCAATAAAAGAGTCCGAAATAATATTTATCTGCGTAGGAACTCCCCCAAAGGATAATGGCGAAGCTGACTTAAGCTATGTTGAGAACGTGGCAAGGGCAATTGCCGATGTTATGGATTCCTACAAAGTTATAGTTGAGAAAAGCACCGTGCCTGTTGAGACAGGGGATAAGATATCAAAATCAATAAGGGAGTGCAACATCCACAAGGTGGATTTCGATGTGGTAAGCAACCCTGAATTTTTAAGGGAAGGCAGCGCTGTAAATGATTTCATGCACCCCGACAGGATAGTTGTAGGGTGCCAGAGCGAAAGGGCCAAAAAAATAATGCAAAGCCTTTACAAGCCGCTTAAATCCCCGATAATATTTACCGACATAAAAAGCGCGGAAATCATAAAGCACGCGTCGAACTCTTTTTTGGCTGCCAAAATATCGTTCATAAATTCAATAGCGAGCATATGCGAGCTTGCGGGCGCAGACGTCGGGGAAGTTGCGGAAGGAATGGGCCTTGACAAAAGAATCGGAAGGGGCTTTCTTGACGCAGGAATCGGCTACGGCGGCTTTTGCTTTCCAAAAGATGCCGAAGCATTCATAAGAATATCAGAAAAGATGGGCTATGATTTCAGGCTGCTTAAGGAAGTGCAGGAAATAAATAATTCCCAAAGAAGAAATTTCGTCAAAAAAATAGAAAAGGCATTGTGGGTTGTGAAGGGCAAGAATATAGGGGTTCTCGGGCTCTCATTCAAGCCCAACACGGATGACATGAGGTTTGCGCCCTCGATAGACATCATAACCGAGCTTCAAAAAGACGGCGCAAAAATAAAGGCTTACGACCCGAAATCAATGGAGAAATCAAAAGAAATCCTGAAAGGAATTTTGTACTGCAATGGCCCTTATGATGCGGCAAAGGATGCGGACGCGCTGGTAATAATAACGGAATGGGACGAGTTTAAGAATCTTGACTTAAAAAAGCTAAAAAAAATAATGAGGCGCCCGCTCATTATTGACGGAAGGAACATATTCGCGCTGCAAGATGCAAAAAGAGAGGGTTTTTCATATATAAGCATCGGAAGAAAGGAGATAATATGAGTGGTTTGAATCATAAAAATCCGACCACTCTGGACTACGCTCCGCTTCGTCCAGAGTTTGCTCGCCCTTCGGGCTCGGGTCGGATTTTTAGGATGCCAAAAATAGAAAACTCCTTAAATTCAAATGATACTCTGGATTTCACTTCGCTACATCCAGAGTTTTCTATTTTTGTGCATAAATTAATTTTTAGTTGTCTTATGGGTGATACAAATTGAAGCCATAATCCTTGCCGCAGGTTACGCTACCCGCCTATATCCTTTGACCGAGAATACTCCAAAGCCCCTTCTGACTGTTGCAGGAAAGCCCATAATAGAGCACATAGTTGAAAAGATAGAGGAGGTAGGGCTGATTGAGAGGGTGCATATTATAACAAATGACAAATTTGAGCAGCACTTCAAAAAATGGCTGTCGGGCTTTGATTCAGGCAAGGCAATAGAGATAGTAAACGACGGCACCAAAAACAACGAAGACCGCCTCGGAGCATTGGGAGATATCCGCCATGTGCTTAATTTAAAAAATATCAATGATGACTTCATGGTCATTGCAGGCGACAACCTTTTCGAGATGCCTTTGCCAAACGCCATAAACTTCTTTAAAAAAAAGAAATCAAGCGTGATAGTTCTGCATGATGTGGGGGATTTTGCACTGGCAAAGCATTACGGCATTGTGGAAGTAAAAGATGGCATTGTGGTAAATTTTGAGGAGAAGCCGGCAGCCCCAAAATCAACTTTGGCGTCTACAGGAATCTACTTGTTCCCGAAAAAGGTAGCTCCGCTGATTGAAAAATATGTTGAGCAGGGAAATAATAAGGACAAGACCGGAAATTTCATCGAGTGGCTGCACAAGAGGGATAAGGTATTTTCCTATGTTACCGACAAGAAATGGTATGACATAGGAAGCATCGAGCAATTAAAGAAGGCGGACAGGGAGTATAAAGAGAGCAAGCGATAAATTTTTTTAATCCTGAAATCAAAAGATTTATATATAATCTATAGCTACCTATAGCTAAGATTGCAAATGAAAATAACAACAATACAGCTATATGAAGATACAAAAAAGAGGCTGAATCAAATGAAAGACCACCAGAATGAAAGCTACGACTCGGTGCTGAAAAGGATTATGGAAGATAAGCAAGTTCCTTCAATGCAGGAGATGTTTGATATAGGGGATGCCATAAAGCAAAAGAAGAAATACACTACAAATGAAATAATCAAAATAAGCCATGAATTAAGGGGCAAAAATTTATGAACTTTATAGACGCTAATGTCATAATCAAGTCTTTTGTTGATAATGAAGACAAGGACAAATGCAGAAAAATCATGTCAGAGGGTTTTGTTGTTGATACGCTTTGTCTGGTTGAGGCGCAGCACGTCATATCAATAATCAAAGGAGATAAAGCTTACGCTTCCAACTGCATTAAATCGTTGTTCAAGAGCCGCGGCATCATTGTTGGATTGGATAAAAATCTGCTTTTTGAAGCTTTCAGGAGAATTGACAAGTACGAGCTTGATATTTTTGACTTGGTGCATTATTCAGCTGCCCTCATTAACAATTGCCCAAATGTTGTATCTTACGACAAAGATTTTGATGATCTGGAAATAAAAAGAATTGAACCATGAAAACAATCCTTATAACCGGCGGCGCGGGCTTTATAGGAAGCCACTTGTGCGAGTTTCTTCTAGACGGGGGATTTAAGGTCATTGCCATGGACAACCTTGTCACGGGCGATTTAAAGAATATAGGACATTTAAGGGGCAGCAGGAATTTTACGTTCATACACCACGATGTCAGCAATCACATTGCAGTAAGCGATGAAATAGATTATGTGCTTCACTTTGCAAGCCCTGCAAGCCCTGTTGACTACCAAAAGATACCAATACAGACATTGAAAGTAGGAAGCCTAGGAACGCATAATACTCTTGGATTGGCTCTTACAAAAAAAGCAAAGTACCTTCTTGCTTCCACGTCTGAAGTGTATGGCGACCCTTTAGTCAATCCGCAGCCGGAAAGCTATTGGGGCAATGTAAACCCGATAGGGTTGAGAGGATGCTACGACGAGTCCAAGCGATTCGCGGAAGCCCTGACAATGGCTTACCACAGGATACACAATCTTGACACAAAGATAGTTAGGATATTTAACACTTACGGGCCGAGGATGAGAAAAAACGACGGAAGAGTCGTTCCCAATTTCATTAATCAGGCACTAAAAAACAAGCCCATGACAGTTTACGGAAAAGGCGGGCAGACAAGAAGCTTCTGCTACGTGAGCGACTTGGTGGAAGGAATATTTAAGCTTATGAATTCGGGCACAAATGAGCCGGTAAACCTTGGAAATCCCCAAGAGCGCACAATACTTGACTTTGCGGAATTGATAAAAGGGCTTGCAAAAAGCAGGAGCAAGATTATTTTTAATCCATTGCCGGCAGACGATCCTCATGTTAGGTGCCCCGACATAACAAAAGCAAAGAAGCTTCTTAAATGGCAGCCAAAGGTGGAGCTAAGTGACGGGCTGAACAGGACGATTGAGTGGTTCAAAGAAAATTAACCATAAGATAGATAAATTATTTTTTCTTACATTTTTTGTTAAGAAATCATTTGTATATTTTTTACTGATAGTAATAGCACCCACTTACACATAAATTTTCAAATCTTTATTCTTATGTAGGGTGGTTAGAACATCAGACGGTTCATTTATTGGAACTACTTTTCCCTCTTTAATTAGTTGTATTAGACCATCATTTGGATTTAAATTTAATTTAGGGTTAGGACAGAATACTAATTTTTTTTGGGAATGGGCGTTTTTAAATTGCCAAATTGAACCTCCATTAATTCCAGTTGCGACTATGATTATAGCATCACCTAATCCAGAAGTTATCCTGTTTCTTTCTACCAGAGAAAACTCCCTTACATTTTGGTCTGGAAGATATTCAGAAATAACCAAACCATTTTCTGATATTAAGTTTATCATATCGATGTTTTCTTTTGGATAGGGGTTGTTTATACCACTACCCAATACACATACAGTTGCTCTTCCATAAATCAAAGCTCCTTTATGAGCCGCTTTATCAACACCTATAGCCCCTCCGCTTATTATTACATACCCGTTATCTGACATTTTTTTTGCAAAATTGACAGTCCAGTTATAAGTTTCTTCGGTAGGGTGTCTTGTTCCAACTATGGATATAGATGGTGCATTCAAGAATTTTATATTGCCTTTTGCAAATAAAACTACTGGAGGAACATCAATTTTTTTTAATTTTATTGGATACTCTTTATCAAAATAAGATATGGTTTTTATTCCATTTTTTTTGTATTGCTCATAAATTGAATCAAATTCTTTTAAATCAACCTTACCCTTCAGAAGACTGTCTATTTTTTCTATATTTGAAACTTTGAGTATATCTAAAACTTTTTTGTTGCCGAATCCTTGTAAGGATTTTAAACCCATTACCCTGCTAAAGTAATTTTTCTCCATTGTTCCCTTTTTTCTTTACTAACTTTTTTTGATTTAAACGTAGCCATAATTTCATGAATATTCCATTTCTTTGATGGATTTAAGTCATAGTCTGTTTCAATTTCTATATCTCCCAATCCTAAACAAATACCTGCAACAATTTTAGCTCCATTTTTAATAAGGTCGTTATTAATAGCTAATAATGAAGTTCCAGTTATACTTACGTTATCAATTATTAAAACATTTTTTCCTTTTACATCTTCTAATATATCAATAGATCCAGCCACATTCTCTCTTCTTTGCTCAACGCCCCCTATTTCATGATTTGGATTTATTGTTCTGTTCCTTCTTAAAATTTGTTCATACTTTAATTCTGTCGCCTCTGAAAAGTCATTCAAAAGATTAACCATGTTCCCATTCAATTTATCTTTCTCATGTTCTGGGTAGAGAGTTATGTAATCAAAGGTAGGCTTGGCGTTAGCGATATATTTTTTGAAAAATTTAATCAGCATATCTAAAAAATATTGTTTGTCATTCCCGTAACGATAAAATTTATAGAGGACTTTGAATAACCCCATTTTTTGAATTGTTTTGATTTTCAGTCTCGACGATGCGCAAATAATAAATTGTTATTTTCAGAGGGTTATTCAAAGTTCTCTATATACTTTATGTGAATATTCATCGCTTGTAATATGACTTCTGACATAATGCCCCATTCCGAAAACATGAAATATGGAATCATAATGTTTCTTAGCTGTACATACCCTTAAGTAAAACTGAGCCATAAATGATCATAATGACAAAAGGGTTTAAATAGTTTGTGTAGGGATGTCCAGTGCTTTGAATCATTTATTTTCCTATATAATCTATTCTTTAGTTAAATCAATTCAAAACCTAAATCTATCAGCAAGACCAATGACCCAATTGTTGATTCCTGACTTGTTCCTGTACCCGAAATCGAAAAATGCGGCAAAATCCGAGTGCCTCAGATTGAAGGCGAGTTCTGCCTGATTATTAAATATTTCTGCCCTGTGCAAAACGGCATTTTTATGCTTCAATTGAAAAGCCATATCTGCGCTAAGCTTACTTTCGATATAACCGCTTATTCTGCCTTGATGCTTGGAATATTGCGCCAATTGCGCGGATAATTCTATCGGCAAAACGGAATAAACTATTTTTTTGCTTTTAATGAGTTCGCGCATTTGCTGCAGAGCATCTTCTTTATTCCAGTCTTTTACAAACAGGGATTTATTTTTTATGCCGTCGTATCTTATGCCTGCGCCTGAATATATTTTCACGATATTATTTTTTACCAAGAATAGCCTGAAAGATTCTATTATTTCCATTGAAATGTTTACGGCGCCATCCGTTAATGATGCCAGCAGGCCAAAATCGTTGTTCCAAAACCAGTTTTTCCTTAACCCATAGACTTGATTTAGTTTTTGGCTCCATTGCCTGTTTTCATTTTTTGCAAGCTCCGCAATCATGCCTGCCGTGTATTTCAAGGAGTTTAGCCTTAATAAAACATCCCTCGCATTTATGCGCCTGTTTACATTTTGCTCAAGAAAATCGCGTGGATAGTGCCTGATTATGATGTCATTTAGCAGGGAGATTTTGGAATGACAAATTTCTTCGGCGGTGAGGGGATTTATCCTGATTCTTTTGCCGTAAAGCAGCTTAAAATCGGCGTTAGGATAAACATACCTTATGTTTTTAAATGATTCTTCGCCGATAAATACGAAAGGATGCCTTATCAGGTAGCGGGCCCTCGCATCGAGAAAATTAAAGCTCCTTATAAAGAAGGAAAGAGGCTGTGCTGCGCCGTCCTTGAACACAAAAAGTATGTCTATGTCTGAAATGCCAGGAGTTGAAGGATCGCCCCAGTTATAGATTGAAACCAAATCATTGCATGAAGAATATTTTTTTATTATAGTTTCGGTAACTTCCCTGTAATCCTGCATGCCGTATTTTTTTGGCAGATTGTAAAACCTGTAATTTTTGCCTGTTGCCATTTTTATGCTGGAAAACCTGTTTTTCAAGCGGATTTTCCAGAGTTCATTTTCTTTGCCTTGTCCCATACTTTCTCGGAAAGCCTATGCATGCGATGGATTACATCCGCTTCATCAACCTTATTTGACTTTTTTATGTTTCTAAACAAGTCGGAAAGCCTTGAGCTTGCCCGATAATAAAACAATGGGTTAATCCTTGAGAATAGCGGAAGGCTTGGGCTTGCAGTTGCGCTCCAGTTAAAGCGTATGGAGCCAACATCGTCAATAACCTTCCAGTCTTCATTGCTAAAATCTTTTTTTGCCATGCCAAATGAAAACTTCTTGTACACCAAAATGCCTTTCGACTGCAAGTACATTGCAGGGAATAAAGTTATGCTGTGTAGCAGGTTTTTTAGCTCATAGCTTCCAAGATTTAATCTTTTTTCGGAGTTTAATTTGCGAAAATAGCTGACAAACCAGAAAAGCCTAGCGAGGGCTTCGCTTGAGCAGTCCCTTTCCCTGAAATTTATTATTTTATCCTCTTCAAAAAATGATTTTGCGTACTTGAAAACTGGAATCGGAAAATAGGCGTTGCAGTAGCTTGCTAAATCATATTCGCTTATTATTATGCTTCCATGATGCTGCAATGGATCAATCTTATAGAAGAAATGCCTTGCACGATACAATCTTTCCCTTAGCTTAAGCAAAGCTACTGCATCATTGATTGTGTCTTTAGATATAACGCTTATTGTGTCAACATCACTCCACCCCTTTATGTAATCCTTAGTCGCGAGGCTTCCGTGGAGGTAAAATCCAGATAAGTACTGCCTTAGGAATTTATCGGAATATTTTTTCAGTTCGCCCAATGGCCTTAAATATTCTGAATCTTCCTTCCTGTAACCTTCCATTTTTAATTCAGCGCACTTTGGCTTTTTTGCAGCTTTGGCATTCTTGTTTTTTATCTGTGAAAAATCCTGATACATGGATGATAGAATTATCGCAAAAATTTTGTTATCTATGTCCGTCTTGTACTTGCGAATGCTTCCGGAAAAATCGTAGCCGTTGTCATTTAAGAAAACTGCAATATTCTTTAGCCGCCTTATTTTGGATATGTTTTCTTTGGATATATCCTTTACAAGAGGATACAGCATAAATCCCTTATAAGAAAAGCCGCCGTTTATGAATGAGCCTAGTATGGAATTCAGCTCATTCTGCAGGAATTTGATTGCGTAATCTGCATTTACAAGATTAGAATGTAAGTTCTCCCCTATGAAGCATTCTGGCAGTATGTGCCTTAGCAAATTCTCTTCGCCTTCTGCAAAATATAGTCCATGAATTTTTTTGTAATTTTCCATTTGCCAATATGCTTGGTGTAGGTATAAAAATGTTTGCAGGAAATGTGTTGTATTTTTCTGAGAGTTATAGGTATAGGCATTAATAATCGTAAATAAATTAGCCGTGCCTATATCAGGCGGACTTTGGGAATTATTACGAATGTCAAAGTCCGCCGCCATAAGATAAACCGAAATATTTATTAGTTTGTTCATAGAATAGAATAAAAAATTAAGCGGGAGGTTATAAAATGACACAAATACAATTAAGCATACGGGATTTTATTATTAATACGAGAAACAGGTTTAGACTTTTATCAAGACAGTATAAAATAGAGGAACAAAATACAAATTTTGCACAAGCATTAGCAGAAGTTCAACGAGCATTAGAAAAATTGAAGAATGCATGGGCTTGGGAGTTGGCTGATACACAAAAAAAAGCACGTGAAAAATATACAGATAGATTCTATACTTATGAAGAAGCAATACCGAGTTTAAGAGAAGAGTTTCCACTGGCATTTGCAAATTGTGTTTTTACAAAGCATTGGTACAGTAAAAACATTGGAATAACCTTTTTACCTGCGAGCGATAAAGAGGCATATGAAATAGCAAGCACATGGCTAAGGGGTTGCCTAGCAAAAAAATAGGCGGATAGATAGCTTATTTTAGTGAAATTGAGTTGTTCCAAGAGTTGTTTTAGGCTTTTCCACAACATAAAATCACTTTTCTAAACTTTTTGGTTGATTTTTTTCAACCGAAGGTATATCAAGATTATTGCTTGCCGCAAATCAGCTAAAATGGATTTTAAAAATCGCTTGGGCATGATGCGGCTGTCTGCATTTTTGCTCATGGCCGCATGCATATCTTTGCCGATGAATGCGCATTCTTTGGAAGCTCCGCAAATATTGTTTCCGTCGGGGGATTTTAAGACAAACAATCTGCCTGTTTTCCTGAATGTTACTTTTTCTTCTGAGGACTGGAACGGAACCGTGCTCATAAATTACTATATCAATGGAAAATTGAACCAGACATCGCTTACCAATACAACGCTTAACGCTTCCGACGGGAAGTATACATTAAATGTCAGCCTGATTTACGGGCTTAGCTCTTCGGCAAATTCAACGGTTAATTTCACTGTCGACACTGCAAGCCCGAAGGTTTATTCATTCAACGGGAAGGTCTCAAGCAATGCAAACATTTCACAGGTGCAGCTGATTAATGTGACTGCGGCAGATGATGAAACAGGCATATCCGGGATTGTGTTTGGCATAGGGGATGGAAGCCTTGCTGCAAGAAACGAGGATAATTGGTGGGTAGCGGAGCTTTACGCAAAAAATTTTACGGAAGGCTTTTACAACCTGACTGCAACCGCAGAGGATTTTGCCGGAAACGCAGGAATAAATCACGTTGTCATCTCTGAAATATTATTTGATGCAGCAGGGCAGGATGGAGGAAGGGTCTGGGTTGAGATTTATAATCCAACCGATTATCCCGTAAACTTAAGCGGATGGGACATAAAAGGAGGAACAAGAATCATAATCATTCCTGATTTTGTGATTGGGAAAAAATCTGCAATGGTTATAGCAAACGCAAGCAATTTCAAAGCGGATTACGGGTTTATGCCGGACATGGACTCGTTCCAGGGAGATTTTGATTTTGCAAACAGCAATGATTTTATCCAATTAAGGGATGCTTCCAATAAGATTATAGACGAATTATCCTGGGGCAACAACAAGGCGGGAACATACAGCTGGCCATTATTTGCCGAAGCGGGAAAGTCAATAGCAAGGAATCCCGCAGGCGCAGATTCAGAGCAGCAATCTGACTTTGAGCCGAATGCAACGCCCACGCCAAGAGTTCCATTGAACCCTGATTTTATAACTATTTTTATAGACAACAACTCAGCTCCGGATATTGCATCTGCCCTGCCCTACATAAAGTTCGAGGAGGATTCGTATGGCAAGAATATAAGCATGGGTGAATATTTCAGCGACAGAGACGATGAGCAACTCTCTTTTGATTACATCTCAAATGACAGCAACGTTTACGCAAAGATATATTCAAATAATACAATCAGAATAAGCTCATCGCCGGATTGGAACGGAATGGCTGCCATCACAATCATTTCGAGCGACGGCAGGCTTGATGCAAGCCAAAGCACAATTGTAGAGGTAACACCGGTTAATGATGCGCCTGTTCTTGGAGTTATGCCGGATATAAATGCCTATGAAAATGATTTAGTCGATATTAATTCGACAGGCAATGTTTCAGCAACAGATATTGATGGGGATGGATTGGCATTCATATATTCCTCGCCGTTAAACGCATCAGGAAAATGGAAGACCGATTATGAAGATGCAGGCGAATATTATGCAAACATAACAGTAAATGACGGCAAAGGCGGAACCGACTCAAAAACATCACTAATCCTGATTCTCGATAAAAAAGAAGATGACGAATGTGCGGGAACGCCAAATTCCAGCCCGATTAGAGGCAATAAGGTAAACTTTAATGAAAAAAGTGAAAGCGGCAGCCAAGGCAGCAGCGCATTTAGCGTGTGCAACAAGGACTGGGTTTGCGGCGAATGGTCAAAATGCGATTACGGGCTGCAAACAAGGGAGTGCTCATTTAAAAAAGTGCCGCAGCATATCCAAAATGCAAAGTGCCCGGACGCGTCGCAGAATCCATTGACAAAGAGATTATGCGAAATTCAAAAAGAAGCGGATGTAACGATTCCTGATAATAAAAGCGCAACGGAAAATATCGAAGACAAGACATTAAAAACAGAAAGTACGGGCGCGAGACAAGAATCATCGGATTTGGAAAGCGTTACAGGAGGCGCTGCATTAGATATAAAAACCGCATTAGGCAGCACAAGATGGGCGAAAGGATTGGGGGGTAGCTTTGGCGATAGCTGCAATGAGCGCATCGGGAATTTTTGTTTACAGGCACATCAGGAAAAAAATCAGAGCTGAAGGCATCTGACGGTTATGTCGCCTTCTACAATTTTTTTAATTGTCCCTCCCTTTAGCTTTAGCAGAAGGTTGCAATCGCTATCAACGCCAACGGCTTTTCCCAAAAATGTGCCGGTCTTTGCGCTCACGGTCATTTCCTTGCCGATTGTATCACAATATCTTTTCCATAGTTTTAATATGCCATCAGAATTTTTACAATTAAAAAATTTTTCGCACAAGGCGAAAAATTTTTCTGATATACAATTCAAAAAAATTTCCCGTGAGAAATTTTTTTGCGTGATAAATTTCAAGGATGTTGCAGTTTCTTTGATGTCATCCGGGAAGCCGTTTTGGCTTAAGTTAAGCCCGATGCCTATAATAACATGGCTGTCTTTTCCAAAAAAGCCTTCGGTAAGAATGCCGCACAGCTTTTTGCCTTCGTAATGCACGTCATTTGGCCATTTTATTTTTGTGTTTACTTTCGCGATTTTTTTGATTGATTTGACAACTGCAATCGCTGCGGCAAATGTAAGGTATTGGATATTCTCTATATTTCCCGGCTTTAACAAAATAGAAATCCATAAGCCGCCTTTAGAGGAGTGCCATTTTCTCCTAAAGCGCCCTCTGCCTTGGGTTTGCTTATCCGCAACTACGACTATATTGCTTAGCCCTTTTTTGGCGAACTCCTTTGCCTTGTCCTGGGTCGAGGTTAAGGATTTGAAATGGAAGGTTTTGTAGGGTGGCATTTTTGGTTTTATTGAAGACTTTGAAAAAATCAATTTTTTAGTCGAACGCGTGCGAGCGAACCCGATTCGCTCGCATGTCTCCCAAAATTGATTTTTTGTATTTGTTTAGCTTTTTAGCACAGGTTTGCTGATAGCAGTCTGGTCAACTCT